>JAAXXM010000006.1 GCA_013334475.1 Candidatus Saccharimonadota bacterium | reverse complement strand
AAAAAGCCAGTTTTTCATCACCTAGTTTTAGGCGACAGTGTCATGGCTTAGGACACTTTTCGACATCAATCTTCTTCGTCGGTCATCTTACCAACAATCGTCTCATCGACGACTTGGCCGTGATGTCGCTTGCTGATGGTGTCGATAACACTGAATCGGTTGGCGTTAAGAAATCTCAGTGCTATGTTATTAGCGCTTGCCACCGTACAGTGTATAAAGCGGAGAAAATTATCCCTCGCATGTCCTTCGACAAAGCTCAGCAATTTCCCGCCGACACCCTTACCGCGATGCTCTTCGCTAACAGCCAAAAGACCAATGCTAAGTATCGAGTTTTTACGCTCGACGACATGCACCAGACCAGTCGGCCGAAGATTCAGGTCAGCAACTGCCAGATAATGGCCGGCAATCTTGTTATCGCCAACACATTGATCAAATAGTCGCCTGGTTCGTGCTCTGTAATCACAATCGTAGAACGGACCCATAGCTCGCGAAAGCAAGTTAATAGCCCACTCATAGTCATCGTAATTCGCAGGGCGAACGACATCGCCATACACAATACTGTTCATAAACACCTCGATGTTTTTGGGCGTTCAAAAATATTGAATTAATCTACAAAGAGCCACATTATTATGCCACATATGCTCTAATAAATCCAACATTTATTTCTACTGTCATTTTCAATAAATAGTGCGATAATTATTTACGAAGGGGAGAATAAATATGGAAAGAAATACGCTCGGCATCATATTATCGTTCGTTTTCATTGGCGTTATCATCGCAACGTCATCGTTTTTGCAAAAACGCAGACTACTCGATGAAGAGGGGTCCAGAAAATTCATCCATATCGGCGTGTCTAACTGGTGGTTTATATTAATTCTCTTTTTTGACAATGTCTGGCTAGCCTGTATTCCGCCAATCGTTTTCATTCTGCTTAATTACGCTTCATACAAATTGAATCTTATCAAAGCCATGGAGCGAGATAAACAAACCAGTCTTGGCACGGTTTATTACCCTATTTCCCTATTAATACTAGTAATCGCCTCGTTCTATCTAAAAATGCCATATTTAGGCGCACTGGGCATATTGATTATGGGCTATGGTGACGGATTGGCCGGTTATATCGGCAAGAAATACGGCAAGCGCAAATTACTACACAATAAAACCGTTGCCGGCACGACGACCATGTTCCTGGTTTCTTTGTTTATTTCCTACATAGTTTTCGCTAATTTCGCATCGGATTTCGCGATTATCGGTAGCGTCCTGGTGGCAGTCGGTGCCGCATTTATCGAACTAATTACGCCAAAGGGTCTCGACAATATCACGGTGCCACTCGGTACGTCGTTGATATTCTACATCATCACATCGATCGGTGGTCAGCCAATATTTATCAGCTTTATTATCGGATTCGCCATCAGTGAACTAGTTGCCATTGCAGCCTATTTCCGTAAATCTCTGAGCGGCAGCGGCGTCATTGCCGCGACTATTATCGGCACCGCCATTTATGTGTTTGCTGGTCTAGTTACCTGGACGTCATTAATCCTGTTCTTTATTTCATCGAGCGTTATTACCCAGTTCAAAAAAGCCAACAAAGCCAAGCTATCAACCGAATATCACAAAACTAGTCGCAATTACAAACAAGTTCTAGCTAGTGGACTGATTCCGGCTATTTTATCTCTTGCCTACTTCATAACTAAATCCGAATCTATCTTAATCACGACAATCGCATCGATTGCCGTCAGCTGTGCTGACACCTGGGCATCAGAAATTGGCGTTCTAAATAAAGGTGCTACCGTTTCGATATTAACATTTAAACCGATTCGTAAAGGCGAATCCGGTGGTGTCAGCGCCCTCGGTACGATTGCTTCGATTATGGGCGCCTTGATGATTGCAGTCGTTTTTGTCGCCAGTTTTTATCCTGGCACAGATAAGTCATGGTTGTTCGTCATCCAGACGCTCTTCATGATTACCGCTATTGGTGCGTTGGGTTCGGTTATCGATAGCGTGCTTGGCGCCTCGCTTCAGGTCAAATATATTGATAACTCGACCAAAGCTATTACCGAAGCCAAATACTCTCACGATAAACAAAATCATCAAAAGTCCGGCCTCAGCTTTATGAATAACGACATGGTCAATTTCGTATCAAGCATACTTAGCGTCATTGTCGCCCTGGCGATTTTTGTCAGATAATTTAGTGGCTAACGATAGTCAGACTTTTCGCTATCGTATCGATTGCAACCTTGCCACCAATCGGAAAAGTTATTTTTGGATCGCTATGACCAAAGTCAACACCAGATAGAACAGGCAAGTGGTCGAGTTCTCTTTTGGATTTGATAATCTGCCTTAGTAAATCGTCATTGATTACCGATTCTTTCTGAAACCTGCCGATTACAATTCCCTTTACGCCCGCAAAGGCAGGCAAGTGAATCAGCGATTGCAAGTTACGATCAAATTCGGCAAAATCCCAACCATTGCCAATGACGTCGTCTTCTATGAATAAAATCTTATCCGTCAAATCTGGCATATATTGCGTTCCCTGTAGTAAATTGAACGTACATAAATTGCCGCCGACAATCTTGCCTTCAGCCCGCCCCTCATTAATTACTAAATGCCCAGGATTATCAATCAATACCCGATTGTCCTGATCGGCGTGCCAGTGATCATCGCTCCATTTGTCCGAAGCTATCACGACAATTGGTTCATCAGACATCAGGCATCGTTTGAAATAATCAAGTGTAAAGTCAAAGTATAGCTTCTGCCCGAACGACGAATAATGCGGACCGGAATACGTTACTAACCCAGTCTTGGCATAAATAGAATTTGAAAGGGCAGTGATATCCGAAAAGCCGCATAACACTTTTGGATTTTGTCTGATTAACTCCCAATCGATATGGTCGAATAATTGATTACTATTAAATCCCCCGATCGCCGTCAGAATTCCTTTGACGTTTGGGTCGCAAAATGCCTCATGCAAGTCCTCTATCCGTGACTCAATACTGGATGATTTAAAGTCATCGATCTGTTCGACGTTCCGACCAAAACTAACCTTGAATCCCAACTCGGCCAGCCTGGCGTTAGCGATTTCCCTAACTTCTTCTGTAATAATGTCGAGCGACCTTGACGGCGCAATTACTCTGATTTCATCACCTGGTTTTAATTTATTTGCAAACATGATTATTCTATATATGAGTCATTATTAATTCGTAAAGGATTCTTGATACTATCAACTATGGCGTCGGCAATTTCACCTGGACCAATCGGAGTGTAATCGACCCGATTATAGCCATGCGCGACATTCAATTCGCCACCTATGACGGCAATCCTGATTTCACTACAGCCATCCGGACCTTCGTCAAAACGTAAGGAAATCGAATAACCGTTATCAATGATCTCGGCCGGCACATAGTCCAGTTCACTAGGTTTAGCATAGGCCTCGTCCTCGCTAAATAACTTTGCCCAAAAACCGGTTTTTTTACCCTGCCTTTCTGACCTCAACTTAACCAATCCACTCTTTCTAATCTCCTCAAAAATCTCTTTCACGCCTGATTTATTCAGAATCGCCCTATCTTCGGCCAGCGCTTCTTCGATAGATTTTTTTGCAATCTCACGTCGTTTTTCTTGGTCTTTTTTGTAGTCAGATATTTCTTTGTGTATGCGATCAAATACTTGGCTCATAGGCTAATGATAACACAAAAACACTCCGCTTATGGCGGAGTGTTATATTGACCGGACACGACTTAGAACTCTTCGTCGTTAAAATCAGTTAACGCCGCTTCGCGAAGGGCAATAAAGTTAAGTAATTGCTCCTTCGTGCGTGGTCGATCCCAGCTTGCTAGGTCGCCAAGGCCCAAAATTTCACTTTTAGTGACATTTTCAACCGTTTCGCCTTGCATGTCCATGTTCATAATATTTTTCCTTTTTTTTGTTTTTATTGTTTGATAGTCTTATTTAAGCATAAATGTTACAAAAAAGCAATACCATTTTACAATATTCTAAAACTATTTTGCTTATCTTTCACGGTTATGCTAAATTATAGATAGGGAAAAGACAAAATAAAAAATGGATATAGCCGGTTCGCTCGCCATCGTTACTCTCGCAGCGCTTACCCACGCCAGCTTTCAACTGAGTGTTAGCGTTCTGTCTCTTTTAAGTGGTCACTCAATTGGTGCCAAACAATCACAAGCAAAATTATTAAGGCTAACGTCCAGCTTTTTAGGCGGCGTGGCAATCATGACTATTTTAATACTATCGTTTACATCGCTAGCTCTTATCGACCTGTTCGGACCAACCGCGCCCAAGGCTATTTGGTCAATCGGTTGCGGATTATTAGTCGGCATCGCGCTTGCGGTTTGGTTGTTTTATTACCGAAAAGAAAAAGGCACGTCGTTATGGATACCTCGCGACATGGCTAGCTATCTGGTCAAACGCACCAAGGCTACAAAAATCAGCGCCGAAGCGTTCAGCCTGGGACTAAGCAGCGTTGTTGGAGAGATTTTGTTTATCATTGCCCCGCTTTTTATCGCTGCACTTGCCCTGATTCGCCTATCACCAAATTGGCAATTAATCGGAATCGGAATCTATACATTAGTATCGATGTTACCGATAATTGCAATATGGATATTAATCAGCGGCGGTCACACAATTGCACGGATTCAAAAATGGCGCGAAGATAATAAATACTTTTTGCAGTTTATCGCTGGTGCCGGTTTGATTGTTCTCAGCTTCTTTGTTTATATGAACGAAATAATAACGGCCGTTGCTGGACAGATCTGACATGGCTCTGACGGCAGACATAGTAAAAAGCGGTGGCAAAAGGCAGACTGAGAAATTCGTGCGCGACAAACTAAAGGCTAGTATAATCGCGGCTTGTCGCAGTGTTCGCGCCTACGAAGGTGAAGCCGAGAACACCGCCGATTTAGTGTGTGACGCAGTCGAAAGCTGGCTGGCTACACGGCCAGAAGTGACGTCCGGAGACTTGCGTATCGTCACTTCAAGACATCTAAAGAAATACCATCCAGAAGCAGCATATTTATATGAACAATATCGCATTACGATTTAGTCAAAGGGGGACTGATAATGGCAAAAAAATATGAATTTGATTACGATTTGATAGTTATCGGTAGTGGACCAGGCGGTAGTGCCGCTGCAACGACCTTGTCAAAAAGCGGCAAACGCGTGGCAATCATCGAAGCCGACACTTTCGGCGGCGACTCGCCAAATTGGGGAGATATACCAACCAAAGCATTGCTACACGCCGCTAGCCTATATGACGAGGTTCGACATGGCGCACGATTCGGACTACGTTCGGCAACGCTCGGTTATAACTACCCTTCGATTCGAGCCTGGAAAGACTTGGCAGTCAAACGAACCGGTGCCGGCGGTAATCGAAAGTATTACGATAATCAAGGAATACATACTTTTTCTGGTCTGGCCCACTTTTTATCGCCAAATGAGATCAGTATTAATCGACGTCATTTATCGGCTGCTAACTTCTTGATTGCAACCGGCGCGAATTGGTCAGTACCGGAAATCCCAGGAATCAGTACCATTAACTATCTGACTCCTCGAACGATTCTCGAATCGATTAGGCCACCAAAGAGCCTGTTGATTATCGGCGGTAGCAACACGAGCGTCGAAATTGCCCAACTAATGGCCACTTTTGGCACCAAAGTCTATATCGTCGAGAAAGCGTCGCGACTACTACCGCACCAAGACAGCGAGATAGGGGACTTAATGGAAAAAATCCTCGCCGACCAAAAAGGCGTTACTTCCCTTACTCAATCCAGAGTCGTTTCGATTGAAAAAGACGGCCTTTCAAAACGCGTTATCGTTTCGCGCGCTGGTACCGAAAAGTCAGTTCGAGTCGATGAAATTTTGATCGCGACCGGTCGTGATCCGAACGTCGATATGGGACTTGAAAACGCTGGCGTCAAATTTAGCGCCAAAGGCATTGATGTCAACGAATTTCTACAAACCAACGTCAAACATATCTATGCCGCTGGTGACGTTCTGGGTAAAAATAGCAACACGCACACGGCGTTACTTGAGAGCCAAATTGTTGCTCACAATATTTTGCGACGCAACAAAATTTCACCCGACTACACCGCCGTTTCAGAAGTAGTATTTACTAATCCGAATATTGCGACCGTTGGCTTGTCAGAGGATGACTGCCACAAACGTGACCTGGCCATTAACAAGGCCATTGCCCCACTGAATATCATCGCTCGCAGCAATACGGCCGATTTTCGCGACGGCTTTGTTAAAATTATTACCGACAAAAAAGGTGTAATTATCGGTGCGTCAATCGTCGCGCCACACGCCAGCGAAATCATTCACGAACTAGCCTTGGCAATTAGCCAGCATTTGACGGCCGCTGACATCGCCAGTCTTCCCCACGCCTTCCTTTCCTGGAGCGAAGCGGTCAGAGTCGCCGCCGGCAAACTAAGCTAAAAGAAAAAACGACCATATAAAATGGTCGTCTATTCTTGGTTGCGGGGGCAAGATTTGAACTTGCGACCTGATGGTTATGAGCCATCCGAGCTAACCGCTGCTCCACCCCGCGTCATTGGTGTAGAATTAACACTTAACCCAAGTATAACAGATGAGTTTTATTTTGCAAGCTCGCCTGACAATAGAATATTGGGTTTACCCCGATATTTTTTGATTATTAACGCCGAACAAAAAGTCCATCCATTGTTCAAAATTGCTTTTTGACACAACACCAAGCACAACACTCTTAGTCGCATATTTACTATCGGCATTGATGGCCTCCTGTGAATTTGGCGGCAGGATCAAGACACTTTCACCTGGCTTTACGAGCCCTAATAGTTGCCGTGCGGCCAATTCCTTATACTCGTTAGTCTTGTAATATTTTTGCGCTAGTTGAGCGTTTTTGGTGTCGAGCTGTGCGACTAAGAGTTGGCGTTTTTTGTCTTCTAACTCTTTCTGCAAACCATAATTACGCTGCATGACACCCAATGATCCCCAAATCCAACCAACAGAAATAATCAACGCCAAAACGATTACGGCATTTTTGAGCGTAAAATACTGGGTACTAACGTGATAATATAACCGCCTGATGTTTATTTTTTTCATATTTGCCTCAAAATAATTATAGCCTAACAGATAATAATACGCTATAATAGCAGATGTCTTGAGGGGGCGTAGCTCACCGGTTAGAGCAGGGTGCTCATAACGCTTTGGTAGTTGGTTCAACTCCAACCGCCCCCACCAATAAAAAATCACTCCATGCGTGGCAGTGATTTTTTATTTGCCGCTATGTCCTAGGCCTTAAGGATTTTTTTGAGTCTATTGATATAAGCAAATTCCCAAAATTTCAGGGCGCCTTTACCGATAATCAACCTTGAAAACGCACGGAGAATGTTGTTTTTAATCGTTACTTTATTTATGTAATCAATCCGTGTGCCTTCGGGAATTGCCACCAAAGAAAACACCTCGTCCTCTATCGCCAGACCTGATTCATTGATTGATTTGAAGCCTTTGTTCGGCATCAACGTCGTCTTCATGATTACCTTAAAGTTCATGCCAAAAGTATTCGACGTTGCCTCAATCTCTAGATTATTACCGTCCCTTTTAATGACCTTCATTGATTTTGCCACTATCGGGAAATATTCGGGCGCTCTCTCGAAATCCGAAATAATCCGATAAACGTCCTCGACGGGAGCGTTGATCGTATATGAACCTTGTAAAATTTTTTCTTTCATACCTTTATCTTATCATCTATTAATGGGCTTATCTTATTTGACCAATATCGCTAAAACGAGTTATTCAATAGCTCACTAATTGACGGCTCGTTTCCATCGATAATATCTACCCGCGGCTGGTACCACTGCTGATTTGTCGTAACATCTGTCGAATAATACAAATATGAACGATGATGCGACGAGGTTGTGGTCGATTGCCAGACAAAGTCCGAGTTAGAGAATAGTTTTATACCGCCCATGGTATATATACCAGAGTCTGACGTCGCAGCACCGGTACCACTTCCCGCCGGCCAGATATGCCCAATAACCAAATACCAATCATTTACATTTCCCCACCATGCACGACTACTAAAATATGGATTAGTACTTGCCGCGCCATCACTGCGATTTAAAACCGCATCCGGATAGCCATGTGTCCCTAAATAAAAGCTACCGTTACCAATGGCTTTTCTACGTATAAATGTCGAGAATCGATATTTTTTCGTGTTGTCTATATTAAAGTTCGCTCCGTTCCAACCACCATCGGCGTCACTGGCCAAATCTTGATTACTAACGTTCCAAACAACATCCGATACACCCCACGGGTTTGTGTCCAAAACTCTGGAGTTGCCGTCGCCGTTTACGCTGTAGTTAGTTGCACCGCCAGATCCTACGATCCAAGTATTCCACTTAATTAACGAAAACGTGTCTTTATTTGGACCAGAACAAACACCAGGCCTGGCAACACTGTTATTCGTTATTCTATAACTGGTCGTATCACGCCTTGCCGTTATGCAAAAACCAGTCGAAGTCGGATAGTAGTTATCATATACCGTTCCCGGACTAGCTGGCACACCACTGCCATTACTAACATCGTTCAGTGAAGCCGGGTACGCCCCATTCATCACTAAATCCATAGATAATAATTTAGACGCGCTACTCAAATCAGACTTCAAAGAAGATATGGTAGCTCTGTTCTGGATACCAGAATACGAAACAATAACGATGATTGCCATAATGCCGATGACCACTATCACCACCAGTAGTTCTATAATAGTAAAACCAGCTAATTTGGAATTAACTTTGTACATTATGATTTAAGTATAACCGCTTTAAACAAAATAATCACCGCAGGGTGATTATTTTATACCGTGTTTGCGAAAGAAGTGGACATATTTTTGTCGGTATCTTTAATACAGATAGACATAGATAGCCAGCTCTCTATAAAATAAATCAGCTAACTTGGTTCAAATTTAGTCCCTATCTGTCAGCTAAGCAAAACCCTTATTTCCCTTCTAATCCTTTATAAAGCCCGACGCGGTTCTGGTCTTTGGTTTAACGAATAACATGATAATAAACAACTCGATTATAAACATCGATGAAGTTCCTATTAGACCCCATAATGAATATTGATTCTGCTGTTTATCGAGCACGTGCGAGTCGGTTAGAATATCCAGTGATTTTACATAAATCACTTCACAGGCACCAGCGCCAGTATCGGTCCGAGTTATGCTCGTATCCCACTTGGTGACCTTGGTACTATCGTAAACGGCGGATGAATTCGGCATGGCGTTCATATTGATCAAATAGCCAGTTATTGATATCTCGTCACCGCGACGTATCATTTTTATTTTGTCCAAAATCGCCTGATCGGTAGTTACGATATGGTTATTAGAAAGCTCGGCCTTGTTGAAATCCAATGACCCAGAATAATTAAAGTTACAAAATCGCTGATTCTGCGAAAAACTCACGTCGGGCGACAAATAAATGCCACTGGTCGCGTTCTTGCCCCATACCATGCAAATGTCATAGCGCATCGGCAGAGTCACGTCAGTTTCCTGCGGTTCATAATCTTGCTTACTAACAACGATACCGGTTATCGTGTAATCATACGATGGAGAGGCCGTATAAGTATATGCAGCTGTTTTGAATATAATCGGATCCATTTTGGCTATAGCAGTCTGGACAGGGTCTGACTTGGTGGCACTATTCAGATTATCGACTCGGCCTATTTGATTGAGATTGTAAAAGCTCCAGCCAAAAGCTACCAACGCCGTAACGAAAGCTACCCTCAAAAAGAAATTGAAGTATTTCACAATTCATATTATAGACTAATTGAGCCTAAAATATTAGTTCAAAACTATGGCCTATCACCGATGATTGACCGAAGTTTCTTGACCTTGGCCCGATTGTTCGGACCAGTATGCTGTTCTTTGAAATCAGTGGCATCAAGATTCGCATTATATCTAGCCGAATAATCAGTCATACCGGCCTCAACCATGGCATCAACACCATAAGCTGCCTGGAATTCCTGGTAAGCTTTATTTAAAATCTTGTCACTCCCAGAACCAATTTTTTCGATTTGGTCAGATGAGTACCTGTCCGCTATCTTTGGCTTATGGCTTGATTCTTTGAATCCAACTATTTGAGAGTGTTTCAAGAATAAGTCGAGCGCCTTTGATAAATGCTGGCGATGTTCAGATAAATCAACGTTCGGACCATCCAAGTTTTCATCCTCGATTAACTCTATTCCTTTCTGCAATAATAGGTCTCGAACAAGCTTCTCAGCATTAAATCTAGGATTAGAACCATTATCATGGTCGTCAACCGCACGCTCGACCGAAGCTTTTATCTCAGACGGGATTTGGCGCCAAGTTAGTTTTTGGTGTTCAATAAAGTTATTGGTATATTCTTTTTCTATCATATACGCCCTATTATAACATATTTGTGCATAATTATCAATTATTCCCAGCGGAAAACACGGAAAGCAATGACGTAAATAATTACGAACCAAGCTCCAATCAGACCGACTTGCGGCAAAATATCGGTTAGATGTCGGCCTTCGCTAGCGATTAATCTGATACCGTCAATTACAGGGGTCAATGGAAAGAAGCTCGAGATTGCCTGAATCAATTCCGGCATTGCAAAGCGTGGGAAAAAAGTTCCGGACAAAAACATCATCGGAAAAACAACGATATTGGATAGTGGCGCAGCCTGACGTTCATTCTTGGCCCAACCGCCAATCGCTAGACCAATACCTAGTATCATCATGACACTGATTAACAAAAAGACCGATAACTCCAGCCAATTACCGACAACTTTCAGATGGAATAAAGATATAGCCATTATGAACATACCAGCCAGGCTAACGATGCCTATTGCCATCTGGCCAATCATGGTTGCCAAGAAATATTGCCAAGTCCGAAGCGGAGTCGTTGACAGACGGCGTAAAATTCCCATTTTTTTAAGTTCTGGGAAAACATTGACCGGCCCGAAAATACCCATGCCAATAATCGAAAAACCGAGTAATCCGGCAAAAGCATAATCAAAGCTAGATAGACTTTTCTCGTTGATTGCCTCAGTCGTGACAGTAAACGGCGTAACGGTCGGCACCAGCTTGGAATTAATGATTTTGAATTGCGCCTCTAGAATGCTAGCCAAAGTGGTAGCTGACTGTTGATTATTCTCGGTATAGACCACCCTTGCCTGGCCGGTCGGATAGGCGTTACCTGATGCAACTGTGCCAAAATTACTTGGCAGGACGATGGCCGCGTCAAGCTCGGAATTTTGCATTTTTATCTTTGCCTTATCAACCGTATCCAGGTCTTTATTGATATTAAAAATCTTGTTCTTGCCCATCTCTTCAACAAATTGTTTGGAAAAAGCACTGTCTGATTCATTAATAACCGCAACTCGGAACGAGACATTATTATTGTTGTTATAGAGCATGCCAAAAATTGCCAAAAAAATCAGTGGAAAGATTACGCTAAAAAATATGGCCATTTTATCCCTAAAAAACCTTCGGGTGTTAATCTTGGCAAAAGTGATGACTGTAAAGAATGGCTTTTTCATACTAATACTCCCTCAGCGCCTTGCCGGTCAAATCAATAAATACGTCGTCCAGGTTGGCCTGTTCGACGTGTTGCTTCTTTTTGAAACCACGAGCTAATAATTGTTTGATTAAATTTTTAGGCGTGTCAATGGCGATGATTTTGCCAGCATCCATGATAGCAATCCGATCACACAGGATTTCGGCCTCGTCCATATAATGGGTCGTGATAATCACGCTGATCCCGCGATCGCGAACTTTCTCGATTAGATCCCACAAATTGCGCCTAGCCTGCGGATCAAGACCGGTAGTCGGTTCGTCTAAGAAAAAGACCTTTGGACCGTGCACAAGGGCCGTGGTGATGCTAAGACGCTGCTTTTGACCGCCCGACAGCTCCTCGACATAATTGTGAGCCTTGTCCTCCAATCCAACATCTCGCAAAAACTCATACGGATCGACTTTTTCACCGTAAGCCGCCGCGAACATCTCGATTACCTCGACGAGACGGGTTTTGTCCTGAAATGCCGGCGATTGAGGCTGAACGCCAATCAGATATTTAATTCGTCGTGGATTTTTTGATACATCAATGCCATCAATCTTGACCGATCCGCCATCAATCGGCCTCAGGGTCTCCATCATTTCGAGAGTTGTTGTCTTGCCGGCGCCATTAGGCCCTAATATTCCAAAAATCTCGCCTTTTTTAATTGAAAAACTGACCCCATCAACAACATTAACATCATCATAGGTTTTTTTGAGGTTATTTACTTCGATTATTGCCATTCTAGCTCCATTATTGCTGAATCTATTATACAACTTTGAAAACAAAAATGCCCCACGTTACCGGGGGCACTTTCGGCACCTGTTTGTTTGGTATAAATATACTACCAAACGTGCTTATGTTGCAATAGCTATTTCTTTTTGATTGTCAAAAAGCCGTTGCGTGGATTTTCTTTGACGATTCGATCTGATGGTAGGTCAACTGGAGTACCCTTAGCGTTCTTCTCGACTTTTGCGAAGAAGTAGATCGTTTGCTTCTTGCCACCGCGTAGAGTTACGTCTGTGCTGTGCAAGTAGTAAGTTACACCTTTTGAGTTTGTATGCTTGTAAGCCATAGTATTTCCTTATACCTCCTATTATTGCTATACAGGAGTAGATTACAGAATCGCTCACCAGATGTCAACAGTTTATATACTACTATAGTGCTTTTTGAGCATTATCCTAAGGATAATAACACTAGTAATTCTAACTATTATCATTATCAAAATCACTACAGATACGACAAGCGACCAGCCGGCAAAATCCGGCGACCAGACCGGTGAAGCATAGACCCTCAGGTAAGCTTCAGCCGATGGCAGGTTGATTTGGCTAATCAGATCAGAGCTGGCCGGATATTTCGATAATTCGTTCATCGTGCATTGCAGATAAGCCGATGAATAGCTGCTAAATTGCGGCGCACAAACTTCTTGGGCTTTTTTATAGATATTGCCATTAGGATTACTGTCATTCGATGCTGACGCATAAATAGCCGCGGCATCACGCTTGCGAGCGCCAATTAAATACATGCCCTTGCCCATGTCGGTATTCATATGCGACGTCACGTATTTCTGCAAATCATAAAGTCTGTCTTGGGTGACCCTATCATCACCTATTTCGTCAGCGCTGATAACTGCCTTGCGGCGCTCAACCATACCGACATTATTCAGCCTGAGCAGTGTTGCGTTGACAAAAATTATCAAAATTAAAATCAAAACCAATTGCCAGGTCTTTACCCGCTGTAGCTTCTTGATACTCTGTCTGATTTGTCTTTTATCAGCCACTCTATGACCCCACGCCAAGTTTCTTCTTATGACTAGTATATCATGTGTCTTTTTTGCGGTAGAGGCTGAAATTTGCCATGCCAATCAACAGGACTGCACCAGCGGCAATAAAGAAATAGATTTTTATACCATCGATATCACCGATTGATGAGCTGAGCAATAACAGCGACAAGCAGGCTATGGCCGCGCCAAAATTAGCGACCATATCACTTAGACTCAAATAAAGTATTCGATGTCCCGATAGGTCGGCCGTGTCAAACACACCCCTCATGAACGACATCGTATAGCCGGTAGTGGCCATTTCGTTCATGATATTTACACCGACTATACTGACCGGTGAAGATACGAACGGTCGAAACATATGAACGACGGCGTTAGCGATCGCGCTATATCTCAACAGTCGCCCGCCATGACTGCCATCAATCAGTCTTCCGTAGGCGTACGACGACGTAATGTCGGCCAGAATAGTGACGGATGACAATACACCTAGCGTCACATAGATATCCCAACCAGCACCTGGGAAAATGACGATAACGATAAACATACTCCAAATTACGCCGGACGTAACCGTATCAAAGCCAACTCCAACTTGGGCAATAATGCTTTTTAGTACCGTGCTCCAAGGAAAACCAGCAAAATCTATCGTTTGGCGAGTCCTGACTGGTTCGGTCGTCTTGAATAGCGGTAAAGCCGCTACGCCAAATAATATCGCCGCCACCCATATTACAACCTGTAGTCCAAACCACAAAGCAATCAATCCGCCAACCACTGGGCTGATACCTATCGAAACTTTTTCTAAAATATTCATATAGGCTAATTCTTTACCAGCGTGTTCGGTGTTTTTTACTTTTGAAAAATCGACCATGTAACAGATGTGGTAAATCGTAGCCGATAACGCCATAAAGACGCCCCAAAGAACGATGCTAGTAACGCCTAATTTTGGCATCAGTCCAAGCGATAGCATGGCTGGCACATACAACAGGTTACTAATCAAAATGCCGTGTTTCGGCCCGAACCTGGCAATGAAATAGCCGACAAAAAACGACAGAGGCATCTTGGCTAGATAAAAGACAAGCCAAAATATCATGATAAATTGTAGGCTATAACCAGCCTCGTATAGATAGACTGACGTAAAGCCAGCCACTATATTCATAGCAATCACCCTAAGCGTCCTAGACGCATAAATCTCGGCAATCTCGCTAAAGGTAGCATATCGCCAAAAATGACGAGCTTCGAGTGCTCTATAAAAAAACTTTTTCAACATTTTTATCTTGCGTTTGCCTACCCTATGATTCAATTATTTACATCAACCATTCTATCAAAGATGGATGCTATACTAAAAGTCATGAAGATATATTTTTCGGGAATCGGCGGGGTTGGTGTCGGACCTCTGGCTGAGATTGCGCATGATGCCGGATATCAAGTCATCGGGTCAGACCTAGAAGAATCGTTGATGACCGAACAGCTGCGACGGAAAAATATTACTATCAATATTGGTCAAAATGGTACATTCCTTCGCCAATGTCATCTAGAAAGTCCGATTGACTGGTTTATCCATACTTCAGCCTTGCCAAAAGATCATCCTGAACTGTTAGCCGCCCGAAAGCTTGGCATCAAAACCGCTAAACGTGACGAGCTTCTGGCCCATATTATCAAGGAAAAAAATCTAAAATTGATTGCCGTTGCTGGCACACATGGCAAGACCACTACTACCGGAATGTTGATTTGGGTTTTCAAACAACTCGGTATTCCTGTCAGCTATTCCATCGGCACGACGATTAGCTTTGGATCCAGCGGCGAGTTCGATTCCGACAGCCAGTATTTTATTTACGAGTGTGATGAATTTGACCGAAACTTTTTACATTTTTATCCATATTTATCCTTGATTACCTCTCTCGACTACGATCATCCCGACACCTACCCTTCGAAACACGACTATTTTGATGCCTTCAGACAATTTGCCTCGCAAAGTCGTCGAACGATTATTTGGCGCGATCAACAGTCAGATATTTTTGAAAAAATAAATGAAATCGATATCCTAGACCCTCAACAAATCAATCCTGACTTGCGACTCGCCGGCATCCATAATCGTCGCAACGCAACTTTGTCGATTAAGGCAATCGAGAAATTAGGCATAAACCAAAATATTAACGATATTTTGTCTGATTTTCCTGGCACTGATCGGCGCTTTGAAAAGCTAGCCCCTAATCTTTATTCAGATTATGGGCATCACCCAATAGAAATTGCCGCTACTTTACAGATGGCCCGAGAACTGTCTGATAATGTCGTGTTAGTTTATCAACCACATCAAAACATCAGACAGCATCACATAAGAGATGAATATACCGACCAGTTCGAGTTGGCTGAAAAAATCTATTGGCTACCGACATACCTATCTCGCGAAGATCCAAATCTAAGAATACTATCTCCCGAGGAGTTAATTCAGAATTTGACCAATAAAAATGCCGTTTCAATCGCTGATTTTAATGATGATTTATGGAACGAAATCGTAAAACATCTCGATAATAGTCAACTAGTACTATGTATGGGTGCCGGCCGAATTGACAGTTGGGTCAGACAAAGATTAATTAGTAACCGTAAGCCCGAGTGAATCGTCACCTAGAGGATCGCCCGAAAAAGCATCGGCAGTTTTGATTTTTTGTGATTGCTGAGAATATACTTTCTTGAAATCAGTGATTGACGATTGGTCGATATTACCAACGCTAGAGTAATTGACATCGACACTACCATCGGTAGCCTGAGACCTGACCGTCACGTAGCCAGGACGGCTCAAATCTAATTGCGCTGCACCGCTGATACCATAGATGTACATGCTAATAACAACCAGAGCTAGGGCCATTGTGATCGAAGATGCTAGCAATATAATAAAACGCCTCTTACTAGACTTGTTGTCTCCGGTTTGATTTTCTTCAATCATTTGACTGCCTCCGTATGGGTCGCCTGGTAATTAATTTCGAATCCATTGACCGCCGTTTCGTAGTTATCCAAATATTGATTTAACTTTACTACGTCGCTCCGGACTTGATTACGTTTTGCCCGGGCTGAACTGACGGCACTATAAAAATCATTCGGATGAGATGCGCAATCAATCGCGATAGTTGAAGATAATTGCTTTTCGTAATCAATATAATCCGTTCGAAAAGCGTTAAGGGTCGAGCTGTAGCCACCGGCCACGAACACAAAACTACTGTTATCATAATGATTATCAGATAAACGGCTATTAAATTTATCCATTAGTTTTGTCAGCATCGACTCGTATAGTTGGCCCATATTCACTCGAAGTAACGCATCACTGGCATGTAATTGATTCAGGTTCGATTTAATCGTCACGCAATTGTCCTTGATGATAGTAACCTGTGCGTCGCTATGACCAACAGACTGTGCCAAAGCCTTGACCGCTACAATAGACACCAACCCGCAGGTCAGGGCAAGTATTAAAACGATGGTGGCGATTGGTTTTTTCATCTTTATCATTATCTAACGCTACGCCCTATTGGTCAAATTTAATATTAAGGCTTTTTAGCGTTTCTTGTAATTTGCTGGCATCAATATTCTGTGATTGACTCGAGATATTGTTTTTGAGCAGTTGCTCAAACCCGCCATTATCATTGAATTGTTTGAAGCCAAAATATAGCGACACTGCCGATAGCGCGATAAGAATGATGGTCGCAAATGAGATAATCGAAACCGTCCTCGATGCAAACTTACGATATCTTTCGGCATCGATTAGACCTTGGCCGTTTTTATCACGCATACCGCCCGACATTATAACCGCCAAGTCAACTATAGCCCAAATGCCAAACCCGCCTAACGTTAGCAATTTTAACAATCCTGTCCAGATTTTGCCCAAATAAAATCTGTCCGCCCCAAACACGCCCCAAATATAGCTAAGGAAAAACGCCGCCAAAAAATGACGACGTTTGTCTTTAGGGATGATGGGTTGGATTTGGATATTTGTTGTTTGTTTGATTGGTTGTGTGTTTTGATCATCCATATTGCTATAACCTACGGTGTTAAACGGTTAATGTCGCGTGGGAATAAACAAGCTTCTTTAACGTTAGCTAGACCAATGGTTTTTTGGACCAAACGGTCGATACCAAAGCCACAGCCGCCGTGCATCGGCAAACCGAATTTAAAAGCTTGCAAATAATATTTAAAGCCTTCATGGCTAACATCCAGGCCAGATTTAGTCATCTGTTCAATCATCTTGTCATAGCTGTTTTCGCGTAGTGGGACGGTCGCAATTTCTAGACCCCTGAATAGCAGATCGCCCCATAGCACCGTCTTGTCCTCGATATCTTGTTTGTGGTAGAACTTGGCCGCCTCAATCGGAAAACGAACCGCATAAACCAAATCAGTGCCAAGCTCTTTGCTAGCATAATCACTAATCCAGCGCTCTTCATCTGGGATTAAGTCTTTCTCAGCCGTAGTATCGGTCTTGGTAGCCTTGGTGTACATATCGTGAATCTGAGCAATCGTAAAGCGCGGCACCTTGCCGTCGTCCGATAGTTTTAACTCTGGCGCATTGAGACTCTTGAGGTCACTAGCATGTTCTTCATAGACTTTTTTCAGTGTATATTGCGTCATATCAGCCACCATATCTAGGACTTCATCATGACCTGACACAAAACCCATCTCGATATCGAGCATCGTCAGTTCGGTCAAATGTCGCGTCGTGGCGCTTGGTTCAGCCCGGTAAGAGTGTCCGATTTCATAAACTCGCTCGAAAGCTCCGACCATGATCTGCTTGTAAAACTGCGGACTCTGAGCCAAAGTGGCAACCTTACCGAAATACTCTAGTTTAAAGACCTCGGCACCGCCTTCCGTCGCTTCGGCCAAAAACTTTGGCGTGTCAATTTCTACGAATTCTTTTGAACGTAAAAAGTCACGAATATAGTGCGTCAAATCGGCGCGAATCTTAAAGATTTTTTGTTCCTGAAGATTACGAATATTGAGAACCCTGTTATCAAATAGCGTATCCAAATGTTCTGATTTATGTGAAATTGGCTTGTCAACTTCGATTGGCGGCTCATCAGTTACTGGCATATCGACAACTACAGTCACATCATGCAGTTCAGCACCACCCGGCGCTCGCTCATCGGCTACAACTGTGCCAGTCAAGGTCAAAACCGTTCCAATCTGTAAACCGCGCAACTTTTCAAGCTCGTCTTTGTTTTCAACCAGAGTCTGAGTCAAGCCACTACGATCGCGTAATGTAATGAAGTTCAGCCCACCAAGTAGTCGTTTTTTGTGGAGCCAACCGCTGACCGATACCACCTGGCCAACTTTGTCTTTTAATTCTCGTGCTAATGTTCTTGTCATAAATTGTTAATTCCTGTTATTAGTAGTTTGCGGCTGAGATTGGGTCGATATCACAACTAGGGCACCGGCTAGTTGCCGACCCGTTGATTATTATCGATATTCAACCACATTGTCATTTGTTCACATTCTACCACTTATAATCAAGCCAAGCTAGCCTTATTTACGTCTCGCTACCGCATGCGGGCTTTCATAGTCTTCGAATTCATCACTCACCTCACGACCAAACATAGTCTTGATTAAGTCCTCAAGCGTTAGAATGCCGACAGTTTGTCTATTTTTATCGATTACGATCATGATATTAGTATGGGTCTTGATAAAAGCAGCTAGCGCAACATCTAAATTTTGATCATCCCTTAAATAATAGACTTTTACGTCCATAGCTTTTCCGGCCGTCATAGACTTTTTATTATCAAGTGACATCAAACCTCTTAGGTTTAATACTCCGACAATATGATCGGCATCTCCGGCAACTACCGGTAGTCTTTTGTGCCCAGTCTTGTGAAGATCGTCTAACACCAGCGGACCTAAAAATTCATTCATATCAATGCTGACTATTTCATCACGTGGTACCATGATCTCTCTAATTTTTTTATGGAAAAAATGCAGCCCGCTCGATAGCAGTCGCTTTTCGTCATCGCTCAAGACACCATCAGACTGATCGATTATTTGCTCGATTTCGAACCTTGATCCAAGTTTTTTTGGTTCACTAGGCCTAGCCGTTGATTTAAACACAAAAGCCAAAAACGAATATTTATCCAATAGCCCGATCAACCGGTGTTCGATAGATTCGTAGATGTTGCGGCTAATCGACATAATTACCGATAACCCGGATAGCATCTGAATAATAATCAATGCGAAAAACGCGACGACACAGCCGACTAGCCAGCCTAAAGTCGCAATTAACACGACGAATAATGAAACAATCAAAATGATTCTAATGGTATCAATGATAGACTTTAGATTACCGTAGTATCTTTCCCTGTTATTCTCGAAAACAACCTTTTCGTCACCAAGCTGCAAACGACGGTCTAGTTCAAATACACTTATCGAGCTTTTGATCGGCGACATTGACGAAACCAAGATAGCAGCAGTAAACAAGACTAGACCTACTATCAATAACAAAGTAAACATAGCTTAATTGTAAACCATCCGTCGTCCCCTTTATAGACCCTCTGGTGTATAATAGGTTGAGTATATTTTTTGGAGGAACCATATTTTGAGTAAAACTGCCTGGATTATCTTTTCACTACTAACGGCTGGTATTTTGGGATTAATGATAGTAATATCAGGTGCCGACAAAATTGATGTCAGTGCTATCGACATTAACACGATTCAAGTGGGCACTAAGCAAAACGGCAATATCGCTGATCACACAGAGGGTAGTTTGAACAGTAAAATAATCTTGATTGAATACGGTGATTATCAATGTCCAGGTTGTGGTACCGAAAATCCCAAAACCCAGGCAATCGTTAGTAAATATAGCGATAAGATAAAATTCGTTTTTAGGAATTTTCCTCTATATATTCACACTAACGCCAAAGCTGCGGCAGCCACTGCCGAAGCCGCTGGTCTTCAGGGTAAGTTCTGGCAGATGCACGATAAACTGTACGCTCTTCAATCAGAATGGTCCGAACTGTCGGCTGACAGTCGGGACAAAAAGTTATTATCTTATGCCGAGAATATCGGCCTTGATATCGCAAAATACAAAACTGATATAGCCTCTAAAGAAATAAATAGTAAAATAAATTTTGACTACAGCCTGGGTCAAAAGGCAGCAGTTGACTCGACTCCATCATTCTTCTTAAATGGTAAAAAACTCGACTATAGCACCTGGAGCGATGACACTAAATTTACCGCCGCTATTGAGGAAGCTTTAAAGCAATAACATAAAAAACACCCCGGTGCCTGGGGTGTTTTTATCTTTTTTTAAACTTTGAATTCAAAGTTTGGATTTTTGAGTCTAACGACTCTTACTGTTGCAAATACAGTTGCCATTCGGCAGGCACCACATCCACGGCTATCTTTTTGCGTCTTGACGACACAAATTCGACGGCAATTGGCATGTGATTTTAACTCCTTTGGCCCCACGTTGTCCGATCTTAAATCAATTTCGGCGCGAGACACATATCTGATTTTAGCAAATACAAAGTATGACGTCAAGAATGGCGTTTATCAATAACGCTTGTGGTCTTATCATACAACCTATTTTTAAAAAGCGCAAGCGTTTTTTTATATTATTATTTTTATAATCTTGACTAGTGTTAATTAACGGTTTGATTAGCTTCCCAGCTATATTCTTTGTGTCCAAAATGCCCCCACTTGGCAGTTTGTTCGTATATCGGCCTTTGCAAATCAAGATATTTAATAATTCCATTAGGTGATAAATCATAGCCAGTTACTTCTTCCTGTTGGCCATCGATAATAACCGATGCCTCGAGGGGCTGATCATAACCAATAGCATAGGCTAACCGGACAGATACTTCTTTGGCCGATCGTTGCCTCAAGTAATCGATCGCGACCTTCCGAGCCATATAGGCAGCCGAGCGATCAACTTTGCTCGGGTCTTTTCCGCTAAAGGCGCCACCGCCAATCGGAATACGTGGACCATAATTATCGACTATTAGCTTGCGACCGGTCAGCCCGGCATCGGCCGTGAAACCTCCGATTTCCCAGTCACCTGCCGGATTTATATGCAAAGTCAATTTATCTGATTGTTTTGCCAGTGGTTCGTTATCGAGCCAACTTTTAACGAAATCAGACAGTTCATTTTTTGCCGCATTTTGGAAACTTGCAACAATCGACACAATTACGTCACTATCTAGTGTCACCTGGGTCTTGCCATCATATGGCCACTTATCATAGATCGCTTGGCACAAACGTCTCGATAATACTGTTTCAAGTGGCAACAATTCGGGTGTCTCGCTGCAGGCGTAGCCAATCATAATCCCCTGATCACCGGCACCACCGATATCGACACCTCGGGCAATCTCTGGACTTTGACTAGCAATGTTTTCGATGACTTTTACATCACCAGCTAGTCGCTTGACGATTCCTTCGATATCAACTTTTTTTGTCAACGATGTCACTTCACCCGTTACAAAAACTTGACCGTGGCCACCTGCTACATCAACTCCCGCTCTGGTTTTTTTATCGCCAGTTAAATATACGTCTAATATAGCGTCCGATATCTGATCGCAAATTTTGTCTGGGTGTTTCGGAGAAACACTTTCGGCGGTTCTAAAATTTGACATAAAAAATACTCCTTTCGTATCTTTCCGGCCCAGGAAAGTTGAAGGAGTAAATAACCCAACCATCTTTCCCTATTGAAGGGCTAGAATTGGCACCACTACCATCCCGTGATGGTCGGTTGCCGGCAGGTCATCGAGCTAGTTCTCTCGCTGCACTCTTGATACTTTGACTTAAAATTTAATGTTCTAAGAATGATTATAACACGACTCTTACAAATAGCGCTCGTTTACGGTCAAAGTATTAATACCGTTAATGACGTTCTTAAAGCCCATGTCGTCTAATATCATCTTGGCCATACCAGAGCGACTGCCAGTCCGACAATAAACGATAATCGATGTATCTTTTGTTAGCTGAGCGTCTGATAAATCACCGCTCATTAATTGATCCAGCGGAATATTGATTGCACCTTTGACGTGACCACTTGCAAATTCATAAGGTTCACGAACGTCTATATATACTTTTTTCATTTTCTTATTGTAAACTATTTACATTAATAATTAATAATACTATAATCTATCTTGATGAATACGTCTATAGTAAAAAAACGACAAACTAAATATTGTCTAGCTATCGAAGATGAGCTAGCTAGGTTAGGTCATGCTACCAACGCTAGATTACTTGAGCTACTTAGGCAGAACTATCCTGACCTAAGCGCCACGACCATCCATCGTGCAACTACCAGACTCTGTGGTCGCGGTGAAATTAGCATCGCTCCGCCAGCACCAGATGGATCTATCCAGTATGATTCCAACACCGAACCTCACGATCATTTTCAGTGTTCGGTCTGTGGAATGTTAAAAGATACCAATATCAAAGCCAAAATAATCGATACCTTAGAGTCATCCATCGGAGATTGTGACGTTTCGGGTCAGTTGACGATTATTGGAATTTGTAAAAATTGTAAAAAATAAGGAGATATATTAAATGAAAATTACTATTTATAGCACCGTCCATTGTCCGTACTGCGTCATGTTAAAACGTTGGCTCGATGAACAGAACGTCCAATATACAGACTACCTAGTTGATCAAAACCCAGTTGCCGCTCGTGAAATGATCCGGCTTAGCGGCCAAATGGGAGTTCCATTCTCGACCGTAGAATGGGGTGATGGCGAGATGCAAAAAATTCTTGGTTTTGATCGCGCTAGCTTTGATGCGGCTTTTAAAAAAGCTGCTGAAGCGAAATAATTTTAGTCTGCGCTAATTTTCTAGCTGTTATAATATCGACATGATTTCAGAAAACCCAGAGTTTAGCGTTAACAAAAAAAATCACAAGTTCAAGTCTTTCTTTGCCAACCAATCAATCGTATTGATTCTGGCTGTAACTACCTTTGCAAAACTGCTAGCCTTTAACACCAGCGTACTCAGAGTCACTTGGCCATTCGATCAATATCTAGATGGCGTCGTTATGAGTTTTGCGACCTGTTTGCTATTGTTTTCACCGCTATTACTCATCAATAAATATAAAAACCACCTAGCTATCATACTCGCTTCGTTGGCATCGACATTAATTTTGATCGACGCAGTTTACTTTTTGTATTTTTCTTCGCTACCGAGCGTCGGCCTACTAGCACAAATTGGACAGACCGGAGATGTTTCATCGTCTATCGCCGGACTGATAAAGTGGTGGATGGCACTATTATTTGTCGATATCGCATTGTTGATAATTTTTCGCAAATTCTTTGCATCAATCAAGCATCGATTTGAAAAACCATCAAGAATCTTGTCACTAGGCGCAGTGGCTACTGCTATAGTAGTATTCATCGTATCTGGAATTTGGGTCGGCACGACTAAATTGAACGATGTTTTCAACGAGGGCTATGACACAGTATCAACCGCTCAATATTATGGTGTTTTTCTAGCTCACACCATTGACATAACTCGATTCATTCACGAGACAACAGTTAGTTTATCTGAACAAGAAAAACAGGCGGTTAATGATTGGGTAAGACAACACGAAATGACTAGCCAAACTAATGAATACACGGGACTAGCCAAGGGCAAGAATATCATCATGTTACAGGTCGAGTCGCTCGGCAGCTTCGTCATCAACCAGCAAATCAATGGCAAAGCAATAACACCCAATCTTGACCAGTTGTCCAAAACGACCGAATTCTTTCCGAATGATCGCTTTAAAATTGGCGCTGGACACACTTCAGATACTGATTTTGTCGTCAATAGTTCGTATTTCCCATTGAATGATGCAGCAGTCTTCGTGCGCTATGGTCATGATGACTTTACGGGATTACCAAAACTTTTTACGAAAAATGGTTACAGTGCGAACGTCTATCATGGCTTTAATCGAAACTTTTGGAATCGTGATATTGCCGTCAGGTCACTTGGTTATCAGAATTTTTATGCTGCCGATAATTATCCAAAAGGCGAAATAATCAATATGGGATTAAATGACGGCGATTTTTTGGCTAGAACGGCCGACTACATTAAAGATCAGGCGAAACCAAGTCTTAGCCATGTAATCACTCTAACGTCCCACGTACCATTTTCAATTACTGATACCACCAGAGGCCTAGATATCAATCCGAGCCTTTACCCTAACGGGACCGCCGGATACCTCGAAGATATAAATTACACCGATCGTATGATCGGCAAATTCTTTGACAAGTTAAAAACCAACGGACTATATGAAGATTCACTAATTGTCATTTTTGGCGATCACACGCCTGTTCTACCATCTTTTTCTGCTGGTACGATAAACTACGACAACTCATCCAATCAGGCAAAGGAAGTGCCATTGTTTATCAAGCTACCTAATTCTACCGTCGGCAATACTCACGCGAGTCAAGGAACTCATCTCGATATCATGCCAACGATTCTGGACCTTGCCGGTATCAAAACTAACCAACTAATGTTCGGTACCAGCTTGTTTGCAACCGACCGTTCAGTTTGCGAAGATCAGCTATCGATATCGACCAGTCGAGACTGCCGTGCGGCTGTGAGCGAAGCAGAGAATTATTCAGCCAAAATTATCCGTTACAATCTATTCAAAGATTTACCAAACTAATTGTCTTCTTTTTTATAGACTTCGATTTCATCAATCCAAGACTTCAAAATGCTAGTTAGCTCATTGGCTTTAACGAAACCGATAAATTTATCACCCTTTGAAATCATCACTAGCTGCTCGCCTTTTTGCAGATTCAGTGCTTCACGTGCTTTGACCGGAATGACGATCTGGCCTCTCTCGCCAACTGTCGTCACTCCCCAGATTTGCGGCTTTATATGATGAAACATTATTTATTTCCTTTGGAAGTTTTCTGACTGGCCAGACTTTTTTCAAATTCGACGTTAGTGCCTGATGGCAGCCATAAGGTCGATATTAGTCCAGCTATGCCAAAGATTATCGCATAGCCCAGAGCTTCTTTATTAGCGTCAGCGATTGACTCGTAACCAACCTTATTAATCTCAGATTTAATCGCGGCAGGAATCGTTGCCGGAACCTGTGCTCCGCCACCAAATTCAATATTCGAAGATTGCTTGGATATCTCGGTTATGACAGTCTGCTTTAATTTATCCGGAATTACCGTACTGTTACTAATACCGTTGACTAGGTTCGTCGATACGGCCGTCAACATTACCGCACCAATAATGGCCGTGCCCAAGGTCGAGCCGACTTGACGAAGTGTATTGTTTACTCCAGATGCCTCGCCAGCTTGTTCGTGTGAGACAGCCGATAACGTGAGGTTACTAATTGAAGCCATCATCGTACCCATACCAAAGCCCATGATAATGAACGGCCAGGTAAGGTCCGCCACTGTCGTATCGACATTTAACGAAAGATAGACGATTGCATAAGCCGAAACGAAAGCCGCAAGACCAACTTGAACCAATCTTTTTGGCGAAACTTTGTGCGATAATATGCCACCGACTGGAGCCATAATCAAAGCCGTAATCGACATCGGTAGCATTGCTAGTCCCGTATCAAAAGCACTTGCACCCCTGACTGACTGCAAAAAGACCGGGATTGAAAAAATCAAACCTGCCTGGCCCAGGGCAAAGATCGAAGATGTTGTCACGCCTGAAATATAAGGACGATTCGAAAATAAATGTAGCGACACGAGAGGCGTGCGGCCAGTTTTTTCAATCCGTTTTTCCCAGAACAAAAAGCCGATTAAGGTTAATATGCCTAGGGCTAACGCATAAGGCGTGATCGATAAATTGCCCCATAGATCGATATTTTTGCCGAAAATCGACCAAGCACTCTTCGCCGTCCACCAACCGTAAGTCGATGACTCGATGATGCCATAGATCGCCATAAACATACCCAAGGCCGACAAAATGACGCCGACAAAATCAAGTTGCGGCTTTTCCTCTTTCTCACGATAATCCTTGATGATAAACGATCCTAGAATAAGAAGAGCCGCGATAACGACATTAATCCTAAAGCCCCAGCGCCAACTGTAATAAGTCGTCAAAAAGCCCCCAAGTAGCGGTCCGATTGCTGTCGAAGCAGCTGCAACGCCGCCCCATATACCAAAAGCGATCGAACGATCCTTGCCGCGATATTTCGAGACAAGTAGCGAAGATGTGGCCGGCATCATCAAAGCCGCACCGATACCCTCAATGATTGACTCACCTAAAATCATTGTTCCGACATCTTGACTGATCGAAGCTATGAATGAACCGGCTGCAAACAGCGCTGCACCTATTACGAACATCTTTTTACGGCCGAACAAATCGCCCAATCGACCACCGGTAATCGTCAAGGCTGCAATAGTAAGCGAATAGGCAGTAATTACCCACTGCAGACTCTGAATATCGGTGTTAAAATCTTTGACTAACGTTGCTAGTGAAACGTTAAGTAGTGTCGCGTCAATCAAGATGATTGCTAGTGCTAGGCTCAACACGAACACTGGCGCCCATTTTTTGAAAAATGGCTCTTTCTTATTACCTGTATCATTTGTGTTTTTTGATGACATTTATATCTCCGTTTT
>JAAXXM010000056.1 GCA_013334475.1 Candidatus Saccharimonadota bacterium | reverse complement strand
TCCTATTTGGCAGGGGCAGTAGGAATCGAACCTACCTCTAAGGTTTTGGAGACCTTCATTCTACCGATGAACTATGCCCCTTTATCGGCTATTTGTAACTTCGATATTGTAACAGAAAAAATGCCTAATTCCTAGTGTTGCACAAGCACAAGCGGTGTCTTATAATTTCAGATAAGGACACGGGTAATTTTATAAGGAGTGGTGTCGCCCATAGGGTAGATAGCAAACAGAAAAAATGAAGATATTGATGCTTGGGTGGGAATTACCTCCGCACAACAGTGGTGGCTTAGGTGTAGCCTGTTATCACATGTCCAAAGCATTAGCTATTCAGGGTGCCGATATCGACTTTGTGATTCCCTACACCGCCCATCATCCAGGTATTGATTTTATGAAGATTCACAGTGCGACCAAATTGACACCTTTGCAGAGATATGGACTTGGTGCCTATGATAGCTCGAAAGTCATAACCAAAACTCTATCCCAGGCTGATATGAAAGACCTCAAGGATATGCGTGGTGTACAAAAACGTTATGTCAAATTTGTCGAAGGATTAGTTGCCGAGAACGACTATGAGGTCATTCATGCCCATGACTGGCTGACTATGGAGGCCGGAATGCGCGCAAAGGAATTGACGAACCTTCCGCTTATCGTTCACGTCCACGCAACTGAATTTGATCGCAGTGGTAGTGATAGTGGCAACCCGATTGTACACGATATTGAATACCAAGGGTTGATGATGGCTGATCGAATTATTGCCGTCAGCAACATTACCAAGAGTATAATCATGCAAAAATACGGCATCCCAGCCGACAAGATCGAAGTCGTCCATAATGCTATTGACGTCGATAGCTTTAACGATGGTTACGAATATGATTTCAGTACCTATAAATATCTAGAGGCGCTCAAGAATGAAGGCTACACGATAGTCGTGACCATAACTAGGTTCACTATCCAAAAAGGATTGAATAATTTGCTCAAGGCTGCCGCCAAAGCTTGTCAGAAATATGATAAATTTGTCTTTTTGTTTGGTGGCGACGGTGAACTTCGTGACGAGTTAATACAACTAGCGTCTAACCTCGTTATCTCGGACAAAGTTTTCTTTACTGGCTTTATTCGTGGCAAACAATGGCGCGACGCTTATAGCGTTGGCGACGTTTTTGTCATGAGTTCGGTTAGCGAGCCGTTCGGGCTGACGGCACTCGAAGCTGCCCATCACGGCAATGCGCTGATTATTAGTAAACAATCAGGGGTTGGAGAAGTTCTGCATAGTATTTTTCGCTATGATTTTTGGGATGAAGATGTTCTAGCGGACCAACTTGTTGGCATTGCGACGTCAAATGCGCTAAAATATTCATTACAAAGTGATGTTCAACATGAATATAACCGTATCTCCTGGAGGGATGTTGCGGCTAAGTGCATGAATATTTATAAATCAACAATGCAAAGGGTGGTGGCATGACAAAACGAGGCATAGTACTTTATCTACACGTACACCAACCGTACCGTGTTAGAAAGTATAGCGTTTTTGACACTGCCAATAAACACGATTATTTCGATGATCCAGCGTACGATTCGGGTCGCAATAACGAACAGGTCTTTAGAAAAGTCGCTGATAAATCCTATCGTCCAATGATGAAGCTATTAGAAAAGATGCTGAACGATCACCCTGACTTTAAGGTATCGATGAGTATTACTGGTACTTTCCTTGAACAGGCCGAAAGCTGGGGCCAGGACATCATTGATAATATAAAGCGTCTGGTTGATACTGGACGAACCGAAATTGTAGCCGAAACGTATTACCATTCACTCGCCTTTTTCTTTAATCGCAGTGAATTCGAAA
>JAAXXM010000005.1:11320-29918 GCA_013334475.1 Candidatus Saccharimonadota bacterium | reverse complement strand
ATGACTAATCACAAAAAATTCTTGTTAATATTTGGGTTGGTGGCGTTTACGTCATCAATCATCGGGTGGATAAATTATTTTAGTGGCACCGCGGTTTTCTCAGTGATTACTTGGCCAATTATTTGGACGGGTCTGTTCGTATGGGGTGATGCGATGATTTTGGGTGCATTTTTGGCCGGGGCCTGCTATTTTTTGTGGCGCAAAAACGACCCAGTTTTAACCGGATTATTCTTTTCGGTTTATTACGTAATTAGATCGTTCATTGAGGCGCTCTATAATCTAAATGCCCAGTTTTCGTCAGTTTCTCGGCCATGGGAAGCCTACACGGTGGAATTAGCACCCAAACTGCACTTTCAGCCACAAGAATTATTCGTCGTGCCACAGATTACCTATACGGCAATTTGTATTACGGCGCTGATGTTCTTTATCTATTATCTCAAATTGTATTTCATGGCACCGATTTCCAAAAAATCCAAGAAGTAATCGGTCGCGAATTAGCGTATAATTAGACTTAATGAAACAAGGGGTTGCGCTAGAGGTAATGCTAGCCGGTCATAGCGTGATGCTGACCGGTTCGGCTGGTGCTGGCAAAACCTATCTGTTGAATCAATTTATTCGCCTGGCAAAAAGTGACGGCAAGCATGTTTCGGTGACGGCGACGACCGGACTGGCGGCAACGCACTTAGGCGGTACGACGATTCACTCCTGGAGCGGCATGGGTATTAATGATTTTTTGCATCAAAGTCTAATCGAGAATATGTCCAAAACCAGGCGCGAAATTATCGAGCGCACTGATGTATTGATTATTGACGAGATTAGCATGATGCACGATTTTCGGCTGGATATGGTCGATGAGATTTGTCGAGCGGTCCGCAAACTTGACGAACCATTCGGCGGTATTCAGGTTATTATGAGTGGTGACTTCTTTCAGCTACCACCGATTAATCGCGGTAGTTCAAGGACTGGCGGCTTTGTGGTTAATAGTCGGGCCTGGCAGGAGCTTGATCCAGTGATTTGTTATCTAGAAGAACAACATCGCCAAGACGACGAAGAGCTACTATCGATTCTAAACGCTATGCGGGCTGACGAATTGAGGCAGTATCATGTCGATAAATTATTGAGTCGTTTGAACGTCGAAGACGATACTGACGAAGAAATGACCGAACTCCATACCGTCAATGTTGATGTCGATAAAATTAACGAATCAAAACTGCAACTACTCGAAGGTGACGAGGTAACTTATACGCAAGCGACCACTGGCAGTCAGAATTACGTCGATAATTTGCAACGGTCGGTGCTGGCCCCGCCTGTTTTGAAATTAAAACTTGGGGCTTTAGTCATGGCAGTCAAAAACAGCCCGGATCAGCGCAAGTATTTTAACGGTAGTATCGGAACGGTAATCGGGTTCGAGCCGGTAACGGATTATCCGATTGTCGAATTCAAGAACGGCAAGGTTGTCTCGATGGTGCCAGACGCTTGGGAGCTGCGTGATGGCGACAAAAAACGCGCTAGTATCACACAGATTCCTTTACGCTTAGCTTGGGCGATTACGGTTCATAAATCCCAGGGTATGACGCTAGACTCGGCACGAATTGATCTCAGAAAAGCTTTTGTTGAAGGCATGGGCTATGTTGCGCTGAGTCGAGTAAAAAATTTGCACAATTTATATTTATCTGGCATAAATCGCATGGCTCTTCAAATCAGTGATGACGCCAAGAATATCGATGTAGTTTTGCGATCCAAAGCGGCTGATGATGCCAAGCGATTCGCTCATCTGGGCGAACAGGCCGCAAGTCGCGCCAAGGGCGAACTAAAGACTAAAAAAACCAAGAAAGCCTCGACAAGTTGGCAGGCCAAAATCGCCAAAATGCGTGAAGTTCACCCTAATGCCTATATGCCGTGGCAAAAAGCTGACGATGTTTTATTAAAAGAGAAATTTCAACAAGGTGTATCGGTCAAAGAATTGAGTGATTTGCTCGGACGTCACGAAGGCTCGATCGTGATGCGACTACAAAAGCACTTCGGTGAAGATATAAGCTAGACGAATACCCTAAAAGACGCAGTAGGGTATTTTACTATACCTATTAACAGATAGGCCAGGTGTGTAAACCGGCTAATTTTTCCACAGAATTGCGGATAACTAGGTCCGAAGGGGTATTTTTTGTAAAAAATGGGCTTGAAGTGGGTTTTGGTGGGTAGTATAGTTAGGTCAGTGGCAAAAGCGGGCAAGACCGCGACACAAAAACAAAAACCACTAAATTAAAATAAAACTAAGCGTAAGAGGCCATAGGAAGTTACCAAATGCCTAGTATAGACTATTTCGAAAGGAAGCTTGATGAGAAGCGTCGTTTGACGATTCCAAGCGAACTAAGAAATGAATTTGCTGGCGGCGTGATACTTACCCGTGGTTTCGGCCAGTATCTTCACCTGTATCCAAAGAATATTTGGGATAGGGAAGTCGAACCGGCGCTCAGCGGCAGTATTCTCGATGAGAAGATTGCTGATCTGAACGTCAAGTTCAGACGCGGCAAGACCGAGGCAGATCTCGACCAAAAACAAGGTCGAGTCACAATCGAGCAGCACCTGCTTGACTATGCCGGAATCAACCGAGAACTGGTGGCCGTAAGGGCAGGAGCGTATTGGCGTCTGATGGCGCCCGGAGCGGACGTTTAGAAAAACAAACCACTAATCAAGAGCACATTAACAATTTGATGAATCTGGTATCTGAAAACTCTCGAGATCAACTATCTGGTAGTTAAGCATGTGGGCTTCGGGCCACACTAAAAAATCCGCGCACCTTCCCTCAAAAAAACACCTCCCAAAAAAACTCCACCTCACACATAAGTCTCTCAACCAAGTAATAAATGTAACCGCCTCAGGGCTGATCATGAAACTTGGAAACTTATACACAAAAACAAACACATTTAAAACAAAAAGCTGTAACTACCAGTTAGGTGATCTCGAAATCGTCGGCCTCGTGTTATTATGGGGTAAACGATGAGTAAAGAACATATTCTGAACAGTCAACATGTTCCGGTACTGCTTGAAGCGGTGCTTGATACACTAAAACCTAGTCTAGGGGAGAGCTATCTCGATCTGACGGCGGGCTATGGTGGTCATGCTAGCCGTATTTTAGGTGTGACCGAAAACTGGGCTGACTCCGTTTTGGTCGATCGGGATTCTAATGCAATAAAATGCTTAGAGCCTCTGTCGGAGAAGGGGGTCAGATTAATTCATTCCGATTTTGTATCGGCTGCAAAACAGCTGGCAAGTGAGGGATGTCAGTTTGACATGATTTTGGCTGATTTAGGAGTGTCGTCACCACAACTTGATCAGGCATCAAGGGGGTTTTCCTTTACAAATAGCGGACCGTTAGATATGCGCATGGATCAACGCCAAGCTTTGAGTGCAAATACACTAGTGAACAAAGCTTCGACGGATGAACTTGAGTATATTATCAATCGATACGGCGAAGAGCCGATCAAATTGGCGAGGTCTATCGCAAAAACGATAGCCAGGGCGCGTCCACTATATGAAACAGGGAAACTAGCCGAGCTGATTAAGAAAAATTATCGTGGCAAATGGGGTAAAATCCATCCTGCGACGCGCACCTTTCAAGCAATCCGGATAGCGGTCAACGACGAATTAAAACAAGTCGAAGACCTTTTGCCAATCTTGCCACGCCTGCTAAAACCAGGCGGGCGAGTCGGCATCATAAGTTTTCATAGCCTAGAGGATCGGATAGTCAAGCAGTTTTTTAAAGAACAGTTTGAGGCTGGATTCGAAGGCGAACTTATACCTGTGACCAAAAAACCGATAACCGGATCAAATGATGATGTTCACAATCCGCGTGCGCGTAGCAGTAAGTTGCGCGTCGCAGTGAAAAAATAAAACAAACAAAAAGAGGGGGCAAAAAACATGCCAATCCAAATAGCTGTTAGATACGCAGACGTTGCCCAAAGGGTTGACGTACACGTCAAATAGGCGTGAGCGTACAAAAATAAAGGGAACCGCCGCTTATATGCGGCGGGTCTCCCTAAAAACAAACATAAAATTCGAGTAACAAAAACAAAAATGTCGTACCAAAGAATAACAACTTATAATAGCCGTCGCCAACAAAATTGGTCTCGGAATCAGAACACGGTTGCTTACGTCTCAGCGATAAAACTAGGTCCGATAACTCATACGGTTCTGGTTGCATTCATGGTGACGATACTAGGACTTATATATTTAACCCAAGCCACCAAGGCGACCAGCTACGATTACGAGGCGCAAAAAATTGATAGTCAGATTGCCGAACTTAATCTGCAAAAGAGTGATCTCGAAATCGAGAATGCCCGCTTGACAGCACTTGAGACCGCAAAAACTAATAGTGCGGTGGCAACTATGACGACTCCGGCTTCGACTCAATATGTGAATCAGTAGGTGAAAATGAAATTGGAGCTTCAAAAGGGCAGCCGATCAAAGATCTTATCAGGTTTGGTAATAATTGCTATGGCCGTGTTTGTGATACGGCTTTTTTATTTGCAAATTCTCCAACACAATTATTATGTCGATTTGGCTAAGGGCGAACAGGAAAAGCGCTTGATTGTACCGGCAAAGCGAGGCCTTATTTATGGTCTAGATGGTAGTACGCCGATACCGCTAGTAATGAACCAGAATGTCTATACTGTATTCGCTGATCCGAAGGTCGTGACTGACAAGTCCAAGATTATCGATACTGTTCAAAAAGTCGCTGGTGGTAATGCGCGTAGCGATTTGTCGGGTTTGCTAGACAAAAAAGACACTCGGTACCAAATACTTGCCACGAAATTAACTAGGACTCAAGCCGATATGATCAAGGCCGCCAATTTAAGCGGTGTTGGATTCCAAGAAGAATCGCAACGGGTCTATCCCGAGGGTTCCTTAGCGGCCCAGGTTTTGGGTTTTGTCAGTTCTGACGGTGTCGGTAAATATGGCGTAGAAGGCGAGCTTGACGACGATCTGTCAGGCAAAGATGGGCTATTAGTGTCTGTGACGGACGTTAATGATGTGCCACTGACTATTGGTCGAGATAATATTGATATTCCGGCTCAGAATGGCAAGAATATCGTCTTATCGATTGATCGAAATATTCAATCTCATATCCAGCAAGCCCTGGCTGACGGACTAAGCCGGACCGGAGCGACGCGCGGTAGCGTAGTGGTGATGAATCCGCAGAATGGCCAGGTTATGGCGATGGCTAATTTGCCGTCCTATGATCCGTCAAAATACAATCAAGTCGAGGATATCGCTGTCTTTAATAACGGCGTAGTTTCGACGCCGTATGAACCGGGTTCGGACGTCAAGACTTTTACGATGGCTACTGGTATCGATAAGGGCGTAGTCAGCGCTAGCGACACCTATAATAACACTGATTATATTACGGTCGATGATCGAACGATTACTAACGCTACGCTTGGCCACACTGGCAATATTACTTTTCAGTATGCGCTTAATTGGTCTCTCAATACCGGTTTCGTAACGGTTGCTGAGAGGTTAGGTGATGGCAAGAGTATTAATTTACAGGCCAGAAACACGATGTATGACTATTTTTATAATCGATTCAAGCTCGGCCAACTGACAGGTGTCGAACTGAGCAATGAAGCGGAAGGCACAGTTATTCCGCCATCCGACTCTCAGGGTAACGCTGTTAGGTATTCCAACATGGCCTTCGGTCAGGGTTTGGATGTGACGATGGTTCAAGTCGCGTCCGCCTTTTGCTCGATTGCTAATGGCGGTAATTATTACAAACCGACGGTTATAGCCGGTACGATTGATAGCAGCGGTAAATTCGTCGCCACTAAAACCGCCGTGGCGTCACAACCGATATCATCGACTACGGCTCAGCAAGTCAGGGAAATGGCGCATGTCGCGCGTAGCACTTTCTTTTCTAGTGTTGATAAAGCTGGCTATTACACTGGCGGCAAAACCGGCACTTCTCAGGTCATCAAAAACGGCACTTATGCTAGTGACGAGACGATCGCGACATATTTAGGCTTTGGCGGTACCGTAAACGAGTCGAAATATGTCATAATGGTACAGATATCAGGTGATCATAAGGAACTTCAGGGCGCGCGGGACGCTCTGCCGATTTTCACGGATATTTCGAACTGGATGCTAGATTATTTAAAGGTGCAACCAAAGGGGTAAATATGAACCAGATTGTCAGTAACTTAGGCGGTGAACTCAGCACGATTTTTTTGCTAAGTCTAGCCTCATTCGTCCTCGCGATGTTTTTTACGCCATTTTATACATTTTTGGCCTATCGCTATAAATTTTGGAAAAAACAGCGCAAGACCAGTACCACCGGCGAATTGCTACAGGTATTTACTAAATTGCACGCTGATAAATTCAAGCGCAATATCCCGACGATGGCTGGAGTGGTGTTCGTGCTGGCGATCATCATTGTTACGATGGGCTTTAATTTGAATCGAGGCCAAACCTGGTTGCCATTGGCGGCTTTGGCGGGCGGAGCATTTGTCGGACTACTAGATGATATTATTAATATTCGAGGTAGCGGGCTAGGTGTTGCCGGAATGCGTTCTAGCTTTAAATTCGTTATGATATCGCTAATCGGATTGGTTTTAGGTTGGTACTTTTTCGTCAAACTAGGTTCATCGTCGATTCATATACCATTCGTAGGTGATTGGTCGCTAGGCTGGCTAATGGTACCGATCTTTGCTTTCGTCGTCGTCGCGACCGGTAACGCCGTCAATATCAGTGACGGTTTGGACGGTTTGGCCGGCGGTTTGTTATCAGTCAGCTTTGGGGCGTTCGGTATTATCGCTCTTTTACAATCCCAAACATACTTAGCTGGCTTTTGTTTCACGGTTGTCGGAGCATTGCTGAGTTATTTGTGGTTCAATATCTATCCGGCGCGATTCTTTATGGGAGATGTCGGAAGTTTTGCGCTCGGCACTTCATTAGGTGTTGTCGCGATGCTGACTAATTCGCTGTTTTTATTGCCAATCATTGGTTTGATATTCGTTGTTGAGGCTGGGTCGAGTTTGATTCAGATCATTAGCAAAAAAATCTTTAAACGAAAGATCTTTATATCAGCACCGATTCATCAGCACCTTCAAGCCACTGGCTGGCCTGAAACGAAAGTCACGATGCGTTTTTGGGTAATTGGTTACGTCGTAGCGTTTATCGGCGTGTTCCTGGCGCTTGCTGGAGGCAATATTTAGTCTTATGTCGACAAGGGTTCGCAGCTTTTCTGAAATGTCGAGTGAAGCCGAATTTACGGATTCGTCAGCTGCGCGCAAACACCGACCTGATTACATGATCGTTCTTTTTATGGGACTATTGATGTTAATCGGTCTGATTACGATTTATGCTATCGGGCCGCAAAGGGCAAATGTCCTAAATAGCGCCTATGGCTATGACTATAGCGGTTCTTATTTCTTTATCAAACAGGTCGTCAGCCTGGTCGTGGCCCTAGCCGGCTTTTTTGCGGTAGCATTCATACCGTATAATTTGCTGACAAAAAATGCCGGCAAGCTACTAATAATCGGTATCGGTTCGTGTGTGCTACTAGCGATAGCTGGCTGGGCTCATTTAGGTATCGCTCAAGAGACTTTGGGCGCGACACGTTGGTTTAACCTCGGTATCTTTGGTAGCTTGCAGCCGGCTGAACTATTGAAATTCGCTATGATGGTATTTCTAGCCGGTTTTTTGGGTAGCAAATACCGTAAAGGCATGATTAATGACATCGAAGACACGTTAATACCGCTCGGCATCTTGACCGGTGTGGCGCTATTGTTTTTGGTGGTTATCCAAAAAGATTTTGGTACCGGCGTATCATTGGTTGGTGTGATCTTGACGATGCTGATTGTCGCAGGAATCAATATAAAGAACTTGATGCGCATCGGGTTATTAGTATTCGCACTCGGTGCAGTACTTATTTTTACGGCGCCGCATCGCATGGATCGAATTTTTACTTTTCTAGAAGGCGACAATCATTCGGGTGCTAGTAGTAGCTATCAGGTAGAGCAGGCCAAGATTGCCATTGGCACCGGCGGATTATTTGGTCTGGGAATCGGTGGGAGTGTCCAGTCAACCGGTTATTTGCCTGAGGCGATTAATGACTCGGTCTTTGCGATTATGGGCGAAATATTCGGTTTTGCCGGTCTGATGGTCATCCTGGCCTTATTTACGGCTCTTATGATGCGTTTACTCAAGATTATGGACCATCTGATTGATATTAGGCTAAAACTATTGGTGGCCGGTACTTTCGGTTGGTTTGGTTCGCATGTTATTCTGAATATAGCATCAATGATAGGTATTTTTCCGCTCACTGGTATAACCTTACCATTGCTCAGCTTTGGTGGCACCAGTATGGTGTTTATCGCGGCGGCACTTGGTCTGGTGTTCCAGTTGTCGCATTATACGGTGCATACGTCAAAATTAAAGGAGGCACAGTATGAAAATATTGGCAGTCGGCGGGGGATCGGGCGGGCACGTAACTCCAGCCGTGGCGGTTTTATCCGAAATTAAAAAAACCAAACCAGACAGCGAAATCCGTTTTTGGTGTGACCGAAAATTTTTTAGTCAAGCCGCATCGATAATAGCCAATTTCGATGCCGATATCAAAGTCGAAAAAATTATTGCCGGCAAATTCCGACGCTATCATCACGTGTCGTGGTTGCGCCAACTGACCTGGCTGTCGGTCGTTTTACTGAATATCAGGGACGCTTTTTTTGCGCTAACCGGTTATCTCGAAAGTTTAGTCAAGATGATGCTTTGGCGACCGGACGTGGTTTTTACCAAAGGTGGCTATGTCTGTCTGCCAGTTGGCTTGGCGGCGAGAACTCTAAATATTCCACTAGTAATCCATGACTCGGATGCTCATCCTGGCCTGACGAATCGAATCTTGGGGAAGTGGGCGACCATGATTGCTACTGGTGCACCTCTGGAATATTATAATTATCCTCTAGATAAGGCTCGTTATGTCGGTATCCCAGTTGCCAAGGAATTTCGTGAGTTTTCGACCGATGAACAGCTAAAGGCAAAAGAGCAGTGGGGGATTAATCCATCACGACCCCTGGTCGTTGTGACTGGTGGCGGGTTAGGGGCCAGCCGTATCAACGATGCCGTCGTATTAAGGCTAGATAAGCTACTGACGATGTGTTCGATTGTCCTTATATCTGGTATCTGGCAATATGACGAGATAAGATCATTAACCCCAGAAAACAGTGAAAATTTTCAGTTGCACGCCTTTGTATCAAAGGACATGGCGTCATTAATGGGGGCGGCTGATATCGTCGTAGCGCGTGCTGGGGCGACAACTATATTAGAGCTAGCCGCGCTGGCCAAGCCAACGATTTTAGTACCGAATGCTAAATTAACCGGTGGCCATCAGTTAAAGAATGCCGCAGTCTATCTAAAAGAATCAGCCGTCAAGCTAGTGAATGATGAGGTGATGGTGCAAGACCCGGATATTCTCGTCAAAGCAATCAGGGAATTATTAGACGATCCAAAACACAGTCAAGCTATGGGGCGAAAACTTCAATCGTTCTCAAGGCCAAATGCGGCTCGCGACGTAGCGGATATGATCATTTCGGCTTATAATAAAGCATAAGTATCATGAAGTTATTCAAGCCTAAAGCTGCCGCCGAAACGCCGCGTCGTCGTCAAATGAACGATAGCTCTTTGGATGCGGCTAGCAATAGTCCTGCAGATAATGCTTTTCGTCGTAATCGTACTATTACCAATGTTCATAGGATTAGTTTTGATGATGGTTTAGCTAGTTCTGATACGCCGTCTTCCAGGCTGCACGTGCATCATTTGACCGTCAAGCGACGCAAAGCGTTCGGTCTATTTGCGGTGATTGTCATAGGCATTATCTTTTTATGGACAATCATCAGTAATTTTACGGCTAGCTCGGTTGTTGTATATAATACTACGATTACCAGTCCGATTGACCAAGCTAGATACACAAAGGTAATTCAAGATTATTTGAACGAAAATCCAATCAGTCGTTTTACTTTTTTGATGGACAATAATAATTTTAACGATTATATGATAGGTAAGTTGTCCGAACTTGATTCAATTACCCCAGTTGGCATGGGCGGGATTGGCACTACTAACTTTAAAATCAATTTGCGCAAGCCAGTTGCTGGCTGGAAAATTAAAAACAAGCAGTATTATGTCGATGCTAAAGGCGTATCATTTGAGGTTAATTATTATAGCGAGCCTGCCGTCCAAATCGTTGATGAAAGCGGCGCCGTCATTCAGGCTACCGGCACTGAGATAATCAGTAATCGCTTTTTGGGTTATGTTGGACGCGTGGTGGCGATTGCTAGTGATTACGGCTATACCGTTACTCAGGCGACCCTACCTGCCGGTATGACGCGAGAGCTTGATATAAAAGTCCAGGGTTCGGGCTCGACCATAAAATTGGTTATCGATCGCCCAGTGGGGGAGCAGATAGAGGATATGGCTCGATCGCTTCGATACCTGGCGTCTCGCGGCATTAATGCCAGCTACATTGATGTCAGAGTAAGCGGTAAAGCTTTTTATCAGTAAAATCTTAGCTATTCCTCCACTCTGTCGTTGTGTTCTAAAAATGTTCTAATTATTAAATTATTCACAAAATAGAAAAATATATATTTTGATATAAAAACAACAAAAAAGCAAATAGGGAGTAAGCTAGACGACAGGGCAAAGACAAACGGCTGAGTGTGGAAAACTCACGTAGCCAGAGCTATGGTATTGTACAAAAACACTACAATATGGGCGCTAGTCGGCTAGCACGCGTTAATAAATGCATGTTAATTTAATACGATAGATAATATTTAAATATAAAAACACAGAAGCACATCTAGAGTAGGCACTCTCCCTCTTTATGTGCTAGGTATGTCGAAATACAGGTGTAAATAAGACGTATTGCTAATCGTCTATGCACGATATATTTAATGTCGTAAAAGATATATTGTGCGACGCATAGTCAATGTATGAATATTACTACTCCCAACCGGGCTGATTATCATTTTTGGAATCGACTCGACTGCTGCTCGGTCTTGGTATTATATTTCCCCCGCCGAACCTACTGTCATAGTCTTTGCTGGTGTTAACTTTCGTATTTTTTTGACGGATTGTGACATTAACTTGTGGCGATTGATTCTAGAATTACGTGTGGTATATTCTAGTGTCTAAATCCAATATAATTAGTGTTCTATAAATGTTCTATATTTTAATCAAATTAAATATCGCCTTTTTAGGGGCGATATTTAGGTTTGATGCTTTGTATCTATTTATTCTTTATCGTTAGCGTCGTCTTCGCTTGCTTTGAAGTTATCGAGAAACTTATTGACACGTGCGACCAGGTCCAGACCCTCGTAATCTGATTTAATTAGGTACAAATCGGCGCCGTTTTGTAAGGCTTTTTCTTTTTCATGCTCTTGAGTTAGATTTGACAGAACGATGATTGGAATCCGCTTCTTGATCGACGTGTTATTAGTGAGAGCCTCTAGGAACTCAAAACCGTTCATCTCAGGCATCATGATGTCGAGTAGAATAATATCCGGTAGGTATTCAACGGCGTCATTGATGCCAGCCAGACCATTAGAACTAATCTTGACATCGTAATTTGACTCCTCGAAAGCGTATCGATATAACTGTTGGATGTCTTCGTTATCCTCGATGATTAAAATTCTGCGCTTTGATTTGTCCATTGATTTATTCCCTTTCGCTTATCTTTTAATAGTTTATTACTGAAACGCCGTCTTGTCTATCGTAATTATCAGTGTTGGATTTTGATATCGCCGGTTGGTGCCTCTTCCCTGCTGTCTGAGATGATTGGTTGCGTAGCAGATGGAGTTGTCGTAGTCTTTTTCTTACGTGAACGTGGTCGGCGACGCTTCTTGGCAGGGGTTGTTTGCGGCGTCGTATTGCTACTAGCATCAGGATTAGTCACCTCCTCGCCTACTGGTTTGATGCCCAGAGGCCATTTAATGGCTTTTGGCGCTGTCTGGGCATTAACAACTGATGTATTATCGACTGGCCGAATAGAGGCGGTAATCTCTTTTTCGACTTCGTCGCGTGGGCGACTGTAATTAAGGCGAGTATTTTCGATAATTCGACCAGTGTTGTCAATCTGTGGAGCCGGAAGTGATAGAGTAGTAGCGTTAAAGGCTGGCGCTTTTTCGCCTTTGATGACCATGCTGACGATAAAGTTACGGTTGTGCATCTGAAGTAAATCGCCCGGTTCGAATTGCGGTTCGAACTGTTTGGCTAGAATCGGTGCGTCATCGGCCGATACCCTAAACGAAATCATCGTACCGACGTTACCAAAGACGGCGTCTCGGACGGTTTCGCTCATCTGACTGATGTACTGGTTGGCAACGGTCAAATTAAGGCCGTATTTGCGGGCTTCTGACAGGATGGTAGCAAATGAATCGGTAGCAAAGTTCTGGAACTCATCAACGTACAGATAAAATGGCCGACGGTCTTCGATGCGCTCAATATTGCTGCGGCTCATGGCGGCTAGTTGGATTTTGGTTACCAAAAACGCGCCTAGGATAGCGGCGTTATCTTCGCCGATTAGACCCTTGGATAAGTTAACGATTAGAATTTTACCTTCGTCCATAATTTTGCGAATATCAAAGGTCGATTTAGGCTGACCGATAATATTGCGGATGATTGGATTAGCAGTAAAGGCGCCGACCTTATTTAGGACCGGTGAAATTGCCTCGGCCGCGAACTTATCGTTCCAAGCCGCGAATTCGACGTTCCAAAAGTTCAGCACTACTGTATCCTGGCAATAACTGAGAGTTTCTGCCCGGAACTTTTTATCAGTTAGCATTCGGGTGACATCTAACATGGTGGTTGACGGTCGATCGAGTAGCGCTAGTAATGTATAGCGCAAAATATATTCAAGACGTGGGCCCCAACTTTCACCGAACATACGCTTTAGCACGCCAATAACTTCAGAGCTGATATTGGTTTTTTGATTTGGATTAGTAACTTCTAATGGGTTAAAACCCAATGGATAAGCCGTATCGGCCGGATTGAAATAGATAACGTCTTTGAGCCTGCCACCAGGGATAAAGCGCATATTATTGATGGCAAAATCACCATGTGGATCAATGATGCCGTAGCCTTGGCCGTGAAAAATATCACTTAGGGCTAATAATTCGAGCGTACCGGTCTTGCCGGCGCCGGTCTGACCGATGATATACATGTGACGTGAGCGGTCCGAGCGTAGCATGCCGAACTGGTGATTAACGCCACGAAAGTTGGTCATGCCAAAAGCACTGATATTCTCGTCAACCGCATCATTACCGGTTATAATCGGCAACTTGGCTGGCGGTTCGGCATTCTTGCTACTGGCCCAAACGACATTCGGCGTTTCGACGTTGGTATGTGGCAAATGAAATACGCTAGCTAGTTCTTCGATATTCAGAATGAAGCCTTTGTCCGAGAAAGATCGACTGCGATAACCGGCTAGTTCTTCTTTGGTAAAACTGGCATCAGACATCTTGAAGCCATTCAGGTTGGTGCTATTGAATTGCTTGAAGGTACCGACGATAGCCTGCATGCGTAGCCGTGCGGTCGCCGTGTCATCGCCCAGATAAGCGATACGGATTTTGACCTGATAGCCAAGTTTGTGCGCTTTCTTTTCAGCTTCGCTAATTCTGGTTTTGTCACGATCGCTCAGCTCTTTTACGGTTCCGCCAGCTCCCTTGCCGGCCTCTGGTGGTTGCCAGAGAGCTTTCAAGATACCGGTAATCCAGGTCATGTCAAAGCCGCTTGATGAAGATGAACGGCCGTTTTTGACGTCTTTGATCCATGATTCAGACTCTTTGTGCCATTCATCGGCGACTGGTCGAGCCAAAATTTGAATCCAAATCTCTTCACCGGTTGACTCTAGTTTAGCTAGCGCGCCAGTGATTCCGGCCAGCGGGTCAACCTCGAAGTTCGAAAAAGTCTTGATTGGCAAGACGTCGTTATCAATCAGCGATATTTCGGATGTATAGATTATGCCATGTTCCTGTTCGTGCGAGACGTAATCCTCCTCTGCCTCGCGAATCTGGACGCTCGGATATTGTGAATAGATCTGTCCCTCGACAAAACTGCGCAAAGTCCTTGGTACCCACACGTAAAAGCGAATTTGGCCGCTGACCGAGGCGATTTCAAGACTCAAATGCTCTTGAACGCCGTTATTTAGTTCGAGTTCGTGCTTGTCGCGTAAAATACCATGCAAACTCGCGAATAATTGCTCGGCCGCAAGCTCGCTTTTGTCGTTAGCCTTTGGTATTTCAAGAACCAATAAATCGCTTTCGACATGATGGATAGAGTCGATTTTACGGTAATTGCGCCAAGTCAAATATATCAATATCAGTGCGATTGGAACCCATACGTACCAGTTCAGGAAAAAGTCGATTATTGATGAAAATATGCCCATATTCTTGTTTATAATTGTCTCATTATAGGGGCGAATTAGCAATGGATTTGCTAATTGACAGTTTCAAGTACGTAAGTTGCCTTGGCGACTCGTTTGAACTGTGGTTTGCTTTGTAAATTCAGCAAGATAGTCGTTTCTTTGACCTGACGGCTTTTAAGAACTTCACGAACGATTTCGTCACGGTGCATTGGTTTTGGTGAGTTCTTGAGGACGTCAGAGATAATATCAGCGACTGTGCCTTTGCCGAATCCCCATGAGTCAAGAGCGTAAATACCGCGACCAATTAGAACGAAGCGCGAATCCTTGATAAGCTCGTTATGAATTGCTTGGGTCGTTACGTTCTTGCGTTTAAAACTACTCTGTTTGATTGATTTGGCAATCTCAGAAAAGTGCATTGGACTGCCATTCTCGGCCAAGATTACATATATCTTGTCGCGGATATTTTTTGGATTGACGGTTGGCCATTTGACTAGTCCCCAGTACTCATTTAGGTGAGCTAACTGTTTAGAAACACTGGCTAGACCCTTGATGTGATCAGGATGCTCAAAACTCATTTCACTGTGGAGGGTCTCAATCGTGACTGGCTCGCCTTTTTTCTTGACTAGGGCAACAATTTTGTCGATTTCGCTTTTGAGCTTTTTCTCATCGCCGTATTCAGCAATACCAACTGAATGGTAATAATTATCGTTTTCTTCGATGACAGTTAGGTTAGGCGCCAGCTCGGCAATAAAAGCAACATGGGCTTGTTCGCGGGCATCACTGGTCTTGCCTAGTAGATGATTAGTGAGATCTTGAATTTTGGCTACTCGGCCTAGTTCGGCCAGGTGGCGTACCAAGACTTTTTCAAGATTGCTGACAGCGGTGATTTTGCCACTTAGTGAAGCAGCTTTTAGTTTGTTCAAGATGGCTTTCTCGAGTTGGCGGACGCGCTCTCGGGTAATGCCTAGTAGTTCGCCGATTTGTTCGAGAGTTTCTCGCCTATCATAGAGACCGAAGCGGCGCGTAATAATTTCGCGTTCACGCTCTTGGTCGATGACTTTTAGGATATCTTTGATACCGCTTTTTAAATCAACAGCTTGCTCGTTTTTTGGTGCGTCGTTCACTGTTTAACCTTTCTCTCTGTCCACCAACAAAAATTATTTTTCTATGTAATTAATTATGATTATATAACAATATTTCTATAATGTCAAATATTATCTATGCTGTGTTCATTATAGCATGAAATAGACATGTTATGTAAATAGTGGTCTAAGATTTTTTGCCGTTAAATTTACGGCGACGGCTCTTGCTGGCTGGAGCCTCGTCAAGTAGTTTTTTGGCGTCGTCAAGGCTAACCGACTTTGGGTCGGTGCCTTTAGGAATCTTGGCGTTTTTCTTGCCATCGGTTACGTATGGACCATAACGGCCGTTCAATACTTTGATGCCACCACCGAAATCAGCGATATTTTTTTCGGTTTCGGCCTGTAACTTTTTTTGATACAAATCAAGCGATTCCTCCAGGGTGATTGTGTGCGGATCAAACGGTTTGATGCTAATGAATAGCTTATCGATTTGAATATATGGGCCAAAACGGCCGATATTGGCCTTGATAATCGCGCCTTCGGGAGTTTGACCGACGGTTCGAGGCAAAGTGAAAGCCTGAATCGCTTCTTCGAGTGATACGGTTTCGATTTTGCGTCCGGATGGCATCGGGGCGAATTGTGGTTTGTCGGCCTTGTCTTCACCCGATCCAAGTTGTAGCATCGGTCCAAATCGGCCAAGTCGGGCCAAGATTACCTTACCGCTCTTTGGGTCGAGACCGATTTCGCGGACTTTGGTTATCAAACTGCGTTCAATGCCGCCGGATTTGATAATTAGTTCATGGAATGGCTTATAAAAATCATCCAACATTATATTACGAGCCAGCGAGCCGGTTGCTATCTTGTCAAAGCTAGTTTCGACCTTGGCGGTAAAGCCGTAATCAATGACCTGATCGAAATGGCCGTTCAAAAAGTCGGTCAGTACTTCACCCGAGGCGGTCGGTATCAGTTTGCCACGATCGGCACCGGTTTTTTCGGTCGCCAGTTCGCGTTTAACTTCGTTGTTTTCGAGGGTAAGATTGATTATTTCTCTGATTTCGCCCTCACCCTCGCCTTTTTCGACATAACCTCGAACTTGAATCGTGTTGATAATCGTGGCGTAGGTTGACGGCCTGCCAATACCTAGATCCTCGAGCTTTTTGACCAGGCTACCTTCACTGTAGCGAGCTGGTGGTCGCGAAAAGACCTGACGAGCGTTAGCTAATTTAAGTTGAAGTTCGTCGCCGGTTTTGACGGCTGGCAATATCTCGGCGTCTTTTTTGCTGGCACCATAGACTTTCAAAAAACCGTCAAATAGAATAACTTCACCTTTGGCTTCAAAGACGTTTTGGGATTTCGCCTCGTTTTGGATTTCAATCGTGATAACGGTTTTTTCTAATTTCGCTGGTGCCATTTGACTGGCGAGCGAACGGCGACGAATCAGATCATATAATTTCTGATCGTATTCGTTAGAACTGGCTTTTTCTAGCCTAATGTCGGTTGGTCGAATGGCCTCGTGAGCCTCTTGAGCGTTAGCGCTTTTTGTCTTGAATTTGCGAACTTGAACAAAATCGTCGCCGTAAGTGGTCTTGATGTAGTCGGCCATAGCGGCGATGGCTTGATTACTTAGATTGACCGAGTCGGTTCGCATATAAGTAATTTTGCCGTCTTGGTAAAGTTTTTGAGCGCTGGCCATAGTGGCTTTGGCACTAAAACCTAGGCGACTATTAGCTTCTTGTTGTAGCGTACTGGTCGTAAACGGCGCACCAGGATTGCGCACTGCCGGGCTGGTCGATATATCGGATACGGTGAATTTAGACTCGATTAAGTTCTCTAAAAAGTTATTGGCTTCTGATTCGGTGGCGAATTTGGTTGAAAGCTCTGCTTTGATGGTATCGTCGCCATCAATGAATTCTGCCGTTACTCTGAAAGAAGCTGTCCCATTAAAGGCTTCTATTTCGCGCTCGCGTTCGACTAACAGACGTACGGCTGGCGATTGGACACGACCGGCTGATTTGCCGCCAGGTACTTTGCGCCAGACGACCGGTGATAATTCGAACCCGACCAATCTATCTAATATCTGTCTAGCTTGTTGGGCTTGAACCAGATTCATATCAATCGTGCGCGGGTGTTTAATTGCCTCTTCGATAGCCGATTTGGTAATTTCATGAAATACGATGCGATTGGTGGTTTTTGGGTCGAGGCCTAATACTTCGGTCAAATGCCATGCAATGGCCTCACCTTCGCGGTCTTCGTCGGTTGCTAGCCAGATGGTTTTGGCCGCTTTGGCGGCTTTTTTGAGCTCGCTAATGATTTTTTTCTTGTCTGGATCGACTTCGTATAGGGTTTTGTAACCGTTCTTGACGTCAACCGGTGGCACGCCTTTTACGGCTTTTTTAGGAATACTGCGAATATGACCAACACTCGATAGGACGGTAAAATCCGAGCCCAGGTACTTACTGATGGTCTTGGCCTTGGCCGGCGACTCGACGATTACTAAATTATTCTTCATTGATAATGCCATATACTACCCAACTTGGTTTGTTTTGTAAACAACGACACTGTAACTAAAAAGCGATTATGCTAAAATAATGACACAGGATCACAACATGATTATGAAACATAATCAAAATCACGGTTTTACGATTGTCGAGCTTCTCGTCGTTATAGTTATAATCGGAATACTTGCCGCCGTAACCGTCATTTCATATACGGGTATATCTCAGCGTGCAGCCGCCGCAACACTTGAGTCGGATCTCAGGAGTGCCTCAACGCAGATTGAAATGTATAAAGCCGACAATGGCAGTTATCCATCTAATACTGACGGTCTAATTAAAAGTAGTGGTACTAATTATCAATACACCGTCTCTGGCGGACATTATTACTTGAGCGCTACCTCCTCTTCGGCCGGTTCAAACGCTTATTATGTTTCGTCGGAAACAGGTTCAATATTGAGCGGTGTTTGGTCTGGCCATTTGGCCCCAGGCCAAGTGGCATGGAAGAAAGTAGCAACGGGCGGCAATCATAGTTGCGCTGTTACATCTAGCGGTCAGGCTTATTGCTGGGGATTTAATAATAATGGTCAGTTGGGTAACAACTCAAACACTGATTC
>JAAXXM010000005.1:9651-11220 GCA_013334475.1 Candidatus Saccharimonadota bacterium | reverse complement strand
ACAGCAGGTGTTTTAAGTGGTAAAACAGTTAGCTCAATAGCATCTGGTAACTATGGTGTTTGTGCGATTGCTTCTGACAATAATGCCTATTGCTGGGGTTTAAATGACAGGGGTGAGCTGGGAAATGGTACATGGGCAGATAGTTATGTTCCGACTGCTGTTAGTACATCTGGTGTATTGAGCGGAAAAACGATTCATTCAATGTATATAAATTACACTCAAAGTTGTGCGATTGCTTCTGATAATAATGCCTATTGCTGGGGAGAAAATGCGTATGGCCAGCTAGGCAATGGCAACACGACACCTAGCAATATACCGGTCAGTATCAGTATTCCTTAATTCATCTAATAGTCCACTGATTGCCGCCAAGTGACCGGATAAGGCCGTTTATTTCGAGCATTGTCAGAGCCTGAGTAAATTCGCTAGCCGGGGCCTGAGTGGTTTCTTGCAGTGCGTCGCCGTCGCGAATACCGGACTGTAATAGACTAATGATTCGTGACTCAAGCGGCGTATCACCGAGTGCGAGGGCCGTTTGAGGTCGTAATAATTCAGGCGCAATTATTTCAAGGACGTCATCCGGGCAAGTTATGGGATGCGCGCCTTGTTTGATTAGATTATTGCATCCGGCCGACATCGGACTGGTAATATTGCCCGGTACGACCATGACTTCCCGACCCTGGCTGAGGGCGTGGGCGGCGGTTGACAACGTGCCACTGCGAATCGCCGCCTCGGTGACAATGACGGCATCGGCTAGCCCGCTAACGATACGATTACGCTCTAGGAATTGATAATTCCGAGCGCTGATGCCTATGTCATATTCACTAATAATCGCTCCACCACGGCTGAGAATATCCTTAGCAAGTTTTTGGTTACTGGATGGGTAAATCTGATCAAGTCCACTGGGCAAAATTGCCAAGGTAACACCACCGGCATCGATTGCCGCCTGATGGGCGATTGCGTCTATTCCGACAGCTAGTCCGCTAATGATTACCACTCCGGATTTAGCCAGAGCGTATGCGATTTGATAAGTTACCTCTCTGCCATAAGCAGTCGGCTTGCGCGAACCGACGATCGCGACCGAAGCAATGCGCTCTGGTGGTAATAGACCCATAAAATATAACCATTTAGGACTTTTTGCAATAGTATCTATAATCTGGAGGTATTTATTTGACTGGGGTGATGTTCTATTGATTTTCATAAAAAAATGTTGCAAAGGGTATTGACATATAGTCAAATTAGTGCTAATATGGGCGACAGTTGGTTATGCCCTGCGAGGTTAACCAAATGTACCTTATACCCCCTATTCTAACTTATGTTAGACTACATGCAATGCGTTTTTAAGGTAGACTACCCTCCATCCTTAAGAACTATAGTTACTGCAGTATAGGTCCTGGATTCGTCCAGAATTTATACCGCAGCAACTATACAAAGCTTTGCATGTACACTAACCCCTTTAACCAGCAGGCGTCTGCGTATCTACGAGACTTGACCTGTTTGCCCCCTGGGTGGGTTGAAGGGTAAAATAGCGCCCACAGCGATGCCCACCCTTGCTGAGGGCGCTTTTTTATT
>JAAXXM010000005.1:0-9551 GCA_013334475.1 Candidatus Saccharimonadota bacterium | reverse complement strand
CCGGCGTCACGACCGCCTTGACGTACTCGGATAATGCCAAATTCAAGCGCTAAATCGTCATGAATGACAATTAAATCAGCTGTTGGGTCGAGTTTGTAAAAGTCGATGATTTTGCGGGCTGATAAGCCGGTTTCGTTGTAATACGTCGTCGGCTTGACTAGTAATACTTTTTCTCCGGCAATTGTAGCCTCAGCGGTATGAGCGCTAAATTTAGGCCTGTCTTCCCACTTCAAATTCAGATTGTGTGCTAGTTCGTTTAACACGGCAAAACCGACGTTGTGGCGAGTGCCACTATAGCGAGGTTCGGGATTGCCTTGGGCAAAAATTATTTTCATTCTTGGGTTGATTGTTCTTGTTCTTTTAGACGGTTGGCTTTGATCTGTTTTTCATCACGGAAGCTGAATTTGATCGGCGTGCCAGCGTAATTGTAGGTCTCGCGCAGGTTGCGTTCAAGATAGCGTTTGTAGCTCCAGTGCAGGTATTTGAGGTTCGAACCAAAGATAACGAACCAAGGCGGTGTCGTATCAGTTTGGACGATGTAGCGTAGCTTTGGATGGGTATTCTTGAGTCCGGCTGGCGGATGAGCGCTGATACATTCTTGGAGTAGTTTGTTTAGGACGCGGGTCTTGGTCGGCTGATGACGGCGTTCATCGATTTCGAGCGCGATTTCGAGCAATTTGGTAATATTCTGGCCAGTAATCGAACTCGTGAATATCAGTGGTGCCCAAGGCACGAAATCGAATGTGTGCGCGATACTAGGCGCAACTTCGTCGCGGGTATAGGCGGTTTTGTCTTCGACGCTATCCCACTTAGTAACGACGATAGCCATGCCCTTGCCTGCCTCATCAATAATACCAGCAATGCGTTGGTCGAGCTGTGTGTTAAGCTCGCCGGCGTCCATCAATAAAAAGCAAATATCGGCTTCTTCGATAGCCTGCAGGGTCCTTAGGACGCTGAATTTCTCGATACCGACTTCTACTTTTCCTGGTCGGCGCATACCGGCTGTATCCAGTAACTCGATGTCTCGGTCGTGATATTTAATAGATACGCGATTGATGTCGCGAGTTGTTCCGGACAGATTAGAAACAATGGCTTGTTGTTTGCCGGCTAGATTATTAAACAGACTGCTTTTGCCGACGTTCGGACGACCAACTAAGGCAACGCGCAATATATTATCTGGTACGGGTTCGCTAACGGCTGGAATATTATCGGCAATCGCGTCCAAGACATCATAGGTGCCAATATTATGTTCGGCACTGGCACGGATGATATTTTTAATGCCAAGTCTCTTGAATTCGTCGTCTGGTAGGTTTCCTTTTAGATCGACTTTGTTGACGACCAAGATGACAGGTTTTTGACTTTTAAGGGCTTTTTTAGCGACCAGTCGATCGTGATCACTGACATACTGGGTGCTATCAACGACAACCAAGATTACGTCGGCGGCTTCGGTAGCTTCGACGATTTGATCCTGAATCATAGCCTCGAAAGCGTCGTTTGGGTCTTTGAGACCGGCGGTATCAACCAACCAAAAACTATGTTTGTGGTACTCTACTCGACCGATAACATTGTCGCGAGTGGTGCCGGCTTCACGGGCCACGATTGACTGTTGCGAGCGGACTAAACGGTTAAAAAGCGAACTTTTGCCGACGTTCGCTTGTCCGATGATTGCAACTGTTGGTAGTTTTGATGCCATAAATTAGGTTTATTATAACAGAGAAAGCCAAAGATTACGAACATAAGCTTTGTGCCTAATTATTTATGATGATTTCGTATTCACCTGGTTTCAAATCGCCGATGGCGTATTTGCCGAAATTGGTACGATGTAATTTGACGACCGAATAGCCGAGTGCGGCGAAAGTTCGGCGGATTTGACGATTGCGACCTTCGTGCATGGTGACGGTCCAGTCGCGGCGATTAGAGTCACTCAAGCGTTCGAGTGTAAGCTTACTAGGCCCATCCTCTAGGTTGATGCCGTAATCACTGATCATCTGTTGATGCAGTGGTTCAAGGTCACGGTCTAGGCGTACTTTATAAATTTTGACCTTATGAAAGCTTGGGTGGGTCATCTGAAAAGCAAAGTCGCCGTCGTTTGACAGCAGAATCAGGCCACTGGAATCTTTGTCGAGGCGGCCGACTGGTTTTAATTTGGCCATCACTACCGGCAATAGCTCGTAAATAGTCGGTGTGTTCCCCTGTCTTTTGCGTGAACAGACATAGCCCGTCGGTTTATTGAGAGCGACGTATTCGTATTTAGTAATGCCCGAAATGATTTTGTTATTGGCCGAGACTTCGTCATTGGTGCTAACTCTGGCGCCTAGGTTGGCTATTTGGTTATTGATTTTTACTTTTCGTTCTTCGATTAATTTATCCGCCTCACGCCGAGAAATACCTAAATGCAAGGCTAAATATTTATTAAGTCTAAAAGTTGATTCGTCTGACACAAGATTAGTATATCAGATTAAGCCTGGGGCTGTGCGGTATTGTCTGGTTGGACCGAGCCAAGTTCGCGAGCGATTTGTGCCGCGATATCTTCTGGTGCGATTGGAGCGGCTACCGGAGCGGTGGTTTCTAAGGCCGGAGCTGGGGCGGCTGGCGTTGGTTCCGGTGTGGTAACTGGGGCTGGACCGGCTGGTTCGTAAGGGCTAGGTGTAGCGGGAGTGTTGACGATAACAGGTTGTGCCGGAGCGATTGGCTGGCTGGCTGGTGCGACCACTGGCGCAGGTGTCGGAGCTGTCTCGGTCGTAACTTGGGCCGGAGCCATCGGTTGAATAGCTGGTTGTTTTAGAGCGTCCTCGCCGAGTGAGGCTGGGGCGGCTGAAGAAAACGGCGCAGTCGGTTGAGGCATAGTCGGATTGTTGTTTGTCGCGACTGGGCTGGCTATTGGACTTGCGGCTGGTTTAGGTTGAGCGGCAGTAGGCGCGGCGAATGGACTCGAAAATGCCGGTTCGGCTGGTTTGGCGGCCACTGGCGCATCGCCAAGAACTTCATGAACCGTTCGGACGACATCTTCAATGCCGACTTGCGACTTGACCAAGTACCTATCGGCGCCGAGTGATTCGCCTCTCGCTCTTTGATCTTCGCTGGATAAAGCGGTCATCATGATGATTTTGATGTCTTTGGTCTCTGGGGTAGCGCGCAGAATGTCTAGCATGTCGAAACCACTGATTTTTGGCATCATGACGTCACTGATTACTAAATCAGGTCGTTCTTTGATAATAAGCGCCAAAGCTTCTTCGCCGTCGCCAGCTGACTTTATTTCGTAACCCTCGGCTATTAGACGGATGCCGTAAATCTCTCTTAGGCTTTTGTCGTCTTCAACCAACATTATCTTAGTCATAACTACCCTTTACTATATATAAAATTAATTACTAATACTATAGCATTTATGCTTATCATTGTCACTGTACTCTTATTGATTGACGACTGGCGGCGGCTTGTTGCTGAGCGAGGGCGCGTTGTTTGGCGACATAGGCGGCGATTTGTTCCGGCGTGAGTGACTGACTACGTGGAACTTTGGTGGCTGGTCTGGCGGCGGTCGCCAGAGCAGTAGCGGCTACTGGTGGTTGAGCTTGGACTGGTGGTGCGGCTGGGGCTTGTGGCGGAATCGGTGCCTGATAAACCGGTGCGGTCGGCGCTTGAACGACCTGAGGTGGAACTGGCGACGCTACTAGCGCGCTAGCCATGGTTGCGGTCGGAATATTAGGGGCAATCGAACCCGTGGCTCCGGCCAAGGCGGCCGAACTTGCCTCTTGCTGGGCCTTGAAAGATTCTTGTTCGATTAAAATACTGGCTTCTTGATTGTCGATTCGAGGCAGTTCAAGATAAAAAGTGCTGCCGTTGCCATAGACGCTTTCGACCCAGACTCGACCACCCATGATTTCGGCTAATCGACGCGACAGGTAAAGTCCCAGACCAGTACCACCGATTTCACGCGTGTCTTTGTCGTCAACACGATAGAACTTTTGAAATAAGTGTGGCATGTCTTCGGCCGGAATGCCAATACCGGTGTCTCTGATGCTGACGATGACATTATGTTCGTTGCCTTCGACGTCGATTTCGACTTGTCCACGTGGCGTATATTTAATAGCGTTTTCGATTAAGTTATTGAGGATTTCGCGAATGTGATCGTTATCTTGGTTGACATAAAACACCGGCGTCAGATGTTTTTCGCGGATACCACCGATAATTGGTTTGAAAACGATCTTTAGTCCTTTATCAGTGGCTTTCTGTTCAAGGCCTTGGGCGATTTCCTCGGTAAATTTGACGATATCGATGACTTTCGGATTATTTGATATTCGCCCGTCATCGGCTTTGGACACGTCTAGTAGGTCCTGAAATAGCCGACCGAGGTGTTGGGCCGAACCATGGGCTTTGAGGATGTAATCGCGCGCTCGATTATCAATCGAGGCGGTCTGCGGATTCATGGCTAGACCTAGATAGCCCTCAATCGAAGCGACCGGCGTGCGCATTTCGTGGCTGGCGGTTGAAATGAATTCGGCCTGTTCGCGTTCTTCGGCCCGTTCTTTGGTAGCATCGTGAAAGACGACGATGACGCCCGAGCCCATTTGACCGACCGGTGAAACGACTAATGAAATAACCAGGTTTTTGCCGCTGGCAGTGAGTAGATTGACATCAGTTCGGATTTGCTGGTTAAGATTCATGGCCTGTTGGATTGGATTGGTGCTGGCGGCCAAGGGTTCATTTTTTTCATTTATAAAATTCAGAACCGATTTATAATTTAACGCCAAAGCATCTTGTTTTCCCCAACCAATGATAGTCTGGGCGGCCGGATTGATGAGTTGGACGACACCTTGACCATCGATGGCAATAACGCCATCGCCGATAGCATTAATGACGACTTCGGATTTGTTGGCGACTTCGTTTAGCTCGCTAGCCAGGTTCTTGTACTCTTTGGCCTCGCTGTCGTCACCGGATTTACTGTGCCATATAGTTATTCCGGCAAGTAGTGGTATTAGGCTGCTAAGGACAATTTTTGCAATTTCTAGGCCACTAAGTTGACCGGATAGATACTTTTGTCCGATATAATATCCGACTAGGCCGATAATCGGTATAATTCCCCATATTCCGAATAAACCGCTGAAAAAGACCGCTATTATCCATAAAGTTATGAATGGTGACGAGGTGTTGCCGGTATTAGCCACTAGTATCGTAATGTCGGCTAGTGTCAACAAGTTGATGACCATGGCCGATATTGGGACGACTTTTTTCGGTGCCCAGATGTAAAAAACCAGGCTCATGATGGTGACTAACCCGGCAATGATGGCCGACGGCAAATTAACCGATAGATTGCCGACGTCAAGCTGGGCGTACTTTGGCAACAAGAACAAAGCCAAAACGGCAACAGCAATCAAAAAAGCCGCCTCACATACTCGGCGATGCCAAAAACGCGTCAACGTAACTGGTTTGATACTGCCCCCTACTTCTTACGCTAATCTGTAACAATTATGGCGTTTATGGTTTGAATTTGCAAGTAGTGTCTGATATTTTTTGAACTAAAAACCGCCCGTTTTTCGGGCGGTTCTTTTTGATCATCATGTTTATTTTACGCGGGAGTAAATATAGGCCATGCAGGACGAGACGATAGTTAATAGAATCAAAAGCGCGCTAGCAATAGCCGATAGCGTGCCATCAAAAGTTATCGATAAAACTGCGCCAAGAGTAAGTAGTGTCATAGTTCCGACTGATAACAACGCGATAATTGCGTGTGCAAAAACAAGCTCGCGGCGAAGTTCGCTGGAGTTCTTTTTTGATACTTTTTTCATTAACTTTTTCATCTTTTCCTTGCTAGCCTCTCGTATCTAAAAATACTATTAATGCTAGATTATATCGCTTATGTTTTTTTGTCAATGAATACATAATTCTAGGGGTAATCTGGCACTCTTGACATTAGAGTGCTAGTTATTTATAATTAATTATGTAAGGTGCTTATGCTTTACGATTAACAATCAAAGGAGGTTATTATGAGTAAAATAGTACGTTTTGATCCGTTTCGTGAACTTAATTCATTACAGAGACAACTAATGGGCGATGATTGGATGACGCCATTAGGCGGCGCCAGCTTCCCCACTACCGATGTATATACCGATGATGACAAAAATCTAGTCGTCGAAGCGCATTTGCCGAATTTCAAGAACGAAGATATTGATGTCCACGTCGATGACGGGGCGTTGATAATTCAGGCCGAGAGACACGAGCGCGAAGAGGACAAAAAGCGCAAGTATGTCGTGCGCGAAAGTAGTAGCAGTTTTTATAGGCGGATCCAACTACCGGAAAGAGCCGATTCGAATATGGTCGAGGCACATTTGGACGATGGTATCCTAAAAGTAGTGGTGCCACTTATGGTCCTACCTGAACCAAAGAAAATTGCGATCAAATCAAAGTCAAAGTAATAACTATTTGGCTAGACGGCGCGCCCCAATTTTATGGGGCGCGTTTTGATATCGATAAATTAGCTTTTATTTAGCATTTTCATTATAATAATGCTTGTCAGTCAGCAAAAAATAAACAATGAAAAAAATTTTCAAAAAACTCTGGTCGCTCATCCGGGCGATACCGCTAAAAATCAGATTGATTACGATTGTTTTGATTGTTCTGGCTAGTTATGGTGTCGTGTTTTTTATACCGCAAAGCGTGGTTTTTGCCTACGATAGGAATGAATATTGCGCTTCGCGAATTACCTTTTTGCCGAATATCCACGAGCAATCCGGTGGCAATGGTTTTCAACTAAGCGCGAGTGGCGGCGTAAAGTTCGGTGACTTTTATCTATTCTCGGATAATACATGCATTAAACCTGTGGCGGCGCCGGTCGGTTCCGAAAAAGTGACTATAGGTTACTCACCTTTTGGTAGCCCATTATTCAAAAGCGAATATTCGGTTACGGTCGCTGGATCGCCTAGTGTCACTAGCCTGGCCAACCGTTCGATTGCTCAAGCGCGAACGATAACGTTCAATCTCGACAAAAATGATAAAATTTTTTCCTATGTCATGGCAATTAATGACCGTCAGGTTGATTGTGATGTTGCCATTGAAAAAATCAGTTGCGACGTATCATCGGCCGCCCTAAAACAAGGTCAAGAATACGATTATCAACTGATCCGTTATTTTGATAGCAAAAAAGTTTCAACGGTAATTAGCGGTAGTATTAGTCTATTACCACCGGTGGTAGTGTCGAGTACGTCGGTAAATAATAACGACATTGTCTATTCCAAGCCACGATCATTCACCTTTGAGGTTAATAAGAGTCTGGCGAGCGCCAAGGCCACACTCGAAAAAATCGACAATGGCTCGTCGTCGGCCGTCATATCGACTGTTACTGTCAGTAACAAGACTGTTACTTTGTCGATTGCGAGTGACCTAGAGCGCCAAAAAACTTATAGATTGACACTAAAGGAAGCGGCGGCCAGTGACGGCAGCTATTTGGACCAAGCCTGTGTGATTGACTTTACGACTTCGGCTGGACCGACCGTCAAAAGCGTCAGTGTCGGTAGCGGTTCGGTAAGCTCTAACGCAAAAATTATCGTTACTTTTGACCAAAACTTAGCATCGTCGCAAAACGTGGCGGACTATGCCAGCCTGACGGGTGGTAGCGCCTCGATTAGTCGCTATGGCGATAATGGACTAGCCTTTCAACTGAACGGGTTGCCGACTTGCGGGGCCTTTAATTTATCAATCAAAAAAGGCTTGATTAGCGCCTATGGCATCACGTCAACCGTTGATTGGTCGTATGATTCACGCGTCAGCTGCCGTCGAAGCTCGGTTATCGGTTATTCAGTTCAGGGTCGGCCAATCTATGCCTATTATTACGGCAGTGGATCGACGACAATTTTGTTTACAGGTGGAATTCATGGTAACGAATATAGTGGCGAGTATATGATGCAGGATTGGGCTAGTTACCTAGATAGCAATGGTTATCAGGTGCCGGCCGATCGCCAAGTTGTCATCGTGCCGAATATCAATCCGGATGGTCTGGCGACTGGTTCCAGATATAATGCCCATAATGTTAATCTGGACCGTAATTTCCCGACTACTAATTGGCAGACCGACATCGATACCTATAGCGGTTATCTGGCTGGTGGAGGCGGCACTTCACCACTTTCCGAGCCAGAGGCGCAGGCACTAGCCGATTTGACGACATCTTTGATGCCTCGGTTAGAAGTATCGTATCACGCTGCCGGTAGTTTGCTTGGCGCTAATCAATATGGCGATTCGGTCAGCATTGCCAATCAGTATGCCTCGAGCGTCGGTTATGACACAATGATCGGCAATGCCGAGGCAGTTATGGGCTACTCGATGACCGGTGAGTACGAGGACTGGATGGGTGAAACTTATGATATTCCGGCAATTTTGATCGAACTACCAACCGCCAGTGGGCATTATTTCCAGAGTCACCTCAGTACGTTATGGAAGATGGTCAGGATCTAGTTGTCGGAGGTCTTGGTTAGCTTGATTTCGGTGTAAGTTGTGTAGTCGGTCGATATAGTGCTAAGTTTGTAGCCTCCCCCGTTCGCGGTGATCAAGCTGTTAGCATAATAACCCTTGCCATTAACCGTGAATTTGTAGTCGGCGAATTGACCGTCGCCAAAGCATGTTTTGTCGGCCGGACAAGGATCGTTAATGAAATGATTAATCGATACTGATACATCGTCGTATTTCAGTTTTGCGGTCTGGCCTAGTTTTATTTTGACTGTCGTATCTAGATTAATCATGATCAAATCACCGATGCTGGCGGTTGGCATGACGTTATATATCGCTAAAATAATTAACAAAATAACGCTGGTGATTGCTAGCGCCAGTTTATGTTTTTTGCCAAAGTTAAATAGACTAATCGCGATTTTGCGGACGCGATCTTTTTTGGTGCTGGGTTGATCAGCAATAGCCTCGATAACTGGTTCTTCGGACATTATTAATAATTATACCAGCTATCTTTGCTCGGCTAGCCAAACGCGAAAGATTTTTACGAAATCGTCGAAATTCTCTAGGTCGGCGGCGATATGTTCGGACTCGGACATTTCGGAATAGGCCTTGCCGTTTTTGCGTGATGACATGAACGATGACATCGGATAGCCTGGTTGCATGACATCCGAGACTGTGTCGAGGGCATAAGAAATCTGCTCGACCTTGGTGTTGCCGATATCTTTTGTGATTGGATTATAAAAAACGATGGCAAAATCCCAGATAAATTTCTTTTCGATATTTGGATACTCGGCAAAAATCTTTTGCCAGACCTCGATGACTTCTGGGTCGCTGAGCTCCCTTTTGTCGCCCGAAAAGCGCCTGGCATAAACGCCCGGTTGCTGCCCGTCAGGTAGAAAATTGGTCATCAAAGCTTCGTCGATGCCGATAGTAATCAGACCGGACAAGTCGCCATAAAACTTGGCTTTTTTGGTCGCATTACCGATACTGGTCGGCTGGTCCTCATCGACCTTATCAGTGATATTCATATCCCGTAGTGATACTAATTCCAAATCATCAATACCGCCGAGCAAGTGTTGATACCGTTGAAGTTTGGCTTGGTTGTGGGTGGCTATGAG
>JAAXXM010000036.1:3831-6169 GCA_013334475.1 Candidatus Saccharimonadota bacterium | reverse complement strand
TTTAAGCCAATTTTTTTAGTCAAAGAGCTTAGGTCTAGCTCGTTGTTTATCTTGCCGCGACTCGGTAATACTTTGGCGACTAAGACTATGGCAAATATGACGGCAAAGCCGCACATGATTGACGGAATACCGCTGACCGTCGTTGGATTAACGATATTAAAGAATGTCGTTGGGGCAATAAAAGCCGTGTATCCATAAATCATTGCGTTTAACGCGGGGCGATATTTAGGCTTTAACTTGCCATACCTATAAGCAAGGTATAATCCAATTAACAGCCAACCGTAATAATAGTATAAGAATAAATCGTTCGAAGCGCTGGAGGTATGAAAGACAGCGTAATTTGAATAGCAAGTGTGGCCATTAAGAGCGCCTTGAATTACGACATAATATCCAACAAAGATGGCGCAGGTGGCGTAGGCGACTTTGACGACCTTTCCGGCTTTTTGATTAGCTATGGCTGTAATCATGTGAATACCGAGGGCGGGTAGTAGGGTAATGGCGACGTATCCAGTGCGCGCCCAATCGACGCCTGATATGCCAAGACCACCACAAACCATATATTCAGCCAGTTGAAACACGCCAAGCGCCATTAGTATCGTTACGGCCAGACGCTTAACGGTGTCCATCTTGTAGCGCCAGGTGGCATAGGCGGCCATCGAGAATTCGGCGATTAGAGTTGCTAGCATTACTGGTGGTGAAAAGCAGTAAGTTTTACCTTTGTATTTTTCTAACATATTAACCATATTATAACCTGATATATGGGGTGATGATGTAGTTGTAATTACTACGTGTTTGATAAATAAAAGATATAGAACTATTATGGATATAAATAACCGTAAATCTGTGGGGCCTAATTTTAGTGAACATCATCGAAACCAAAAAGTTAACAAAGTATTATGGCAAGTCACTTGGTATTGAGGATGTTGATTTAGAGGTTAGAGAAGGCGAGATATTCGGCTTTATTGGGCCGAATGGTGCCGGTAAGTCAACGACGATCCGGACTTTGCTTGGACTAATTCATCCTACCGGCGGGAGTGCGACAATCTTTGGTCGTGACGTGACTAAATTTGGGCCAGAAATCAATGCCCAGATCGGATATTTGCCGTCTGAGGTTTTCTATTACGATGACATGAAGGTTATCGATTTGCTGCGCTATTCGGGAAGTTTTTATGGTATGGATGCCAAAAAAGTCGATGTGCGCATACGCGAGCTAGCTAAGTATCTGGATTTAGACCTAAAACGCAAGATTGATGACCTGTCATACGGCAATAAAAAGAAAGTCGGCATTGTTCAGGGGCTTTTACACCAACCGAAATTGATTATTTTAGACGAACCAACCGGTGGTCTGGATCCGTTGATGCAACAGCGTTTCTTTGATTTGTTACGTGAAGAGAACAAAAAAGGCGCGACGATTTTGTTCTCGTCTCATATCTTGAGTGAAGTTCAGAGATTGTGCGATCGGGTTGCTATCATCAAAGACGGCAAGATTATAAGAGTCGAAAAAATCAGCAATCTGGCAGACAATACTCATAAAAAGTTCAAATTAGAAACCGCTACACCCGTCGAAAAGGGCCGGTTTGCCGGGTTAAAAGGCATGACTGGCATGACGATTCAAGGTAATTCGATTAGCTTTTTATATCGTGGGCCGATGAATGATGTTACCAAGATTATTGCTAGCCTAAATTTAACTAATTTGATTGTCGAAGATCCGGATTTGGAAGAGATTTTCATGCACTATTACCAGACGGGTAAATAAAATGAAGCTATTTTTACGAGAATTAAAGGCTTATCGTAACTCGACGATTATCTGGACGGCATCGCTATCGCTGCTAGTTATAGTGTTTTTGTCGATTTATCCTTCATTCACTAATGATGTCGAGGCAACCAAAAAGATTTTGCAGCACTTACCGCCGTTTATGGCCAGTGCGGCCGGCATATCGCCGGATATTTTGTTTTCTATCTATGGATTTCTATCCTGGTTGTTGACGTTCATCACTTTGGCCGGTGCGGTTCAAGCCATGAATTTAGGAGTTGGAATTTTGTCAAAAGAAGAAAGTGGCAAGACGGCTGACTTTTTGCTGACCAGGCCAATCAGCCGAACCAAAGTCGTATCGGCAAAGTTGTTGGCGGCTTTTAGCCTGATAGCTATGACTAATATCGTCTTTTGTGTAGTTAGTTTCGCGATGGCCGCGACTGTTTCGACGGCTGACTTTCGGATTGATACGTTCATGATGATTTTGGCCAAACTAGGTTTGATTCAGTTGGCTTTTTTGGCACTAGGCTTTTTGTTATCGGTCCTTCTAAAAAAGGTAAAATCAGCTATTGCCGTATCGCTACC
>JAAXXM010000036.1:0-3731 GCA_013334475.1 Candidatus Saccharimonadota bacterium | reverse complement strand
TTCGGATTGATACGTTCATGATGATTTTGGCCAAACTAGGTTTGATTCAGTTGGCTTTTTTGGCACTAGGCTTTTTGTTATCGGTCCTTCTAAAAAAGGTAAAATCAGCTATTGCCGTATCGCTACCAGTGGTTTTTTCGTTTTTTATTGTCGGAACAATTGCCGCGGTTTTGGGAATTGATGAAATTAAATACGTCAGTCCTTTCAAATTCTTTAACTCGGATTACATCATTAGCCACAATGCCTATGAGGTTCAATTTTTGATTCTAGAGCTTGTTTTTGTTGTAGTGGCGGTCATTGCCAGCTACACCATTTATATTAAAAAAGATATTCGGGCGGCGGCGTAATATGAATATTTTTTGGCGCGAACTTCGATTTTACAGTAAAGGCTTGGTATTTTGGTGTTTAGGAATGGTGATTCTGATTTGGACGAGTATGATTAAATATTCGACTTTTTCGGCGGCGGGACAATCGATGACCGAACTTTTGGCGCAATTTCCCAAGACGATCCAGACGATATTCGGTATGACTGGGTTCGACTTATCAAAAGTCAGTGGCTTTTATGGCGTGATGTTCATGTACCTAGCATTAATGGCGACGATCCACGCCGCAATGTTAGGGTCGGGAATTATCGCCAAAGAAGAGCGCGATCGAACGTCCGAATTTATTTTTGTCAAACCGGTTACTCGAGGCAAAGTTATCACAGCAAAGATTATGGCTGGAATACTTAGCATGTTGGTCTTTAATATCGTAACTCTGCTATCATCAATCTTTTTCATCTATGTCTATAGTCATGACGTGTCATTCGTCGGCGATATCGTTAATTTGATGCTTGGGCTGTTGTGTTTGCAAATGATTTTCTTTTTCGTTGGCACCACGACGGCAGCGATCAGTCGCCGGCCTAAATTATCGGCATCTATCGCTTCAGCGATTCTGTTATTTGCCTTTATTTTGACGTACCTAATCAACTTTAATAGTGATTTTGATTTACTTAAATATCTAACGCCTTTTAAATATTTTGATGCCAAAGATATATTAGGTAGTGGCCATCTAGATTGGGCGTACCTTGCGATTACATTCGGTTTAATATCTACTATGGTCGTAGTAACTTACACAACATATACTGCCCGTGATTTGGATGTTTAGGCTATAATTAACTTATGACAGACATCCGAAAAGTAGTAAAAGCGCTTGTTCCAGTAAATCTTTTTAAACATATCGAACCTTACGGCCATTTAGTTGAATCAATGTTTTTTAACGTTATTTACGGTTTTCCAGCGCGCAAAATGCATGTCATCGGTATAACCGGAACCAATGGCAAGACGACAACGACTTTTTTGATTCATAGGATGTTACATGAGGCGGGCTATAAAGTCGGAATGTTAAGCACGGTAGCTTATGGCGTGGGTGATGATATCAAACCTCAAATCGAACATATGACGACCGCCAAGGCGAGCGTTCTACAAAAGCGACTACGCGATTTTAAAAAAGCCGGCGTGGAATGGTTGGTGCTCGAGACATCCAGCCATTCGCTAGCTCAGCACCGTGTATGGGGTGTTCCTTACGAAATCGCTGTCATGACCAATGTTACTAATGATCATTTGGATTATCACGGCAGTTTTGAAAAATATCTCGATGCCAAACGCCAGTTGTTCGTTATTGCTTCGGGTAACGGTCGAAGGTTCGGCGTGGTTAATGCCGACGATTCAAATGCTAAGGTTTTCGTTAACTCTATTCCAAATTCGGTGACTTATGGAATAAAAGGCGGGACTTTACGAGCCAAAAATATTAATTTGGCGGCTGACCATATCAGTTATAAGGTGTCTATCGGTGATGAAAGCTATGATATCAAAGTCAATATTCCGGGCGAATTCAACGTCAGCAACAGCCTGGCGGCCCTTGCGGTTGGTCGTGAGCTTGGTCTAAAACCTCGCCAAATCGAGGCTGGGCTGGCCGCACTCGAGGGGGTCGAGGGTCGTATGATGATTATTAACGAAGGACAGCCGTTTAAGGTCATTATTGACTTCGCTTCGACGCCTGATGCCTTTGATCGATTGTTCGAGAGTGTCAGACCGGCGACCAAAGGGAAGCTGATTGCCGTGTTCGGCTCGGCGGGTCGTCGCGATGAAGCCAAGAGGGCAGTACAGGGTGAAATCGCTGGTCGTTATGCTGATGAAGTTGTTTTGACCGAAGAGGACGACAGGGACATTGACGGCCAAGAAATCCTAGAACAAATCGCCAGTGGCGCTAAAAAAGCCGGCAAGATATTGAATAAAGATATGTTCTTTGTGCATGATCGAGCTGAGGCGATTAAATATGCTATGGCTAGAGCCAAATCGTCGGACGATACGGTAGTTATATTAGGCAAAGGACATGAGAAAACCATCGAGCGTGCCGACGGCGCGCACCCTTGGAGTGAAATTGAGATAACCCGTAAAGCGCTGATTGAAACCAAGTAATTACTTTGTTGCTTTTGAAACCAAACCAACCTATTCTACTTTTTACTAACAAATAGTTATTTCCTTTGCAGTCAAAGGAAACGAAACCTCTGGGGCGGCTTCAGAGTCGCGGCTTGAAGACAAAGCCAGCTGTTTTTGGTTGACTGCGAAACTCGCTTCGCTCAAACATTCTCGTCAAGCCATAAACAACTAGCCTTTGTTTCATCCGGACTCTTGCAGGTGCCCCAGACCCATAAAGTAGTACAGCCACGGTTGTTATTGGGGTTCGGGGTATATTAAAAAACCGAGAGAATAAAATCAACTGATTCTTGACTATGCGAGTATGTTTGAAGCGTAGCAAGTTACGCAGCATACAATGAATCAGTGATTTTATGAACGTCGTGTTTTTTTAATCGACCCCGAGAGTTTTTAACTACTTTTTGATCGCAAAAAGTAGCGATAATAAATATATATTTATTCAATAGTCAATGTCATGCAACGAATAAATCCGCCGCCTTTGGCGATCTCGCGGATTTTTGGCGTGATGACCTTGAGGCCTAGTTTTTCTAGGTCGTTTTTTAAAATCGGCGCGTTGTCGCTCATCACGACCGTTGTTCCATTTGAAACCAAATTCGTCGCAAAACCATTACGCGCTTCATTGATATCAACGGTTATTTTATCAACTGAACTAAGGTTAGCTAAGATTTGCTGGCTGGCGGGCGTGAACGCCTCGGGGCAGTAAGCGATTAGGCCCTTGGAATTGTCGGTCGGAGCCTTGATAATAGCCAGGGCTAGGTCTAAATCATAAAAATAACTGTCGTACCAACCGGTCGAGCTATTAATTTGTGGCTGTCCACTGATATCTAAAAGTGGTACCGTCATTAATTGGACGCGTTCTAGCCCAAGCTCGCGAGCGGCAAATTCTTGGGCATCGGCATCACTACGATAGCCACTACCGCTAAAGAGCAGACTGCCACAAATTAGAGCATCGCCTTGTCCGCTAAACTTTAGATTATTTGGCAAATGTATGACCGTTTTACCGAGCTCAGTTAGGATTTTTTCGGCATATGCTTGCTCGCCCTGACGTGCACTCGGCAGTTTGGACATAACGGCTTTGTCACCATGGACCAGAGCCCAGTTGGCGGTATAAACGCCGTCCTGGCAGACAGCTGGCGACGGTACCTGAATAATCTTGATACCGATTGACTCTAAGATTTTTAATACTTCGTCATGCTCTTTGATGGCTTGCGTATAATCAACGTCGTGAAATTTGTAATAAGGATTAATCGGTAT
>JAAXXM010000035.1 GCA_013334475.1 Candidatus Saccharimonadota bacterium | reverse complement strand
TATCCGGAAAAAACCCAATTACCTGATTTTGCTAATTTGGAAAAAATCGATGATCGTAACTATGGCACGGCGAATTTAGGATTTTATATAAAAGAAGCTTCGTAAGAAGCGGGGCTCTATAACTTCACGCCCTCCGGGGTGAAGGTTTAAATATTATTCTGACCATCAAATAACGAGACGCTATAGGTCTCGTTATTTGATGGTACGCGAGAAAGGACTTGGTCACGATAAAATTCATTCTGAATTTTTCGCGACCCCGCCTCGCTCGGTGACGTTCGTCATCCGGGCTCCGGCCTTGCGAACGTCCACTGGACGTTCTCACCTCCACGCCCTTCGGGGTGAAGGTTCAGAGTCAGACACCTACCAACTAAAAATGACAACCTTTCGGCTGTCATTTCTAGCTGGTACGCGAGAAAGGACTTGAACCTTCACGCCCGGAGGCACTAGCTCCTAAAGCTAGCGTGTCTACCATTCCACCACTCGCGCATTACTATTATTGTATCAAAAATAACTTGAATCATCAAATCCAAAAATCTAGATAGATTTATCCCGCTTGTGTTATCATAAATATAAGTAAGACTTGATGGGGATGAATATTAAATGAGCAAAATCACAGAATATCTTAATGAGCATATTTTAGGTGAAGTTACTAGCGCCGAATCGGTTAGGAGACAGTTCGCACGTGACGGTAGCGTTCTGTCAATCACGCCAGAAATCGTGGCTTTTCCAAGGGTTACTAATGATATTCGCAAGATTGCTCGTTTTACATGGCAGCTAGCCGAAAAGGGCCATATCCTACCAATAACTATGCGTGGTATGGGTGCTGACACGACTGGTGCGGCTATCGGCAAGGGCATTATCATCGATACGATTGCTCATTTGAACAAGATAATTTACATCAATCTCAAAAGCAAAGATCAATTCGTACACGTTCAACCCGGGGTTAATCTAGCGGTCCTCAGGGAAGTTTTGACTTCACATGGCATGGATTTACCATCGATTCCTGATACGGCAGCAATCTATACGGCTGGTGGCGCACTGGCAAATAATGTTAGCGGTAGCGGATCCGGAATGTATGGTACATTTGGTAGTTGGGTCAAGCGACTAGAGGTCGTCTTGGCCAATGGCGATTTAATCGAAACGACCAGAATTAGCCGCCGCGAACTTGATAAAAAGAAAGGCCTGCAGACCTTTGAAGGCGAGATTTATCGCAAAATCGATGGGATAATCGAAGACAACCAAGCGCTAATTGACGAAAAAATCAGCGATCAAGTTGATAATACCGGCTATGCGAGTATCGCCAAGGTCAAGAATCGAGACGGATCATTTGATTTGACACCACTTATCATCGGCAGCCAGGGTACTCTCGGTATAATATCCGAAGCCGTTATTAGAACTGATTTTTATAATGAGGAGCAATCAGTTTTGGTCGCAACTTTCGCAGAAAAGGCAACGGCCATTCAGGCTGCGGCTTTGATTGCCAAAGAAAACCCAGCCATTTTGGACGTCATAGACGGCGAATTATTCGACATGGCAAGGTCACTGGGCAAAAAATATCCATTTGACGGTGCAGCCGAAGTTAACAGTAGTATCGGCGCGGTTATTTATGTGGCTTTTTATGATTTTAGCGGCGGCAAGCGTCATCGACGCGTCAAGCACGCCTTGAAAAAGCTATCCAAATTTGAGGCCTCGATACTAAAGGGCGACGATCATCCGTCCGAGCAACTCCAGGCGATTCGTGAAGTATTCTCGACGCTTTATATGGCTGAAGGTAAAGGCGAGACGGTGCCACCGTTAATTGATGGTTCGTCGGTTCCGGTCAGTCGATTAGACGAATTTTATTCCGGCCTACAGGAATTAGCCGACAAGAATCACGTTAAATTGCCAACCCTTGTCCAATATATGAGTGGTATAGTTTATGCTCGCCCAACACTCGAGATGCATAATGTGGCCGACAAACAAAAAACGTTCAAGCTAATTAATGAATACATGGCTTTGATCGCAAAAGTCGGTGGCAACCTGAACGTTGCGGCTGGTGAGGGCAGGCTAAAGGCAGCCGCTGCTTACGCACAAATCGAACCAGAGCTGATGGTTGTCTATGAACAAATTCGGCAAGCTTTTGACCCCTATGGCACGCTTAATCATGGCGTCAAACAATCTAATGATCTAAAGACTATGATTGCACAGCTAGACCATGATTATAGTTTGGGCGAACTAGCCAAGTACGCTCCGCATAACTAGACTAATATTGAAAAATCAGTGGTAATTGGTTATTCTGTTATGTATGCGCGAGTGGTGGAATGGTAGACACGCTAGCTTCAGGTGCTAGTGCCTGCAAAGGTGTGGAGGTTCAAGTCCTCTCTCGCGTACCAATGAAACAGTCCCAGAGTGTGCGAGCTTAAAAAGCTCATTCACCCCTGGGACTTTTTCTATGTCTGTGATTCCACGAGCCAATTCTGCATATGACGGTACTTCATCAAATATCACGCCAAAATAACGAGCTTTTAATATCGGATTACAATGGCCTAGGACACATGATCTCTAGTTTTTCAATCTCTTATTCCAGAATTATAAACTATTCAGGTAGTTTATAATCTATGTCGACTGATTGATAGTCAAGATACCAACCGAACCCATCATCATCTGTTAGCAGAATACCAGACTTATACCCCGCTTCTTTGTCAGCCTCATTAGGCTCAAGATCGGTAGAAACTTCTACATCCTCTATTTCGTCAAGTTTTCGCGTGCTTGACGGATGGTTATAGCAATCAAGTTCTATCTTTGCGTGTTTAAATCGAAGAGTGACAAGCGTATTAAGGGGCAGTATGCGAGGATCTGAAACCTTGTCCCATACCTGTATTCCTTCAAATACCACGTCATCACCTTGAACGCTAATTCTTTTTGACCTTAATGTTCCGCTAATACCGGCAAGAAATGCACCATTTTCGTCTTTTATATCACCCGTGGGTTCTAAAATTAGATTTATACTGATGCTCTAGACTTTTTTATAGTTTTGTCAAACTATTGTTCTGTTGCCAATTTCTTAAAAATCTCAATAATTGTACCTAGGTGTTGCGGACCAGCAACACCCTCAAATACTCCATCATGAACGAAGCATGTATACCAGTCTTCATCTTTTTCTTCATTAAATTCATCATTATCTACATAAATCTTTTCAAATGATTTAGACTCCAGAACCGTACCTTTAAGATTAACCTCGATACTACATCCTGGGTTATCTATGGTTTTAATAGTCAAACCATGACTATGTTCCCAATCTCCATTACATTGTGATTGATACCACTCTTGCAACCATACAACTAGATTAATATTATTTCTTACCATAAGTTTTTATCTTATATACTGATTTCTTATGCAACTACATTGATAATATTCGTCATTTTTGTCAATGGAGATTGAATCTACTGAGGAAGAGTGTAGCTCACAACAGCATCTTTATATAATAACCTCAGGTCATCAGCCTCATTGGACTCGCCACCGTCCCTAGTTACGATATATCGAACTCCGTGTTCATACCCGGCTTTTTTATCAGTTTCAGTTGGCTCAAAAGGTAAATTTGCCCATAGGCCAACCAAATCTTTACGGGAGCTGATATGTCCCTCTTCAGCACTATCCTCAAGCCTTGCATGACTAAAAGTAATACGGATGACAGTTCCCTTTGGCAGTAGTTCAGGTTTTTTATCCCAGAACTGCACTCCCTCAAACACAATGGTTTGCCCATGCTGTTCAAGTTTGGTGATATCATAGGTATCTTCGAAAATAGCAACAAAATCGCTTTTTTCATTTACAATCGCAGATCTATGATCAAAGGTTAAGTTCATAATGATAACTTATACTTTATTAATGCTCTACACGTCAACTACCGCGTCTAGATTCATATAAATAACTGTCAGACCCTATTAAGGTAATCTGGCAGTGACTTCACTGACATTATAGAGAAGCTCCCATGCAGATTGATCATTTTCATAAAAAAGGACCGAGAACTTATAGCCCGGGTCAATTTTATCTTTTGGATACATCGGTCCACGCCCCATAATCTCTAACTTGTCTACAATATCTTTTACAGAGCGTCCTGGTAGATTATTTCTGAGTATTGCGTTATGAAAAACAAATTCAAATGTCGTACCTTTGGGTAATATTCCGGGATTTCCATCCCACAGCTGGACGGCCTTCATAATTACCGAGCTATTCGATGACTCAAACCCAATTATTTTGAAAGTTGTGCCTTCGCCAGCAACGAGAATGTCATTCTCGTCGAAAAGACTATACTCGTTGTCATATTTTAGATTCATATTATGACCATACACTATTAATTATATTTGTCAACTACTGTGACTCCAGAAACCTAATAAGTGCCTGGACATCTTTCATATTCATTGGCCTAGCATTCAGTTTAGTAGTTGAACCTTTGAAGTAAGAGTTCGGTATGTACTTCTGGACATGTGGCACGGACACTCTTTGGATAACATTGTTACCTAATTTATTCGCGTGCAACTCTCGTCCAGGCATAGATCTTAAATCATAACGCACTAGACTACCGTCTGCACCCTTAATATTGACGCTATTACTCCGTATATTATATTTTTCAATAACCTGGTCTACCTGTTTCTGTACCTTAGCGGAAGATTTTTTTGTGGAAAGTTCTTTCTAATTATCTCTCCTGTGATTATTGTCATTTCCGTTCGAAGGAGCTGTACCACCTGTTGCCGCCTGACTTCCAGACGTAGCCTGGGACCCCGACGAGCTGGTGCCAGATGATTGTCTCGATTCTGCAAGACTCCTTGCAGCTATTAAGGTAGTAGTGCTGACCACTACAATCGCAACCGCACCTACTAAGAATTGGACTGCCCAAGGAACTGCTAGAATAAATATAGCTTGTCCACTGTAATCTGACTGATTGACTGGGTCTTGCGTGTAGGCATAGTTGTTAGGTGAGCCACCCTCAACTGGGTCGACAGACAAGAACCGTCCGAGACTTGGTATATACACCCTGCTTCCCATCTGTATTGGTTTAAGGGTGAAGATATCCTCGTTAGATCTTTTCACAGAAGACGCCCAGCCCGAAGATTGACCCCCTTGCTGATTACCGCCTGTTGTTGTGGAGCTTGCAAATGACACACTTGGATTTGCTGAGGCAAATGCCGTAGTAGCGCCTATTTTCTGCCCAAAGGCGTCATATAACATCACGCCGGTTTGGTTTACGCCATCTCCATTCAAAACACTTAGCGCATGACCCGAGAAGTTCCTAAGCGTTACATTCGATTTGAGAGCATTAGTAGATTCGGTTGGACGCAGTGTAATTACAACTCCTCCGGGAAGCGTCAGGTACTTTTCGATCACCTGTTTCGTCGTATTATTCGTGTACATGAACGTATAGTTACTTCCGCCCGTATAACCATAGTAGTATGTTGAAGTAGTACCACCGGAAAGCACCTCTCGTTTCACAATTCCATCCTGTGCGTCCCGAGTATAAGTAGTTTTGAGACTGGAACCTTGTTCAATCGAGACGTTTCGGTCACTCTGGTCATATGCAAAGCTGGTGACATTGCCTGTTCCTGAACCCAGAGACAAAGTATTGCCATGGCTATCGTAGGTAGGTGAATCAAGATAATTATTACTTGAACCGATTAGCCGATCGGCCATGTCGTAACAATACCAAGTTGAAACACTATCGATAGTTTGACTTACGCGATTGTAATTCTTTCCGGCATTTGTATTATTACCCGTCTTTGAATTACAGCTGCTGTCAGGTGTACCAGCTAGAAATGACAGCCGAAAGGTTGTCATTTTTAGTTGGTAGGTGTCTGACTCTGAACCTTCACCCCGAAGGGCGTGGAGGTGAGAACGTCCAGTGGACGTTCGCAAGGCCGGAGCACGGATGACGAACGTCACCGAGCGAGGCGGGGTCGCGAAAAATTCAGAATGAATTTTATCGTGACCAAGTCCTTTCTCGCGTACCATCAAATAACGAGACCTATAGCGTCTCGTTTTTGATGGTCAGGATAGTATTTAAACCTTCACCCCGGAGGGCATGAAGTTATAGAGCCCCGCTTCTTACGAAGCTTCTTTTATATAAAATCCTAAATTCGCCGTGCCATAGTTACGATCATCGATTTTTTCCAAATTAGCAAAATCAGGTAATTGGGTTTTTTCCGGATA
>JAAXXM010000034.1 GCA_013334475.1 Candidatus Saccharimonadota bacterium | reverse complement strand
CAGCTGGCGACGGTACCTGAATAATCTTGATACCGATTGACTCTAAGATTTTTAATACTTCGTCATGCTCTTTGATGGCTTGCGTATAATCAACGTCGTGAAATTTGTAATAAGGATTAATCGGTATATCGACGCTAAAATTTTGAGCGTCGGACATTAGAATAGTTGAATTAAGATTTAGCATAAAACGATTAGTAGTATAAGTCCCGATATTTTTGACGATGTATTTTTTGGACAATTCGTTCGCCAATTTTGCGCCAGATTTTATAGGCGTTAGGTTTAATAACCAAATCATAACAACCGATATAATCAGTCACTATTTCGCGATTAAAACCGGCTTTGAAAGTTCCGAAACCATAATATGGATGGGCAGGGTTTTTGAGTTCGGTTGATGGCGGTGAACCGTATAGATCGTATTCGGTGATACCATTTTGTTTGAGATACTTGATTACTTCCATCTCTAGAAAAGCGCTGGCGCCGCGAATCGCGTGATCACGTACGCTAGCGGCATCCTTGCGGGCGGCTTTGGTGCCTAGGGTCATGATGAAGTCCATCGCTTGGATCTCGCCTTCGTGATAGGCAAAAACGAATAATCCATTATTGCTTTCGGCATATTTTTGCCAGTATTTTTTAAAGTATTCGTAGTTTCTGACATGTGATCGGCCACCGATAGTTTTTGTCATAAGGTCATAAAAAATTCGACAATTTTCGTCGTTGACCGGCACGATTTTTGTCGTGACGCCGGCCTTTTCGCCAGCACGAATGTTCCCTCTGGTCTTTGATGTAAAATTAGCAACAATATCTTCGATTGGCGGTGATAAATCAATTACGACAGTATTGGCAGCCTGGATGGCGCGCGATTTAACTAGTCGCAATCTAGTCAATTCTTGGATGTTGTCAGGTGTTTCTAGCAGTTCAGGTTCAAGCTTTATCGCAAAGACGTTATTTTGCTTGGCAAATTGTCTAAGGTTGGGTATTAAATTTTCAAGTTGGCTGGTTGTTTTGATGCCAGGGCCTTTTGGTATGTACCAAAATTGTCCAAGACTTGGCACCTGACGTTCTAATACTAAAAAGCTTAGATTGTCGGCAATTATGAATCGTGGCGTCCAGCGATTAAACTGTTTAATGTCGGCAAATGACTTAGCCTGAAAAACGTTGCCCATGTCTGGGTTGTTGAGAATCAGGTTATTCCAATTGGCTATTTCTTCTTGAGAGGCAAAGCGTACTGTCATTTGTATCTATTGTAAGCTACTCGGCAAAAAAATAAAAACCAACATATTGGCACTCTGGTCTTGCAAGTGCCAATTTTTTTGTTTAAAATCGAAGTACGATAATAAAAAAAGGAGGAAGTAATGAACTCACCAATCAAACCTCTGGCCGATAGGGTAGTGGCTATACGTGTCGAAGCTTCGAACAAAACTGCCTCTGGTCTATATTTGCCAGATAACGCCAAAGAAAAGCCAGTCATGGCCAGCGTCCTAGCTGTTGGTCCGGATGTCAAGGGCATCAAAGTCGGCGACAAGATTGTTTATAAAGAATATTCGACGACTGATTTAAAGATTGATAATCAAGAATATCTAATTGTAAAAGAAGAAGACGTCCTAGCGACGATTGCATAATTAGGAGAAAAATATGGCAAAAAAAGTATTTTATGATGATGATGCGCGGGCTAGGGTGCTAGGCGGTGCCAAGGCCCTGTATGACGCAGTGAAGGTAACTTACGGTCCAAAAGGTCGTAACGTAATGATTGCCAAAGGCTATGGCGGACCAATTGTCACTCATGATGGCGTAACTGTGGCAGAATCTATCAGCCTACCAGAAGATGATGATGACACGCTTGGCTATAAAGTCGGCGCGGAACTTATCAAACAAGCCGCGACTAAACTTAACAAGGCGGCGGGCGATGGCACGACAACCGTCACGGTCCTGACTTACAATATCTTAAAGGAAGCCAACCGACTGATTGCGGCCGGACATAATCCGATGGATTTGCGTAAGGGTATCGAGGCGGCTGGCGCCGAAGTTGTGGCGTCGCTAAACAAAATGAGCGAGAGTATCGAGGGCGAGACCGAACGTGTCGCCGAAGTCGCAGCTATCAGCGCTGGTGACGAAGAAATCGGCAAATTGATTGCCTCAGTCATCGAAAAGATTGGCAAAGATGGGGTTGTGACCGTCGAAGCCAGCCAGGGTATGGAGTTAGAATCAGAAGTCGTCGAAGGTTTTACGATTGATCGTGGTTTTGTCAGCCAATTTTTTGTGACCGATGTGAACCGCCAAGAAGCGGTTTATGAAAAACCAGCGATTTTGATAACTGATAAGAAAGTTTCAAGTGTAGCCGAGGTTCTACCAATACTTGAAAAATTGGCGACGGCCGGCAAAAAAGACGTGGTACTGATCGCTGACGAAGTCGAGGGTGAGGCGCTGAGCGTTCTGGTTCTGAACAAATTAAAGGGAGTGTTCAATACCGTAGCAGTAAAAGCGCCAGCGTTCGGCGATAGGCGCAAGGAAATTTTGGCTGATATCGCTATTTTGACCGGTGCGACCGTTATCAGCGAGGATCAAGGGCTGACTTTTGAAAATGCAGGCCTTGATGTGCTTGGCACCGCGCGAAAAGTTATCGTCAGTAAAGATGAAACGACAATTATCGAGGGTGATGGAAGAGCGTCCGACGTCAAAGCGCGTATCGCTCAAATAAATGCAGTTGCTAAAAATACAACAAGTTCTTATGATAAGGAGCAGTTGGATAAACGAGCGGCTGCCTTGTCGGGGAAGGTAGCGGTTATCAAGGTTGGTGGGGCGACCGAGACCGAAATCGACGAAAAGAAGTACCGCGTTGATGACGCCGTAGCTGCAACCAAGGCGGCACTGGCTGAGGGTATCGTGCCTGGTGGTGGTGTTACCCTAGTTAATCTGTCAGCAAAAATTAAAGTCAGCGGATCTGATTCGATCAGTGCTGGCCGACAAATCCTCAAAGATGCCTTAAAGCAACCTTTTTTGCAAATCATGGTTAACGCTGGCCTTAATAGCGAAGCTCTTTTGGCGCAAGTCGAAAGTTCAAAGAGCGGCACCGGTGTCAACGTCAACACGCCTGATAAGGGATTAATTGATGTTAAGGCCGCCGGTGTTATCGATCCGACTCGTGTAGTCAAAGAGGCGGTCCAAAATGCCGTATCAATCGCATCAACCGCCGCGACGATGGGCGCGCTAGTGGTTGATATCCCTGAAAAGGAGACGCCAGTTGCTCCAAATATGGGTGGTATGGGCTATTAACATTAACCCAATTTGTTAAAATAAAATACCCGCATGAAAGCGGGTATTTTTTAATAGGCAAAGTCTATTCGGCTTGATGTGAAGCCGACAAATAATCGATTTCCTTGATGATATCAAGCAAAGCTTGGGCGCGACGGGCTTCGTCAGCGATTTCACGGGCGGCGGCATGGGCTGGGGCAATGAGTGATGTGTCATCAGTACTGCGGATAATCAATAGGTAGATATCGAATTTCTCTTCGGCTGATAACTCTAACTTGTCAACCAACGGACGAAGCTCATCGATGGCTTCTTTTTTAATACCGCCTAAATCACCATTTGCTATCTGTTTGATAGTATCAACGATTGGTGATGGGCTAGTGTGGACTGGTACCGGTTCTGGCATACTAGACGGTGCGTTTGGTTCTGGCAATTCGCTAGCTTGCTCCGAAGTCTCTGGTGTTTCGTGACTCTCGGGCATTTGCAAAGGAGTTTCTTCGAAATTTAAATCGTTAACTGTGTTATCAGTAACGCCAGCCAGCGCCTTTGCGAGCTCTTGGTCATCACTGATTGGTTTTGTTGTTTGCGGTTGTAGATCCATAAGCCCACCCTTTGTTAATGCTTATACTTATTTAATAAATACTGTATCATAGTTAGGTAAATATGAGCAAGAAGTAGGGAGAAATGATGCTAGACGATTTAAATGTTATCAAACAATTTGATGCTAGTGACGCGCTAGGTGTGGCGGCGAGTCAGCCCGAGCAAACTAATTTTGTCGCCGATGTCGTAAACGGTGATCATGACGACCGACCGATACAACAGGTGGTCTTGTCTGGTATGGGTGGATCGGCGCTTGCTGCATTGCTTGTTAAAACTTGGCTAAAAACCGAAATGAAAGTTCCGTTCGAAATAGTTAGGACGTACGATTTGCCAGATTATGTTAATTCGAACACGCTAGTTATCGCTAGTAGTTATTCTGGTAATACCGAAGAAACGATTAATGGTCTCGAACAGGCATTGGATAGAGGCGCCCAGATTGCCGTGATCGCATCTGGCGGAAAACTGATTGAAAAAGCCCAGGAAAGCAAAATTGCACATGTTGTTTTGCCGTCCGGCGTCCAACCGAGAATGGGCGTGTTCTATAATCTGCGTGCACTAGTTAGGTTGATGGTTAACTTTGGTATTGTTGCCGAAACTCGGTTTAATGAAATTTCTAGTATGTCAGAGTGGCTAAAAGCCGAAAGCTCGAATTGGGATGCTAATATACCGCTGGCTAATAATTATGCCAAGCAACTTGCTATGCATGCCGTCGGCAAAACGGCTGTATTTTATGGAGGAACTTTGACGGCACCGGTATCTTATAAATGGAAAATAAGTTGGAATGAAAATGCCAAGAATGTCGCATTTTGGAATGAGCTGCCGGAATTTAATCACAACGAATTCATTGGCTGGACAAGTCATCCAGTCGATAAGCCTTTTGCGGTTTTTGATATCATTAGCGACCTTGAGCATCCGCAAATCAAAAAGCGCTTTGAAGTCTCGGAAAAGCTACTCAGTGGTTTGAGGCCGAAAACAAAAACTATTAATCTATCCGGTAAAACTTTGATCGAGCAGATGCTATGGGGTAGTCTGTTAGCTGACTATGTCAGTATTTACCTGGCGATTCTAAATGGTATCAATCCGACACCAGTTCAATTGATAGAGAAGTTAAAACAAGAATTATCCTAGTTGTATCTTTGCAAAGATTCGACCGGATCTTTGTAAGCTGCTCTTAGGGCTGGATATAATCCAAAGACCGTTCCTAGAACGACCGATATTCCAAAAGCCGCAACGGCAATCTGCCAAGTGATAGCTGGCAGGAAGGTTAGGGCATATATTTTACTGATGGCGAACGATAAAATATAGCCGATAACATAGCCAACCAAGCCACCGATTATGCTGATAGCGAGTGATTCGAACAGAAATTGATAAACGATATCACGATGGCTGGCGCCCAGAGCTTTACGAATGCCGATTTCGCGGGTTCTTTCGGCTACGGTTACGAGCATTATGTTCATGATGCCGATACCTCCGACAATTAGTGATATAGCGGCGATGGCAGCCGAAGCGCCGGCGACTGCATAAAATAATTGGCTGGTTGGTTGAGCGATTTTATCGCCAGACAAGATTGAGAAATCCTGTTCGTTACCGTGATTTTTTAACAAAGTGTTGTTAATCGCTTTGATGACGCTCGGAAGATTATTCTTTTCATCGGCGGTTACGTCTATTTGCTGAATCTGAACCACTCCCTTGTTTAGTTTTTTGCCTGATCCAAAATTGACAATGGCTGCATTATCGAAATCTATCGAGTTATAGTTTATTGAATTGTTGACTCGCGAAAGTATGCCAATTACGGTGAAATTTTGTCCATGAGCTGCCAAAACTTTTCCAAGTGCCAGATCGGTCCCAAAAATATCTATTGATAATTGTTGTCCGATAACAATCGTGTTCTGGTTGATGGTGCTATCAAGGAATTGACCGGATTTAATTTTGAGATTGGATATATCAATGAAGTCTGGCGTAGTGGCGAGAATTTGCGTATTTTCTTGAGTCGATAAGTCACCTTTGACGCTACTGCTTAGTACCATCATGGGTGCGACGTTTTTAATGTGCTCGATTTGAGATATATCGGCGACATCGGTTTCGGAAAGTGAACTAATAGCGTAACTATGTTTTAGTTGGTTTTGAGTAATGTCGGTTAAGGTGTTTTGGCTGGATATGGCGCCGGGTCTAATGACAGCTATGTTTCCGTTAAGCGAGTTAATTTGATCGGCGATTATTTGGACAGCGCCGCCTGAAAGCGACAAGATGGCGGTTATGCTCGCAACACCAATCGTTACGCCAAGCATTGTTAACATGCTTCTGACGCGGCTACCGCGCAGCGACTGGTAAGCGTTTTGGGCATGATTGATAAATAATAATCTCATTTGGATTTCTTCCTCTTGGTCGTGCTAGAGTTGCGACGGGCTATCTTTTTTTCGTAGCGTTTTTTGGGCCGTTTAGGTAATGCTCTGGTTTTAGTGTCGGTATCAATCTTGCCGTCAAGCATGTTAATAATGCGTGATGC
>JAAXXM010000033.1 GCA_013334475.1 Candidatus Saccharimonadota bacterium | reverse complement strand
TCACCGTCGCCATAGACATAATTGAGATCATCGCGTTTGACTACGGTTTTCGAATGTTTTAACTCGCTTAAAATATTCAATCCGTTGTGTGATTGATCGATAACTGGCAGAACTTGGTTAATATCCTTGCCCTTTAAATCCTCGTTTGTATCGAGCAAGCTTAGACTGGCGGCATTGTATATCCTAACTTTGCCGTGAACATCAGTGCTAATGACGGCATCGGTCATGTTATTGATTATCGTCAGCACTCTTTCTCTTTGGAACTGTTCTTTTGCTTTGCTATGATGCAAGGCTGTTTTCGATACTTCTTGGGACCTAGAGATACTAACGGTAATAAACCCAATCATCAAGATAACAACCAGAACGGTCATGTCGTAGGTTATGAATGCCCGGCTGGTACCATTCCAGATAATAATATCTGCCGCCGTGACGAAAACGAAAAACAAAGTGCTGAGTTCGACTCCACGAATCGAATAAGCAATATATGAAACTATCATAAGTAGCAGCCAACAAGCTACGAAAGGCGAAGCCATGCCGGATATAAAGATTAGATATGCTCCGGTTAGCAAATGATAGGCGACTATACGTAAGGCCGAATCAAACTTTGATTTTGCCGGTTTTATAAATTGTAGGATACTGACGTAAAGCCACCAAAAAGAAATAACAATCAGATTAGTCAGGCTAAAAGTGTGTGGTGCGTTGATAACGTCAAATTCCATTAGTATGCCATATGCAACTAATACTACCGGTACGAACAAACCGGCATACCTTAGAATTTGGGCCGTTTTAGGCGAAATTATTGGACCACCCTTAACCATCTTGTCCATAATTATACAGCATAAGCACGATAGTTAAATAGACGGATTTTGAAGCTTGAGAGCTTTGCGATGCGTCATGTACTGCGGATCGATGCTTGCCACTATTCTCCAAAAGTTTCGACTGTGGTTCATTTCTTTGGTATGCGACAGTTCATGCAAAAGAACGTAATCGATTAAATCGAAAGGTAATTTCATCAAGGCGATATTTAGGCTGATGGTGCCGTTAGAGCTGCAACTTCCCCATCGGCTACTAGAGTGGGAAAAACGAATTTTGGAGTATTTAAAACCGTGCTGATTTGCGAGATAGTTCAGTCGTCGTGGCAAATAGCTTTTAGCTTCGATTCTTAGGGCCGAGATAATCTCGTCGCGTATCTTGCGGGCGATTACTTCATCAGTTAGATTTGCCGTGTCCGGCAGGCTGACGATTATCTGCTGCCCGTGGCGCCGAACGCTAAAATTGCGTCCGGTAACGTTATTGATGATCAGACTATGACTTTTACCGATCTGTTGGCCGTTTTCGATTTGGTATTCCGGCTTAGATTTGCTAATCATTTTACGCAGTTGTTCGCGGGAATTCTTTAATAGATAGCGAACTAGTAGTACGGGCGCATAGATTGGTAGAGTCGCCCGAAGTGAACCGTCGGGCGCTAATCTAACACTAACCTGGGTCGCGCGCGCACTGCGCCTAATCGTTACTTTGCCAAATTCTTTATCGTGAATAATTGGCATAACTAACCTATCTTATTAGAAAATGACGCTTGATCGGCGCTTGTCTATTGTTTATGGTTGATGATTCATCGACTTTAGGGTCGGCAAGTTTTTTCAAGACAATACGTAGCTGAGTTGAATAAGTATGCCTGCCGCTAATCACGACCGATTTCTCGCTTGCTGACAAAGGAGTGAATTTTTTTACCTCAGTATCAAATTGTTCGGGCGCTATGACTACCCGTGATTTGGACAATTGAATTAATCTTTTTTGAGCAGTTTTGCTGTCAGCCTGAACCCAAACAAATAATGGTTCGTAACCATGTGATTTGGCTTTTTTTGAAATTTCGGCTCTCGATACTCGACTATTCATCGGTGAGTCTAGAACGATAGTTTTGTGGGTTTTTAGCAGTTCGTCTAGTGCCAGATCGACCAACTGATTAATGACGGCAGCTTCTTGCTTTGAAAAAGTTGGTGTCGTAAACGTTATATCCTGAATTCTTTCGTAGCTGACAATAGAAGACTTAAAGGTTTCGGCGAATGATTTAGCGAAAGTGCTTTTTCCGGATCCAGGGATGCCGACCATAACTATGATGTGTGGCTTGCTTAAAATCGGCGGCTTCATATATGTACAGTATAGCAAAAATGTGACGAAATAAATATCTTAAGATTCTATTAAGTATTCTGGATTTATAATGATTCTCATAAATAATATAAGGAGAAATACGAAGATGTATCATACGATGATCGGCCACGGTGGTAACTGGCTGGCTGAAATACTCAACTTTATTTTTTGGTTATTAATCCTAACGGTTATTGTAATGCTAATCATGTATTTCGCCAGAATGACGGCTAGTTCTAGCGCACGATCATACGACAAGGCGCTCAGTATAGCCAGAGAGCGCTATGCTAAAGGCGAGATTACCAAACGTGAATACGAACAAATCAAAGAAGATTTGTCCGAATAATCTAAGCCTATCAATAAAAGCCTACTTGTAGTATGCTTTTATTATTGTTAAACATAAGCGTGACGTTTTGAAAATGGCCAAAAAGACACCAACAATTACCAAAGAGATTATCTCTGCCGAAAACCACGCTAAGAATATTCTTAAACATGGCAATTATCGCAAAAAGTTCAGTCGGATTTTGCACGTTTTAGGGCCAGGTGTCGTGACTGGCGCGGCTGACGATGATCCGTCTGGCATCGCGACTTATTCGCAAGCTGGAGCAGGTTTTGGCCTAGGGTTTTTGTGGGTCTTTCCATTAACTTATCCTCTACTTTTGGCGGTTCAGGAGTCTTGCTCGAGAATAGGCGCCGTCACCGGTAAGGGCTTAGCGGCCGTGATTAAGTCGAACTATAATCGTAAATTACTATATTCGGCAGTAATTCTGGTTGTCGCCGCAAACACGATAAATATCGGTTCGGATATCGGTGCGATGGCTGCTACGACCAGATTATTCGTCGATATTCCCTTTTCTGTTTTGGCGATTTTTTATTCCGTTCTAATTTCGTTGATGGTTGTGTTCTTTAGCTACAAGAAATACGCTAAAGTTTTGAAATGGCTGGCTATCGTCTTGTTCGCCTATCCGATAGCGACTTTTTTGATTGGACAAGATTGGCCGGAGCTTATCAGTAATACGTTCTTTGTTGCGCCTTCGATTAGTCCCCAGACTATTTATATTCTGGTCGGTATTATCGGCACGACCATTTCACCGTATTTGTTTTTCTGGGATACATCGGAAACGGTTGAGGAAGAGATCTCTCATCATCGTTTGACTAATACTGGAAACGGTCCAAAAATTACGAAATCGTATCTAAAGAATATTCGCTTGGATAATTTTATGGGTATGTCACTTGCCTCGCTCACAGCATGGTTTATCGTTGTGTTGTGTGCTTCGGTTTTATTTAAAAATGGCGTGACAGAAATCAATAGCGCCCAAGATGCCGCCAGGGCTCTTGAGCCGTTGGTCCAGGGATTTCCCTATGCTGGACTCATTGCAAAGTTAATCTTTTCAGTGGGAATTATCGGAACTGGTATGTTAGCCATACCGGCTCTTGCTGGTTCATCGGCCTATGCTATCAGCGAAACATTAGGCTGGAAAGAAGGATTATACCGTAAATTTACCAAGGCCGCCGGCTTTTACGCTGTAATTATAGGGGCGACTTTAGTAGGCCTAATAATTAATTTTTTGGGTATTGATCCAATCAAGGCGCTAATTTTTACGGCAGTTTTTAACGGTATTGCCTCGGTTCCTTTGCTCTGGATGATAGCAAAAATAGGCAATAATCAAGCCATAATGGGCGCTTATAAGAATGGTCGGCTATCTAATCTATTTGTAAGGTTGGCATTTCTGGCAGTAACCCTGGCAGTCGTGGCCTTGTTTTATTTTGCATTTAACGGTGCGCTGTAGTTTTTGAGTTATAATCATCTTTAGGCTTTTTCACCACAATTAAACTAATGGGGGTGCGCTATGACAATAGTCGATGGTGTTGGGCTACTTTTGATTGGACCCGATGACAGTATTTTTTTGTTGCGGGAACTTCGGGGTAAAGCTCATTTTGGCAAAGCCGCGGGAATGGTCTCCTTCCCAATCGAGACAATCGAACCAAACGAGACGAGTTTTCAGGCACTCGGACGCCTGATAAAAGAAGAGATTGGTGTGTCCATGCTCAATCTCCCTATGTTCTTTAAAAAGTTCATGATAAATTTGAACGGTATCTATACCGAGCAACTATTCATGTATCAGTTGAGGTGCCCCGAGAACTTCGTGGCAACTCCTGACGATGATGACGTTGAACACTTCGGTTGGCTTTTGCCAAATCAAATTCTTGAGCTTGGAGCTGGGCGAATCAGGCTTGAGGTACGGCCGGTAATAGGTGCGTACCTTGAGTCATAGTTATGGCGTGTCGTTGGTCCCCCACCAATAGACACGCCTATTTTTTATATTCGGATTATCGTGCCCGACTCGTTATCGCTAAAAGCTTGGCTGATAGTGACTGGTTTTAGTCCGTTACAAATGATGATTTTTTTTAGTTCATGATGAATTGGCTGGTTGTTATTCGCGGTAATCTTGTTTTTCAATCCGCCGGTTACATCGACATTATGTGAACCAGTTAGAGTGGTATTGCTTAGGTCTAAGGCGCCAGCCCAACTTATCTGGTTAATTAATTTGGCGCCCTTGTTGACGTGTGGGTCGCAATCAAAAATGCCGTCAATATCGGAAGCATAGATTATTTTTTCGGCCATAAACTCATAAGCTAAATATGAGGTTATAACATCACCCGAACAAATTGACATGCCGGTACTATCGTCAAAAACCACTTCGCCGTACATGACTGGAATGCAATTATTACGCAGCGCGCTTTCGACCAAGTTAGTTTTAAATTGTGATATAGCGCCATTTTTTTGCAAAATAGCAGATCCGGTGTGAATTGAGGTAGCGTTCAGACCATTGAAATTAAAAATATTGATGATGTCTAGATTTAGTTTTTGGCATGCTAGCCTAGTTTTAAGGGCGCCTTTTAACTTTTTCTCGTCGCCGTTAACGCCGTTTTCTAGTGCGTATTGTTTTGCGGGTTGGTGACCGGCTGAGCCGACTCCATGAACTAATATGATGTTTAGGTCAGGCTGTTCATTAATAATATTACTAAGCCGTCGAGCAATATCGGCAATTAATTGTCGCCTAACAAAAACACCTGATCGACCCTTTTGCGTGACGATGCTGCCGCCCAATTTCAAGATAATTGTTCGCTTTTTTATTATCGTCATCTTGGTTTATTTGGTTTTTCTGATAGCTTCGTTAGCCCTTTTATCGCGGTAATCGGCGTCGCTAGCTTCGCGATCCAAGTTCTTAGCTTCTTCATCGAGTTCACGGGCGATGCGATCTAGTTCATCAGCTGATTCTCGCATGGTGCGCGCTTCATCGCGATGCTTTTCGGCTTCCTGGCGTGTTTCTCTGGCCGCTTGGCGAATTTCGTCACTTGTTCTCATACGATGATCCTCCTAATACTTAAATTATACATCACAATGATTTTCGTTTTCGAATATGGATGAGTGATATAATCTTAAGCATGATTGACCCGACGATGTTAAAAGATATTTATCCAAAGCCAGGCTCATTTAAAAACCGGCGGCTCAAAGACAATTCGAGGAATCCGTACGTAGGTTTGAGCTTGATAAATATTTTGCCGATTGCGCTATACATGACTTTTTTATCCGGTGTCATTACGATATTATTTAATCTTTATCGAGAAATCCCGGGACTTGACGGCTTTGATAAAATCAAAGAATTCGTGATTATGTCACTGGTTTTTTGGTTAATTCTAGCCTGGCTGATGATTAAGTTGACCAGCAAGAGACTTGAAAAAACCCAGATTGACGTCAACTTGTTTATCGTTGTTTACTTATTAGTATTTTTGCCGATTAGCCAGTATATTTACAGTCTGAGCCAACACTTGAACGGTCAACCGGATTCGGTTCCGTTCATGGCGCTAGCGATGATCGCTAACATAATATATATACCAATCATCCTATTTATTATGTCGAATGAAAAAATTAATATTCGATTAAAATTAGGGATGCTCATAGCGGCTATACTTGTTGGTTCATTATTGGCGGGTATTAGATTTTAAGTTGTTACTTCAGCTCCCAGGAAGAGCCGGTCCAGACTTTAAGCGGTTTTGTAACCCATGAGTTACCGTCCCATACTTTGACTGGTTTCATTGTCCAAGAATTACCATCCCAGACTTTAATACCACCACCAAGCGAGATTGTTAGTGAGTAGGTGCTGCTCCATTCGCCATAGCTATTGCTGCCGTTTGGATCCTGGCCTCTGGCTCTCCAATAGTATATTCCATAGGGTATGGTGGCTTGCGTTG
>JAAXXM010000055.1 GCA_013334475.1 Candidatus Saccharimonadota bacterium | reverse complement strand
ACTATATCGGCAAATATTTCGTAGTAATGTATTGAATATGATGGCGACATTTCAACTAATGATGTCATTAATGATTTTACCTTTTGTTTCGATAAAAAGTGCAATACGTCTTTGCCTATAACAAAATTAAAGGCTTCGTTAACTTTTAATTGGCCAATATCCTTACTTATAATTCTAATTTTATTCGTTAGGCCGAATGTATCTACTTTTTGCTGGAATATTTCAGCAGGGATATAGTCAATTGCCGTAACGTTCATGCCTTTTCTTGCCAATATCATAGAATGATTGCCGTAACCATAACCTAGGTCAATAGCATTTTTTCCGCCCAATTCTACTATTTGGTTAATCAAATCTTTTATCCTGCTGTCTATTGGCGCGTCAAGCTTCTCTTCATTTGGCAGGTTATTATAAATAGTATCTTTGTAAAACGATCTAATTTGACTTTGTGATAATATTACCGGCATGTTTTTATCCTAGGTCAAAAATTACTGCTTTACCCTGGTTCTTTAGTGACTCAGCCAATGCCTGAGCTAATAGCATTACTGGCAAGTGTGATTCTAGTGAACTTCGATCTTCCTGGTTCGACAACCATGCTTCCATTAGCCTTTTATTGCTTTCACTATGAAATATACCTGTATAGTTTTTTTCTTCGATGTATTTTGCATCTTTTAGAAGAGATGCGTTTTTTCTAGTTATTAGTACTGCTTTGGCATCAATGCGATCTACTTGATGATTTTCGGCAATTGGCACATCGTAACAATGCACGCCTACTGACATTAATGTTGATAGCTGTGCTTCGTATTGCACACTGGAAGTGCGTCCGTTCTTGTTGTATAGACCATCGGGTATGTCTTTCCAGCTTCTTATTGAAGGTGTTGTTTGCTCGAGTGATATGGTACCGACTGTTATTTTTCTGCCGGTTTTTTTGTCTGACATACAAAAGCTACAAGTAATATCGGTTTCGCCGTACTTAGCTTCGTTACTATCGAGTGAGTGTCGGTCTGGTTCGTTGTCATCGAACATATCGCTATATTTTTTCGAAATTCGGTCGTTCTGGTCGTGAGGGTATGCCCCGAATGAACTAAGCTTGACTTCGAATATTACGTCTGGGTAGATTAGTTTGTTTAAAAGCAACATTTGGGTGACTAAATCTATGTAGTGATAAGCGCCGTGCATTATCATGCCATAACCATATTTGTATGGATGATCTTCGCGGCTTTCGTATTCCCTATGTAAGTTCCAGACGCCGCCAGCTGCTCGTAAATGCAAAGACGTAAGTGGTGATTTTTCGTTAATCATCACTTTTTTTAAACTGCCGATTAACTTGTCGTTATATATCGGATGATACCGTCCCAATGTCATAACTGAATGTCTAGCATCTTTTTGTTTGCTTTTTTCGACTAAGTCACGAATTATCGGATTGATATTCTCTGGCACAAATCTACCACATACCATAGGCGCAAGGACTGGCTTTTCGACTAACGAATCAATCCCATTCTCTACGCAGTAGCGAAGATATACTTCGTGTGCCCTCAGCTCTGTAGCTATGTAAACTTTTATACTGTCATTTTCGCTTCTGATTTTCCTAATGATTGGTTCGAAATCATCGGCCTTGCAAGGCTTATCTTTTGTAGGATCATCAATCAGGTAAATATTATCAGGCTGCAAATCTAGACTAGCTAGCCTAGACTCTATATTTTGACGTTGACTGGACAAATCTAAGATACTATATCCGTTGATGTTCCCGGACTCGACAGCCTTTTTTATGCTGTTTATGTATTTATTAGATACTATTTCATCAAAACCAATCACTAAGAGGTGAGTGTTTTTTATCATGATATTTTATAATATACTTAAAACATCGATATGTCAATACAGGTACCAGCTATCCTATACCGAGCGCTGATAGCGTTGTTGCTTCAGGCCAGGTGCACCGGAGGCCGAGCCCTTTGGGCCCACCGGTTGAAAACCGAG
>JAAXXM010000004.1 GCA_013334475.1 Candidatus Saccharimonadota bacterium | reverse complement strand
AGATAGCCGGATAGTTCCGGCTATTGTCATTTTTAACGGTCTTGCTTGCATTAAACAGATAAAAATGTAAAAATCAAAGATAATGAAATCATTACCATCACAGCCATATAAAGGAACGCGCGATTATTACCCAGAGGATAAACGTATCCAGAATTATATTTTCGCGATATGGCATAAAGTTACTCGAAGCTATGGCTATGAAGAATACGGTGCGCCACTACTCGAACCACTAGAAGTCTATACTGCCAAAAGCGGTCAAGAACTAGCCGGCGAGCAGACCTATACCTTTACGGATCGAGGTGGCCGGGTCGTTGCGATTAGACCAGAAATGACACCTACGATTTGTCGCATGGTAGCGTCCAGACGCATGGAGATGGCATATCCGGCAAGAATGTATTCGATTGCCAACTTTATGCGCTATGAGCGACCACAGAGAGGTCGTGAGCGTGAATTTTGGCAACTTAATGTTGATATTTTTGGGGCTGACGGAGTTGGGGCTGAAGCCGAAATTATTACGCTAGCCGATAGCATCATGAAAGAATTCGGCGCTCAACCGAACGATTACGTTATTCGTATTAATAATCGAAAACTCATTAACTTCATGATGGCGCACTATTTCGGGCTAGATGGTGCCCAAGCGCAAATGATGATCAAATTGTTCGATCGTAAAAATAAAATCAGTGAACAGGAATTTAACAATCAGACACGTGAAATATTTGGTGAAAACGCCGACGAAGGTTCAAAGAAAGTCAATGATATTCTCAGGGCGTCAAGCATGGCAGAATTGCCGGCTGAAATTCGCGAAAGTTCGGTCGTCAAAGAAGTCCAAGATTTATTTACTTTGCTTGAACGGGCTGGCGTCGTTAAAAGCCTGGTCTTTGACGTGACTTTGATGCGCGGCTTGGATTATTACACTGGCATGGTATTTGAGGTTTTTGATACTCACCCAGATAATCAGAGGGCATTATTTGGTGGTGGACGCTACGACGGGCTAGTTGGACTATTTGGTGCCGAACCGATCTCGGCCGTTGGTATGGCGCCAGGCGGTACGATGATGGAAAACTTCCTCGAAGTGCACGGTCTAAAACCGGTCATGCCATCCACGACTGATATTTATGTTGCCGTAATTGGCGATGAAGCGCGTGAGGCTGGAAAATTTGCTCGTATCATGAGGGAAAAAGGTTTGAATGTTGAACTTGACATCAGTGATGGCAAGCTTGACAAGCAATTAAAGACGGCCATAAAAAAAGGCGTGCCATATATAGCATTTGTGGGCGAAGCCGAAGTAGCTTCGGGTATATATTCAGTCAAGGATTTAATAAATAGCAAAGAACACAAGCTTGACATAGATGGAATTGTCAAACTTATTCGTGGTTAAGAAAGGGACAAAGTGAAGAGTAACATTAAAAAATCAACTGATACTTCTGTCGTTGCGACAGTCAATCTAGATGCCGAAGATCTGGCGATTGCCGAACAGGTCGCAGCCAAGAAATTATCAAAAGACATGAAAATTACTGGTTTCCGCAAGGGCAAAGCCCCAATCAGCGAGGTCATTAGACGGATGGACCCAGCAGTCTTGCAAGAAGAAGCAATGAATAACGCAATCAGCAAAGCTGTGTCTGAAGTATTTGTCGGCAGTGATTACCAGGTTATCGATCGTCCGAATGTCGAAGTAAAAAAGTTTGTTCCAGGTGAATCGATGGAATTTACGGCTACGGTCGAAATTATGCCAGAGATAAAACTAGGCAATTACAAGAAGCTCAAAGTCAAATCTGAGAAAATTGAAGTATCCAAGGAAGAGGTGGATGAAATAGTCGGTCGAATCCGCAAAGGTCTAGCCGAGAAAAAAGACGCCACAAGGGCTGCGAAATTAGGCGATGATACTATCATTGACTTTGTTGGCAAGAAAGACGGCGTGGCTTTTGATGGTGGTACGGGTAATGACTATAGTTTAAGCCTAGGCTCTAACCAGTTCATACCTGGGTTCGAGGATGGTATTGTCGGTCATTCAGTAGGTGATGAATTTGACTTAAATCTAAAATTCCCAGACAACTACGGATCAAGCGAATTAGCCGGAGCCGATACGGTCTTTACGGTAAAACTCAAGGCTATCAAAGAATCAATCTTGCCGGAACTCAATGACGAGTTTGCTAAAAAAGCCGGTCCGTTCGAAACATTAAATGATTTGATGGCTGATATAAAGCGCGAATTAACTGATCAAAAAAACCGTGAGAATAACGAAAAGTTGAAGGAAAGCTTGATTGCTCAGTTGGTTGAATCTAGCCACGTGCCTGTGCCTGAGGTATTAGTTGATGATCAAATGAAATCAATCGAGCAAGATTTTATGCAAAACCTAGCCTATCAAGGTCTGACGATTGATGATTATTTGAAAGAAAAGGGTTTTAAGGACCGCGATGAATGGCTGAAGAATGAAGTTAGGGCTGTCGCCGAAAAAAGAGTAAAAGGCGGACTAGTGCTAGCCGAACTAAGCAAGGTCGAAAAAATTCAAGCTACTGACGCTGAATTACAAGACAACGTCAACAAGTACAAACAGCAATACGCTAATAATGAAAATGTCTTGAGACAATTCGAAAACCCAGAGGTGATCCGCGATCTAGCAAACCGACTTTTAACTGAAAAAACCGTCGAACGACTAGTCGAAATCAACAAGAATAAATAAGTTTTTTCTTGACTCAATCGCTAACTAGCACTCGCTTGCACTGAGTGCTAGTTTTGATGTAGAATGATAAATATGAGTAGAATTTCGAATTATTTGGTTCCAACCGTTATCGAAAAGACCTACGACGGGGAGAGGGCTTTCGATATATATTCGCGTTTATTAAATGAACGCATTATCTTTTTAGGCGAAGAAGTAAGCGAGCACACGGCTAATATTGTCGTTGCGCAATTATTGCATTTGGCCTATACCGATCCAAAGAGGGATATTAAATTATACATCAATAGCCCAGGCGGTACGGTTTACGATGGCATGGCAATTTATGACACTATGCAATACATCCAGCCAGATGTACAGACGATCGGTATTGGTTTGCAGGCTAGTCTGGGTGCTTTATTGCTGTCTAGCGGCACAAAAGGCAAGCGGTTCATGCTACCGCATAGCAAGGCCATGATTCATCAGCCATCCAGCGGCACTCGTGGCAAAGTAACGGACATGGAGATAGATCTCAGGGAAAATATTTCAATCAAAGAGATGATTGCGGGGATATTATCTAAAAATACAGGCCAAAAGCTAGCCAAAGTGAAGGCCGATATGGAGCGAGATTACTGGATGTCGGCGGCTGAAGCCAAGGCTTATGGATTAATTGATGAGATTATCGCTAAAGCTTAGGCTATCTTGACGCGCGTGTTATCATAGCCTGATATGTCAGAATTAGCATCGTTTTATATGGGACCTACGGATGAGGATGCTCGTAGTATTCTTGAATTGGACTCCAAAAGCTATTCAAATTTCGATTTAATGAGCGCAAGGGGTCATAATCAGGTTGATATTGCCAATCCGGCCGTCATACGACAGAAAGTCGAATATATCGATGCCTATCCTTATAACTTTTTTAGCGTACGGGACATGGCTAATGGTGGCGATCTCGTCGGTTATAGTGAGTCAAACAATTGGTCAAAATGCAATCAAGAGCCGCTAAAAAAAATGATGGGGTCAATCATTCTGAACACCGTTATTTTGAAGTTCGAGGGCGAACCTTATATCATTAACTCATTGGTCGTTGAGAACGATAACGACAAACGTAATGAGACAATTGATATATTGACGCAAAGAGCAATCGTGCAAGCCGAATCTTGTTATATATATGCCATTATTCATCAGGGCACCCCAGCTGCTGGGATATTACAGGAACATTACGGTTTTGAGGAAATAGGGGTTTCTGGTGATATTGACGGGATAAATAAATCGGTCTATAAGCGTCCGCCCTATATAAAAGATGTTAGTTGGAAGTTGACACAGCCTCAGTCGTTCGTTTTTAGTATTGGCCGACTCATGAAACGCTAAAAATACTTGACTATTTAAAGGTTTTACATCACAATAAAGGGTTAGAAGTAGTGTTGCTGCGGTTTTTAAGTATCTATGAGATAGTGGCAAGTTTTGTAGATAACTGCAGTTAGGGATTCTTCGGCGCCAAAGATCCTTTTCTTTACTTTATCTGCAGATTAGTAAAGAGATAAACCATAATAAACTAAAAACTCTAGAGGAGTGGCATAAATACATGGCAAAATCAAAGCCTACAAGCGCGCGGCGCGTCTTTTTTACTGAGGACGACACGGCGCTAAAAATACCAAACCTAATCGCACACCAAAAAGACAGTTGGCGAGATTTCGTCGAGAACGGTCTGAGCGAAATTTTTTCGGAAATCAACCCTATTGACGATTATACCGGTCAAAAATTAGCCTTAAGGTTCAAAAAATATGAGTTTTCTGAGCCAAAAATCTCTGACCGTGAAGCCAAAGAAAATAACGTCACTTTCGACGCGCCTTTGCACGCAACCGTAGAATTGACCAACAAGATTACCGGCGAAGTCAAAGAGCAGGAAATTTATCTTGGTGATTATCCATGGATGACTGATCGCGGTACTTTTATTATCAACGGTACCGAGCGTGTGGTTGTATCACAACTGATTCGTTCGGCTGGCGTATTCTTTACGGCCGACAAAGTATCGACTAAAAGTTATTATGGTGCCAAGTTAATCCCTGGTCGTGGCGCATGGCTAGAGATTGAAACTGCCGCTAACGGTACGCTTTATGTCAAGATTGATCGACGCCGTAAATTACCAGTAACAACTTTGCTTAGGGCATTGGGTTACAGTAAGACGACTGAAATCAAAAGTCTATTCGAAGACATCGATACCGGTGAAGTCAAGTTTATTGATGCCACTCTAGACAAAGACCCGGCTCGTGGTACTAACGAGGCCTTGATTGAGGTTTATCGAAGATTGCGACCAGGCGATTTAGCCACTGTCGATAATGCCAAGGGCATGATCGAGCGTATGTTCTATGATTTCAAACGTTTTGATTACAGCCGCGTTGGCCGATACAAAATTAACCAGAGACTAGGCTTGGAAGTTCCAAATACAACCGAGAACCGAGTTTTCAAATTGACCGATCTAATTGCCATTATCCGCGAGATCATTCGATTGAATAACACTCAGGATAAACCAGATGACATTGACGCTCTATCAAACCGCCGAGTCAAATTGGTCGGTGAACTAGTTGCTCGCCAATTCCGTGTCGGTATGTTACGTATGCAACGAAATGCCATGGACCGCATGAGTATGACCGATATCGAAACCGTAACTCCGGGACAACTTATCAATGCTCGTCCAGTCGTAGCGGCGGTTCGTGAATTCTTTGCCAGCAGCCAGCTATCACAGTTAATGGACGAAACCAATCCGCTAGCAGAACTATCACACAAGCGACGCCTAAGTTCGATGGGACCTGGTGGTCTCAGCCGTGAACGCGCTGGATTTGACGTCCGCGATGCTCACCCAACCCACTACGGACGTTTGTGCGTCGTTGAAACACCAGAAGGTGCAAACATTGGCTTGGTGCTAAACTTGGCGACTTACTCCAGGGTCAATGAGTATGGTTTTATCGAGACTCCATATCTAAAAGTTGAGAACGGAAAAGTTACTAACAAGATTGAATATTTGGATGCAGCTCAAGAAGTCACCGAAGTTATTGCCGATGCTAGCGTCAAATTAAATCCAGACGGTAGCTTTGCCGAAGAACGCGTCAGTGCTCGTAACGGTGTCTTGCCAGAACAGGTTGACGCCAGCGAAGTCACTTATGTTGATGCCGCTCACAAGCAAATCTTGGGTGTATCAGCCGCACTCATTCCATTCCTCGAAAAAGACCGTGTTGACCGCGCTTTGACTGGTTCTGCCATGCAAAAACAGGCAGTGCCTTTGTTACAGCCAGCTTCACCAACGGTTGGTACCGGCATTGAAGCCGAAATTGCCAAGAATACTAGCCAGTTGATTTGTGCTAGCGGTGAAGGCGAAGTCGTTAGGGCTGACGCTGACGAAGTTCATGTCAAATACAAGGACGGTGTCAAAAAGTACGAATTGATTCACTTTACAAAGAGCAATGACGATCGCTCAATTAATCAAAAAGTTTGTGTTGAACGTGGTCAAAAAGTCAAATCTGGCGATATTCTAATCGAAGGTGCTTCAGTTGCGGACGGCGAAATTGCTCTAGGCCGCGACTTACTAGTTGCCTTCATGCCTTGGGGCGGATACAACATGGACGACGCTATCGTATTATCGAGGCGCTTAGTCCAAGACGATTCACTGACCAGCATCAATATCAAAGACTACACAGTTGAAGTTCGCGAAACCAAGTTAGGTGACGAAATTGTAACCCGAGATATCCCGAATGTCAGCGAAGAGTCGCTCAGACACCTTGACGAAAGCGGCGTTATTCAGATTGGTTCAGAAGTCCGATCTGGTGATGTTTTGGTCGGAAAAATTACGCCAAAAGGTGAACAAGAGCTATCAAGCGAAGAACGATTACTCCGCGCTATTTTCGGCGAAAAAGCCAAAGACGTTCGCGATACATCACTACGCATGAATAATGCAGGCGGTGGCAAGGTTGTCGGCGTTAAGGTCTTTAGCCGCGAAAGTGGTCACGAACTGAAGGCCGGCGTTCTCAAACAGATTCAGATTTATGTTGCCGAGTTCCGCAAAATTAGCGTTGGCGATAAGTTAGCTGGACGCCACGGTAACAAAGGTGTTATCGCTAAAATTCTACCAATCGAGGACATGCCATTCATGGAAGACGGTACATCAGTTGATGTCGTCTTGAACCCACTTGGCGTGCCAAGCCGTATGAATATCGGTCAGCTATTTGAAACTCACCTTGGAATGGCCGCAAGGGCGCTTGGCTACAAAGTCGCGACCCCACCATTCAACGGTGTGTCAAATGAAAAAATCGGTGACGAACTTGAAAAAGCCGGTTTTGCCCGCGATGGTAAATTCCAGTTGTTTGACGGTCGAGACGGTGCTCCATTTGAGGAACGAACGACTGTCGGTGTCATGAATATGATCAAATTGCACCACATGGTTTCGGACAAGATTCACGCACGCTCGACTGGTCCATACACTATGGTTACCCAGCAGCCTCTAGGTGGTAAGGCTCAAAACGGTGGTCAGCGTTTCGGAGAAATGGAAGTTTGGGCACTCGAAGCTTACGGTGCCGCATCAACTCTACAAGAAATGCTAACTGTCAAGTCTGATGACGTTTATGGACGTGCTAAGGCCTACGAGTCAATCATCAAGAACGAACAAATTGTCGGTCCAAAATTGCCAGAATCATTTAACGTTCTCGTTAAAGAATTGCAGGGCTTGGGGCTCAAAGTTGACTTACTCGATGAGTCAGCCGATGCAGAAATTGATGCCGAACAAGTGATTCGATCTAATGCTGATGAAAGTCAAGTTGTCGAATATGAAGAGGTCGCAGAGCCAACTGAGGCTGAAATTGAGACCGTGGAAGAAGAAGTAATGGAGGAGGAGGCGTAATATGTCAAGAATTGTTACAAGCAGCGGAATCTCTGACTTTGACGCCGTTCGTCTGACGGTGGCAAGTCCGGAAGATATTTTGAAGTGGAGCTATGGTGAAGTTACCAAGCCAGAAACGATCAATTACCGAACTCAAAAACCAGAACGCGATGGTTTGTTCTGTGAAAGAATTTTTGGACCAGTCAAAGATGTTAACCCACATGACAGCAAGTTAAAAGGCGTTCGTTCACGCGAGGCAGCCGTTGATAAGAGTGGCGAACTGGTCACTAAATCAATTGTCCGCCGCGAACGTATGGGCCATATTGCGCTCGCTACACCTGTAGCGCACATCTGGTTCATGCGCGGTACTCCAAGCGCAATGAGTTTGCTACTTGGTATCACTGTTCGCAATCTAGAAAAAATCGCTTACTTCTCGACGTATGTGATTTTGAAGGTTGACGAAGAAAAACGTGATCAATATATGTCAGACTTAGATGCTGAAGTCGAAGCCGGCAAGGTTGCGATTCGTATCCGTTACGAACGCGAAGCCGAAGCTGAAGGCGCTGATGTCAAAGATTTAGCTACTAAGCAATCAGCCGAACTAGAAGAGCTTAACGACATGTACATTACCAAAAAAGCTCAACTTGAAAGCATGAACAAGGGTGCTCTTATTAGCGAAGTTGACTTTAGGAATCTCCCAGAAGAATACGAAGAGCTCATTGAAGTCGGTATGGGTGGAACTGCCCTCAAGGCGCTACTAGACGAAATCAATTTATCGGATTTGATCGATAAATTACGCGTCGAAGTCGCGGATGCCAAGGGTCAACGTGAAAAGAAACTACTAAAGCGCCTCAAGATGCTTGAAGGTATCCAAGCCGCTGGCATTAAACCAAGTAGCTTGACCCTAACGGTCCTACCGGTCATTCCTCCGGATCTCAGGCCAATGGTTCAATTAACAGGTGGTCGATTTGCTACTAGCGACTTAAACGATCTGTATCGCCGTGTTATTAACCGAAACAATCGACTAAAGAAGTTAATCAGCCTCAACGCCCCAGAAGTCATTCGCCGCAACGAAATGCGCATGCTCCAAGAAGCCGTTGATGCCCTTATTGATAACAGCGCCGCTAAAGGCAACCGTGCCGTATCGGCAACCGGTGGCCGCCGCAAGCTAAAGTCAATCAGCGATATGTTAAAAGGCAAACAAGGCCGATTCCGCCAGAATCTACTAGGCAAACGTGTTGACTATTCGGGACGTTCAGTTATCGTTGTCGGTCCGAAATTACATATTCATCAATGCGGTCTGCCAAAGGCAATGGCGCTTGAACTATTCAAGCCGTTCATTATCAGTTGGTTGATTCGCAACGAGCATGCCTACAATATCCGTTCAGCATCTCGTTTAATTGAATCAGGCGAAGCAATTGTTTGGGACGCGCTTGACGCCGTTATTGAAGGTAAATACGTTCTATTGAACCGCGCACCGTCACTACACCGACTGTCAATCCAAGCTTTCCAACCAGTTCTAGTCGAAGGTAAGGCAATCCAGTTACATCCACTAGTCGCTAACGGCTTTAACGCCGACTACGATGGCGACCAGATGGCTGTTCATTTGCCACTATCAGACGAAGCCCAGGCCGAAGCTAGGGATTTGATGAGTGCAACCAACAACTTGCTCAAGCCAGCCGATGGTTCACCAGTTCTAAATATCGGTCAGGACGTCGTTCTCGGTAACTATTACCTAACTTACGAGAAGCCAGCCGCTCAGACTGACAAAGTCAAAGCCTATAGCTCGGTTTATGAAGCTGAAATGGCATACGATGAAGGAAAACTAGAGTTACAAAGCCCAATCCGAGTATTTTATAAAGGCGAGGTCAGACAAACTACTCTTGGACGAGTGTTCTTTAATGACATTTTGCCAGAAGATTTTGCCTATGATAATTCGGTTCAGTCCAAGAAACAGCTAAAGCGAGTTCTCGCCAAGATTTTCGACAAATATGGTGCTAGTGAAACCGCTCAGGTTGCTGACCGTATGAAGGGTCTCGCGTTCCGCTTTGCAACCGTTGCTGCTGTGTCAACCGGTCAAGAGGATTACATCCAATTCGAAGAAATTAGCCAATTCGTTGCCGAAGGTGACGCAAAATCAGCGCTTATTTCTGAGCAATTCGATCAAGGTTTGATTACCGACGAAGAGCGCTATAACCTGACGATTGCCGCTTGGCGTCAAGTTGACCGCAAGATTGCCGACTTCTTGAAAGAGAAGATGAGCGATATGGATACCAGCATTTCTGTCATGGTTAACTCAGGCGCTCGTGGCGATATCAGTAACGTTAAGTGGGCATCGGCCATGATTGGTATCGTGGTTGACTCAAATAACCGTGAAATCGAGCTGCCAATCCGTTCTAACTACAAAGACGGTCTAAGCTCACTCGAGCAGTTCGTGGCTACACGAGGCGCCCGCAAGGGTCTAATCGATACCGCTCTTAAAACTGCTGACGCCGGATATCTAACTCGTCGTCTAGTCGATGTGTCACAAGATATCTTTACGGTTGAAGACAACGATCAAAGTGATGATGAAGGTTTTGCGATTTACCGCAGCGAATCTGAACTGACAATGATTGACTTTGGCAATCGTCTGGTCGGTCGTTATGCAGCCGAGGACGTTTCTGGTTATGTCGCGAAGGGTCAATTGATTAATCGTGCAACCGCCAGCGCCATCGAAGCTGATTCAAGTATCGAGAGCGTCAAGATTAAGTCGGTCCTAACCACCAAGAATCTACGCGGTATTCCACGAACCAGTTACGGCATTGATATGTCAACCGGTTACTTGGTTGACGCTGATCAACCTGTCGGTGTTATTGCCGCTCAGTCGGTCGGTGAACCTGGAACCCAGTTGACTCTAAAAACCTTCCACAAAGGTGGCGAGGCCGGTGGTGACATCACCCAAGGTTTGCCACGTGTCGAAGAGTTGTTCGAGGCTCGTTCGCCAAAGGGACAGGCTTTCATGTCAGAAACCGATGGCATCGTTGATGTCTGGGAAGATGGCAAGAAATACGTCGTTCAAGTCACTCCTGAGGCCGGACATGTTGAACGCCTAGCACTAGAGGGCCGCAAAATGGCTGTCAAGTCTGGCAGCAACGTCAAAGCCGGTGATGTTCTAGCAATCGGCGAAAGCGAATCAAGGCCGCTAACCGCTCCATTTGATGGCGTGGTAGAAGTAGCCGAAGATACCTTGGTAATTGCTGCTAATGCTGGTGCGCCAGTCAAGTACGAAATTCCTGGTAATATGCAATTAACCGTTGTGGCTGGTGCTAGCGTCGAAGCTGGTGACCGTCTATCATCCGGTTCGTTGAATCTACATGATTTGATGCGTCTAAAGGGTGTCGAGGCAACTCAGCGCTACATCATTAACGAAATCTTGCGCATTTATGCTGCACAGGGTCAGGATGTGGCTGACAAGCACCTCGAGATCATTGTTCGACAGATGTTTAGCCGAGTTCAGATTGAAGAGCCAGGCGACAGTACGTTTGTATCAGGTGATATCGTATCGAAGGCGCTAGTCACTGAAACGAATGTCAAACTTGCCACCGAAGGCAAAGAGCTAATCAAATACACCCAGTTGCTACTTGGTATCACCAAGGTGTCAATTTGGTCTGATAGCTTCCTATCGGCCGCATCGTTCCAGGATACGACTCGTGTTCTGATCAACGCCGCAATCAGCGGTCGTGTTGATCGTTTACACGGTCTAAAGGAAAACGTCATTATCGGACGCAAGATTCCAGTCGGAACCGGCGTCACTCATCGTGAAGATGAAGAAGTTGCTGAAGAGCAGCTTGATAACGACGAGGTTGAGGCTTAAGCAATTTAAGTCTCACACCTAAAAAATACCCCGGATTTAACCGGGGTATTTTGATTGAATAAAAACGAACTATTTACGAAAAAATTGAGGCGTGGTGGGTATTGATTGTAGGGGTGGTGATTTGAAAAATCTCATCACCACCCCATCCGTCTCGCGCCCGCGAGCGTAGTACTGACCTAGATTTAATCAAAGCTTAAATCTATTAATCATATTAAAATCTCTACAGATTTCAATATGACGAACAATACTTATCCGCAAGTACATACGGTGGAAGACATAACTGGCGTTCGCTACCGCCAGGCATGGGCTCGTATGTTTTTGACACTTATATGATGTCGGAAATTTCGGAGTTCACCCCTCGCCACTGGTGTAAGGGAAATACGACCGAAGTCAATAATGGGTGCGGTAGCGACCGCGCGCAAATACTTTCAGACATAAATTCGATACAGAGTGAGGAGTGAGCCTTCCAAGCCCCCACGCCTCGTAAATAATTCATTTTAAAATTGCTACGCCATTAAGCGCAATACTATGATTATAATACTATTGATTCAAAAAGTCAAGTATGATTTATCAAACATTGCAAAAATAGATGAAAACTGGTACAATCAGTCACGAGTTTACTCTTAGTGGGCTTATTGGATTTTACAGGTGTGTACGATCCGTAAACGCTGCTAGGTATGGGCCGATAAAGATATGCTGAATCTTTAAAGCCGTTTCCGCCACCATCTCGTGGCAAATATTAAATTAATTGGAGTTTATTAAGTTAAATGCCAACTATCAATCAATTACTGCGCAAGCCTCGCAAGAACGCTTCGCAAAAGTCAAAGAGTCCAGCGCTTGGAAAAATCCATAACGCGCTCAAGACTCGTTACTACGAACAGAATGCCCCATTAAAGCGCGGCGTTTGTATTCGTGTTACTACTAAAACACCTAAAAAGCCAAACTCAGCGCTTCGTAAGGTTGCTCGTGTTCGCCTGACTAATCAACAAGAAGTCTGGGCCTATATCGGTGGCGAAGGCCACAATCTGCAGGAACACGCCGTTGTGTTAGTACGCGGTGGTCGCGTGCCAGATCTTCCAGGCGTGCGCTATCATATCGTTCGCGGTGCTTTGGACCTACAGGGCGTTGCTAATCGCAAAAAAGGCCGTTCTAAATACGGCGCCAAGAAGGAGAAATAACCAATGCCACGAAAAGTTACTGTACGCTTACAACGCGATGTTATGCCTGATCGTAAGTATCAGAGTATTTTGGTCCAGCGTTTAATCAACAAATCTATGCTTGACGGCAAAAAACATGTTGCCGAAAAAGCTGTTTATCAGGCTCTAGAGATGGCTGCCAAGAAGCTTAACAGCGAAGATCCACTGGCTATCTTTGAAAAAGCATTAGGTAATGTATCGCCAAACTTTGAGATTCGTTCACGACGTGTCGGCGGTGCCAACTACCAGATTCCATTCCCAATCCAGGGTCACAGACAGCTACATTATGCCTTCTCATGGATGGTTCAGTCGGCCAGAGCTCGCAAGGGTTCGGCTTATGCTCAGCGTTTGGCATTGGAAATCGTTGATGCCTACAACGAAAATGGCGGTGCCTTCAAGAAGAAGGAAGATACGCACCGAATGGCTGAAGCCAACCGAGCATTTGCACACTTTGCTCGTGCTTAGTCTGAATTAAATAACTAATAATTTGCTCTCGAAGCGAAAAAGGATTATTGAAACTAAAATGGCAGAAAAACATGTCCCATTGAAAGACCTGCGCAATATCGGTATCATCGCCCATATTGACGCCGGTAAAACTACGACGACCGAAGGTATTTTGTACCGCACTGGTCTGTCGCACAAAATCGGTTTGGTACACGAAGGTGCGACCACGACCGATTGGATGGAGCAAGAACGTGAGCGCGGTATTACGATTACTTCGGCTGCCGTGACGACTTTCTGGAAGAACCACAAAATCAACATCATCGATACCCCGGGTCACATCGATTTTACGGCCGAAGTTGAGCGCTCTTTACGCGTTCTCGACGGCGCGGTAGTTGTATTCGACGGCAAGATGGGTGTTGAAGCTCAGACCGAAACGGTTTGGCGCCAAGCAAACAAATATCATGTTCCTCGAATTTGCTTTATCAATAAAATCAATCAAATTGGTGGTGATTTCTACAAATCTCTGGATTCGATTCACAGACGTTTGTCAAAAAACGCTTTGCCGATACATTTGCCAATCGGTTTCGAAAAAGATATTTGCGGTGTCGTCGATCTAATCGATATGAAAGCATACACCTACAAGGATTATGCTGATCACGAATTAGTAATCGGTGATATTCCTGCTGAACTAGCCGAAAAAGCCAAGAACGCCCGCAGTATGCTAGTCGAAGCAGCAGTAGAAGCTGACGACGAACTATTCGAGCGTTTTCTAGACAAGGGCGAAGAGTCAATTACGGTTGATGAGCTCAAAGTTGCCTTGCGCAAACGAGTTCTAGCTGGTGATTTCTACCTAGTAACCGGTGGCGATGGCCGTGGTGTTATCGTCGAAAAAGTTTTGGATCTAGTTAATGATTACATGCCATCACCACTTGATGTCGGTGCCGTATGGGGTCATGATCCAAAGTCTGGCAACGAAATTTCTCGCGAGCCAAGCGTTGATCAGCCATTAGCCGGTCTGGCTTTCAAAATCGCGACCGACCCATTTGTCGGAAAACTAATTTTCGTCCGTGTTTATAGCGGCAAGATGACCGCTGGTTCGTATGTACTAAATACTACGACCGGCGAAAAAGAGCGCATCGGCCGCATCGTTCGTATGCATGCTGATAAGCGCGAAGATATCGAAGCTATCGAAGCCGGTGATATTGCGGCTGTTGTCGGTCTAAAGGATACCTTTACCGGTGCAACTTTGGCTGATTCAGCTCATCCGATTATTCTAGAAGCTATTTCTTTCCCAGAACCTCCAGTATCGATTGCCGTTGAGCCAAAATCAAAGGCCGATCAGGAAAAAATGGGTATCGCTTTACAACGACTAGCCGAAGAAGATCCAACCTTCCGCGTTCATACCGATCAAGAAACCGGCCAGACAATCATGTCAGGCATGGGTGAATTACACCTGGACATCTTGATCGATCGTATGAAACGAGAATTTAAGGTCGAAGCAAACATCGGTGAGCCACAAGTCGCTTTCCGCGAAACCATCAAGGCTATGGCCGAGGCACAGGGCAAGCATATCAAGCAGTCCGGCGGTCGCGGTCAGTACGGTGATGTTTGGGTCAAATTCGAACCGAATGAACCAGGCAAGGGCTTTGAGTTCGTCGATGCCATCAAGGGTGGTGTCGTGCCTCAAGAATATCGCAAACCGGTTGAAGCCGGTATCCGAGAAACTCTCGAAGGCGGTGTCATTGCCGGTTATCCGGTAGTTGATGTCAAAGCGACTCTGTTCGATGGTAGCTATCATGATGTTGATTCCTCAGAACTCGCCTTCAAGCTAGCCGGTAGCCTGGCTACCCGCGAAGGTGTCAAAAAGGCCAAGCCGGTTCTACTCGAGCCAGTCATGCGCCTCGAAGTCACTACGCCAGAAGAATTCATGGGCGACGTAATCGGCGACCTCAACTCGAGGCGCGGCCGAATCGATGCCATGGAAGATTTATCGGGTGGCGCTAAGCTGATTCGTGCATTCGTTCCACTGGCGAATATGTTCGGTTATACAAGCGATCTACGCTCGATGAGCCAAGGTCGAGCCGCCAGCACAATGGAGCTTTCACAGTATGAGGAAGTACCACCAAACGTGGCTACTGAAATCATTGAGAAACGCTCGAGTAAATAGGTTAAACCTCTTTACTTTAGCAAAAAAATCTGTAGAATTACTAGTATATGCGTGGGGCAGTATTGCTCGCGTCTAAATAATAAAATTAGGAGAAAAAACTAAATGGCCAACTTCGATAGAAGCAAACCACACGTCAACGTCGGTACCATGGGTCACGTGGACCACGGCAAAACAACTTTAACTTCAGCTATTACCAACGTTCTAGCTAGGCGCTTGCCAAGTGCTGTCAACAAACCTGTTGACTACGCTCAAATCGACAACGCTCCAGAAGAGCGCGCTCGCGGTATTACAATCGCATCAAGCCACCAGGAATACGAATCAGAAAAGCGTCACTACGCTCACGTCGATATGCCAGGTCACGCCGATTACATCAAGAATATGATCACCGGTGCGGCTCAGATCGACGGTGCTATCTTGGTCGTTGCGGCTAATGATGGTCCACTACCTCAGACTCGTGAGCACGTTCTACTAGCTCACCAGGTCGGCGTTCCAAGGATCGTAGTCTTTTTGAACAAAATGGACTTAGCTGATCCAGAACTAGTTGAACTAGTTGAAATGGATGTTCGCGAACTGCTCGCAAAGAACGGTTTCGATGAGAACGCTCCTATCATCAAGGGTTCAGCTACTAAGGCTCTCGAAGGCAGCAAAGAAGACGAAGATGCCATCATGGAACTCGTCAAGGCTCTCGATGACTACATCCCAGAACCAACTCGTGATCTAGACAAGCCATTCCTGATGCCAGTCGAAGACGTTTTTTCGATCAAAGGCCGCGGTACGGTTGCTACAGGCAGGATTGAACAAGGTATCGTTAAGGTTAACGATCCAGTCGAAATCGTTGGTATCCGCCCAACTCAAACTTCAGTTGTTATCGGTATCGAAGCTTTCAAAAAGAGCCTAGACCAAGGACAAGCTGGCGATAACGCAGGTATTTTGCTACGCGGTATCGAACGCGATATGATCGAACGTGGTCAGGTCGTCGTAAAGCCAGGATCTTTGACACCTCACACTGAATTTGATTGTGAAGTCTATATCCTAAAGAAAGAAGAAGGTGGCCGACATACACCATTCACAAAGGGTTACAAACCTCAGTTCTACTTCCGTACGACTGACGTAACTGGTGAAGTTGAACTTCCAGCTGACAAAGAACTTGTCATCCCTGGTGACACCGTTTCGTTCAAGGTTAAACTATTAGCTCCAATCGCCATGGAAAAAGGTCTGACCTTTGCTATCCGCGAAGGCGGCAAAACCGTCGGTGCTGGTGTTGTAACTAACATCACTAAATAAGTTAGTTAACCCAATCGACAAATACCTCCCACATAGGGAGGTATTTGCTTTTTGAGAGTAAAAATGATACAATCCTCACATAATATTAATCATATCGAGAACTCGGTCGTGACAGAACAAAGCTGGTTCATGACAGAGGTTACGATATAACACAGAAGGAGCCACAAAATGGCAGATAAAGAACAGTCTTTGCGAATTCGAATTCGTTTGAAGGCCTATGATCACAAAGTGATCGACCAATCAGCAAAACAAATCATCGATACGGCTTTGCGCACTGGCGCATCGGTTGCCGGTCCAGTACCTTTGCCAACTCGTCGCAGTACATTTACGGTCGTAAAATCACCGCACGTTTATAAAAAGGGCGGTGAAGCATTCGAAATGCGCGTACACAAACGCCTTATCGATATTACCGATGCGACGCCAAAGACTATCGATAGCCTGCAGAATCTAAGCCTGCCGGCCGGTGTCGATGCCGAAATCCGCATGTAATTTAAGTAGATAATTAAATAACCCCTAAAAAAGGGGTTATTTTTTTGTCTTGAAACATATTATTTAATAAGTAACGAAGACGCAAGTTTATCCAGTATCGTCTGGGTGTCAATTTGAATCTTAAGAATCCAAAGCGAAAGTAGCAATATATAAGCAAGCAAAACAGCCCAATAGACAGTTTGCATGGTGATCCTTCGCGACATAAACGGTGTTTTTTCTTTCATTAAAACGAAAGAGCCATCGATAGTGACGGACTTGTGGGCAGCTTTGACTTTATTGTGACCTTTTTTTGAAACTAGTTTCGTTGCTTTTTTCGAGTTTGTTTTACGGCTGATGTTTGCCTTTTTTACCATATTTTATCCACTCCTATCGGTAAATTGCTTAGTATATTGTCGCTTAGAATTATAAAAAACACAAGCGGATTGAGCAACCATATTTAAGATTTGCTATACTTTGATTTGGATGAAGATAGCAAAACGTTTTGTATTTAATAAAAGAATGATTATTGTCCTGATAATTATAGGGCTAGCTATAGTCTCCGGTTTGGCAGTTTGGCTGATCGTTATCAATCGCCAAAATAAGCCATCGGTGATCACGTCTGACGCACCGACAAAAACGGTTCAATCGACGCCGGCTCCGACCGAGACCATAATTCATATGGCGGCGATGGGCGATATGTTAGCTCATGATACGATTAACGCGAACGCTAAAACCTCTTCTGGCTATGATTATCAACAATTCTTTTCGAATATCAAGTCAATCTACAAGGGTGATGAACTGGTTTTTTGCAACCAAGAAGGTTTAAGCTCGGGCGAGGCCTACGGCATCAGTGGCTATCCATCATTTAACGCGCCCCAGCAATTCGCGCGTGATTTGCAGTCGGTCGGCTGTAATATGATCAATCTGGCTAATAACCACATGGCTGATAAAGGCACGTCGGCCATCGCTACGACGGTCGATTTATGGGGTAGTTTGAAGCCTCTTGCCGTGAGTGGCGCCAACAAGTCGGCTAGTGACCAGGAAAAAGTTGCTTATGCGACGGTTAAAGGCGTAAAAATAGGTTTTATATCGTTCGCGGATTTCAATAATAACAAGTCAACACCCAGCTATAGCGTTAATCTATATCATGACGAAGTTCTGGTCAGGCGCCTCGTTACGGAAGCCAGGCAGAATGCCGATGTCGTGATTATATCGATGCACTGGGGCGTCGAAGACTCTAATATAGTTAGCTCAGATCAAAAATCGGCGGTTAATTTACTTAGTTCACTCGGAGTTGACGTAATAATCGGTACCGGCCCACATGTCTTGCAGACGGTTGATGTTATCGATCGTCCAGACGGTGGTAAAATGACGGTTTGGTATTCATTAGGCAATATGCTGTCGTCGCAACTGGCGCTCAAAGAACTAATTGGCGGAGTAGCAAGATTCGATATTACAAAGACTTTGGCCACAGGTAAGGTTGTGATTTCTAACCTGACATTCACGCCTACTTTTATGTCGTATGAGTGGACGGCTAGCCAGGCAGCAAATAACGATTTATTAGCTCGCAAAAACTGTATGATATATCCGCTAAACTCGGCTGCTGATGCCTTAAGTCGATCATTATTCAATACTACGGCTAGTGATCAGATGAAGTATGTGACTGATACGATTGGTAATAAGGTTAAGATTAATTAATACATTAATATTAATCCAAACTAATTATCGCTACTTTTTGATTGCAAAAAGTAGAATTAAATTGCCTGATTACTTCTCAAAATATCATCAGCAGCCTGCAAATACGACCACGCTTCGTCGAGCGTCAGGCCGCTTTGATATAGGGCTGTGGCTAGATCAATGTCAACATAGCGAAAGTGCCAAGGCTCGTATTGATATTGGGTAATCGATTCTTTGCCACTTGGGTAACGCAAAATAAAACCATATTTATAAGAATTATCCTCAAGCCATTTACCAGCGCCAGTTGTTGCAAAACAGTTGCTTAGATAGCATTCGCTCGAAACAAGGCTGATATCAGCAGCTAGACCTGATTGATGTTCACTTTGACCCGGATAGGCGATAGCCTGATTGGCGGCCGTGTCGCCAACACTGGCGGCTAGGCTGTTAAAATAGCTTCTTTGCAAAGCAGCTGAACGATAGCCACTACCGAGCATCAGGCTAAAACCGGCGGTTTTTGCAGCGGCAAACATCGTCTCTAATGGTTCTTTTATATCACTTCTGACTGACATCTCCGACTGAGTTTTTCCAGGATTAAGCGGTACATTAGGCACACTTAGGGATGACGGGACATAATCAGTTGAAATCGAATGGGTTTTATTTATTATCGTCCATAGACTATCTGGAGCCATATAATCCTGGCGAATCGCCCGAATAGTATCGGCACCAGGTAAGCTGACGTAAACAGGTTGACGTTTTTTGGCAGCTGCCGATATGATTGCCGATGACTTTTCAAGGATTATTCGATTGTTAGTAATCTGTTGGTCAAGTATCTCGGTCTTACGCGCTAAATCCAGATTAATATAGGTCCCAAAGCCAACGACACTCACGAGCAGGACGATATTAACCAGGTTAATATAGTGAAGCTTTGTCCGCTTTTTGTGCGGTATAATCATTCATATATTTTATCATAACTAGCGTGGTCGGCGTACTTGACTTAAAACAGATTGTGTGATAAACTCCCATGGTAACTTATACGAATTAATATTAAACGATTCTTGGTGAATTGGCAGGTCTGTCACAACAGATACCACCCTCCACCAAGAATTTTAAATGGGAGCATGAAGGCAATGAAAGCACTTCTCGGTACCAAAATTGGTATGACCCAAATCATTGGCAAGGATGGCGAAGCAGTTCCTGTTACGCTAATTCAAGCCGGCCCTGTGACTGTGACTCAGGTGAAGACCGTTGAAAAAGACGGCTACAACGCAGTTCAGGTAGCATATGGTGAGGGTAAGAACCTGAGCAAGGCCGTGGCTGGACACACCAAACCAGCCGGAAGTAACCCGAAACATATTCGGGAAATTCGGTTAGCCGAACTACCAGATGGCCTATCGGTAGGAAGCACGATCGACGTAACAACTTTTGCATTAGGAGACGTAGTTGACGCTACTGGTACTTCCAAAGGTAAAGGTTTTGCGGGTACAATCAAGCGACATAACTTTAACAGAGGTCGCGCAACGCACGGTGCCTTTGCTTACTCGAGGAAGCCGGGTTCAATCGGATCTCAGTATCCTCAAAAAATTCTAAAGGGTAAGCGCATGGCTGGACGAATGGGTCACGACAGGGTAACTGTCAAAAACCTGGTCGTGTCATACATCGACACCGAAAACAACTTAATTGGTCTTCGCGGTGCCGTTCCTGGTCCGAAAAAAGGCCTAATCATTATAGGAGGAAAAGCATAATGGCTGAAACTACCAAAACCACTTCTGCTGTTAAAAATGCTTTACCTAAAGATATTTTTGACGTCGAAGTCAAGAGTCATGACCTACTAAAGCTAGCTTATAATAGCTACCTTGCGAACGCTCGCAACGCTCACGCCACGACCAAGACTCGCGGTGAAGTAAGCGGCGGTGGCAAAAAACCTTGGAAACAAAAAGGTACTGGTCGCGCACGATTTGGTTCATCAAGAAACCCAATCTGGCGAGGCGGCGGTATAGCCTTTGGACCAAGGGGTTCTGCCAACTATTCAATTCGTATTACAACTACTGACAAGCGCGTAGCGGTCAGGCAAGCTCTAACACTTGCCAACCAAGCTAAGAAAATTGCCGTTATGGACATCAAGTTCAACGGTAAGACAGCTGATGCAGCTAAGTTCTTAAAGGATAATAAATTTGATCGTAAGGTTCTGATGGTCGTCGACGAGAAGTCTCCAGAACTGCTAAAATCGACCAATAACATCCAAAACATCTTACTAGTCAGGGCAAGCTATCTGAACGTTTATGATATTTTGAACGCCGATAAGATTGTCATTTCGCCAAAGGCTCTAGAGGTCATCAAGGGTTGGCTAGCAAAGGGAGATAAGTAAGATGATTAATTTATTCCCACGCAAAACTGAAAAAGCCTACGGTCTATCGCTCAAAAACATCTATGTATTTGACGTACCGGTTAGCGCTAATACCAAACAGATCGTCGATGCCATCGAAACTGAATATAACGTCAAGGTCAAATCAGTTCGAACTTTGATCCAGAATGGCAAAGCTGTCCGCTACTCACGTGGTAAGCGCGCTTATCCTGGAACGACCAACCGACAAGATCTAAAGAAGGCTTATATAACTTTAGTCAACGGCAATAGTATCAAGATTTTTGATCAGCCAGAGGCCGAAACCAAGCCTGCAAAGAAGGAGAAGAAGTAATGCCAATCAAGCAATACAATCCAACTACTCCAGCTCGTCGCGGAATGACTAGCCAAGATTTGAGTGAAATTACGACTAAAAAGCCGCTAAAGAGTTTGCTAAAAAGCAAGAAACAGCAGGCTGGTCGCAATAACACCGGTCGCATTACCGTTCGCCATCGTGGCGGCGGCGTCAAGCGCCATTACCGATTAATGAACCATATGCTAGCTGGCGGTTTGACCGTAAAAGTTGAAGAAATCGAATACGATCCAAACCGTAGTGCGCGTATCGCTCGAGTCAAAGATCAGTATGGTATCTACCATTACATTTTGGCCGATACATCAATGTACAAAGGTAAGGTCATTCAAAGCGGAGCCGAGGCTCCAGTCGAAGCTAGTAACCGACTACCTCTTGCGAATATTCCAGTTGGTACACAGGTCTATGCTATCGAGATTACACCTGGTAAGGGTGCTCAGATGGTCAGGGCTGCCGGTGCGACCGCTCAGTTGATGGCCAAAGAGGGCGATTACGCCCAGGTTCGCTTGCCGTCAGGTGAAGTTCGCAAGTTCTTGCTAACTGCTACGGCTGCTATCGGTATGGTTGGTAATTTACAGCACCAGAACATCAAAATCGGCTCAGCCGGACGCAAGCGACGCATGGGTATCCGTCCAACTGTCCGCGGTGTTGTCATGAACGCGGTTGATCACCCACACGGTGGTGGTGACGGTGGACGACACGGTACCGGTAAAGCTCCTCGTACTCCATGGGGTCAATTGACTCTTGGCTACAGGACTCGCCGACGCAAAGATGTTGCTGGATTAATAGTTAAAAGTCGCCACGATGCGAAGAGGAAGAAATAGACATGAGTCGCTCTCTTAAAAAAGGACCTTTCGTGGACTTCAAACTCGCTAAGAAAGTGGCTAGTTTAGGTCCAGACGACAGGACGATAATCAAGACTTGGGCTCGCGCAAGCACGATCAGCCCAGAGATGGTTGGACGAACCATCGCCGTTCACAATGGACGCGTCCATGTTCCGGTATTAGTATCAGAAAACATGGTCGGCCATAAATTAGGCGAATTCAGCCCAACTCGTAAATTTAGAAAACACGGCGGTGCTAGCGCCACGACGAAAGGAGCATAGTGTATGGCCGAAACTTATACCGCAAAATCATACATCAAAGGCGTTGACCAAGCTCCTCGCAAAGTCTCGTTGGTCGCCAGCCTGGTCCGCGGACGAACGGTCGCTGATGCGCTGGTTATCCTAGCTCACACACCAAAGTCAGCCGCAAAACCAGTCAAAGCTGCTATCGAAAGTGCCAAAGCAAATGCTATCAATAATCACAATGTTGATGGTAAAACATTGGTAATCACGACCCTGTCAATCACTGCCGGTACTCGCTTGAAGCGATACATCCCAGCTAGCCGCGGTCGCGCGCTACCATTCCAAAAGAAATCGTCGAATATCCTAGTAGAAGTAACTGGCGATATCAAACCGAAGAAAAGTGTAACTAAGAAGGTCGAAGATAAAAAATCTGAAGCCGCAAAGGAGACAAAGTAATGGGACAAAAAGTAAACCCAATCAGCTTCCGTCTTCAAGTTCATAAAAACTGGAGCTCGCGCTGGTTCGCTAACAAGCGTGACTTTGCTAAATGGATTGCCGAAGATACGAAAATCCGCGAAATCATCGAAAAGCGCTTTAATAGCCGCCCGACGATCAACGGTATCGAAATCGAGCGATCAGCTAACCTAGTAACGATTACTATTCACACCGCCAAAGCTGGTGTCGTAATTGGTCGTGGTGGTGCTGGCGTTACCGAATTAAAGGGCATCCTAGAAAAAGTTACCAGCCTACCAGTTAGGTTGAATATCGAAGAGGTCAAGCGACCAGAACTAGCTGCCAAGCTAGTTGCCGAGAATATTGCTCATCAGTTAGAGCGACGCATAAATTTCCGCCGCGCTATCAAGATGGCGGCTCAGAACACGATGAATGCCGGCGCTAAAGGTGTTCGTATTCAAGTGGCTGGACGATTGAATAACGCCGAAATGGCACGACGCGAAAAAGTTATTGAGGGCTCAGTGCCTCTTCATACCTTGCGCGCAGATGTTGATTTTCATATTGCACGTGCTCATACTGCCGCTGGCATTATCGGTGTGAAGGTATGGATCTATAAGGGCGAGAGGATTTAGGCCATGTTATTACCAAAGAAAACTAAGTATCGAAAAGTACGCAAAGGCAAAAATGATGGCGTCGCGACTCGCGGCAACTATCTAGCTTTTGGCGATTACGGCCTACAATCAATCGAAAATGAGCGCATCACCGGTCGTCAGATCGAGGCTGCTCGTCAGGCAATTACTCACCATGTCCAACGTGGTGGCAAAATTTGGATCCGCATTTTCCCACACACTCCTGTTACGCGCAAGCCACAGGACGTCAAAATGGGTAGCGGCAAAGGTAATCCTGAATTTTTCGTAGCTAAAGTTAAGACTGGCACCGTCATGTTTGAAATGAAGGGTGTATCAGAGGACGTAGCTCGCGAAGCAATGCGTCTAGCTGGACATAAATTACCAGTCAAAACCAAATTCATCGTAAGGGGACAGTTGTAATATGGCTACTAAAACTACTGTCAAAAAAGCTAAAAAGGCTGTCAAAGAAATTAAAACCGTCGAACAACTAAGGCAAGATTTGATTGATAAAACTAAGGCTTTATCGGACGCCAGGCGTTCATTAAACCAAGGTGAACTAGTCAATCCACGCTTTATCACTGTTACGCGAAAAGAAATTGCACGCATTAACACTGCTATCCGAGCAGCTGAAATTGCAAAGCTAAAGGAGGATAAGTAATATGGCCAAGACACTGACCGGTATCGTTACTTCGGATGCAGCGAACAAGACCATTACCGTCACTGTTACTAGTCGTGAAACGCATCCTATTTACGGTAAGCAGTACTCTGTTAACCGTAAATATGCCGCCCACGATGAGAAGAACGAAGCGAAAGTCGGCGATCGAGTCGTAATCGCTGAAAGTCGTCCGATATCAAAATCAAAGCACTACGTTCTAGTTGAGATCGTCGAAAGATCAAAGGGATCAATCGAGCTCAAAGAAGACGTCGCAGGCGCTGAGAAGGTTGAGGAATAGACATGATACAACAAGAATCACGACTAAAAGTCGCTGACAACTCAGGTGCAAAGATTATCAGTTGCATCAAAGTCTTAGGCGGAACTAGACGCCGATACGCTCGCGTTGGTGACGTAATCGTAGCTTCAGTCAAAGACGCCTCAACTGTTGGCGTTGTCAAGAAAAAAGCGGTTGTCAAAGCCGTTGTTGTTCGTACCCGCGACCAAATTAGGCGCAAAGACGGTTCGACGATTTGTTTTGATGACAATGCTGCCGTTATTATCGGCGAAGATAAAGCTCCGCGCGGTACCCGTGTTTTCGGACCGGTTCCACGTGAATTACGCGACTATGGCTATTCCAAGATCATCAGCCTAGCGCCGGAGGTACTATAATGCCTAGCTTAAAGAGAATTAAAAAAGGTGACACCGTCAAGATTATCGGTGGAGCTAAAAAAGGCACGACCGGTAAGGTTGTGGCCGTCCTAACGAAAGAACGAAAAGTTTTGGTTGAAGGCGTTGGTCAAATTCATCGTCATCTAAAACCAAGCACGTTGAACCCTCGTGGTGGACACAAAGACATCCACGTACCAATGTCGATTCATAAAGTTGCTTTGGTAGTCGATGATAAATCAGGTAAAACCAGCCGAGTTGGCCTCATCAAGAACGTTGATGGAGATACGACTCGAGTGGCTGTTCAAAATAACTCAAAGGAGATCAAATAATGGCAAAAACAACCACTGCTATGCCAAAGACGGCTCCTCGTTTGAAAGCCTTGTATAGCACCAAACTAGTCAAGGAACTGCAAACCGAACTAAAACTTGGAAATGTTCATCAAGTTCCAAAATTAGAGAAGATTGTAGTAAGCGCGGGAACTGGCAAAAATAAGGACGATAAGCGTTATGTCGAAGCTGTCAAGAATACTTTGACTCGCATTACCGGACAGCTACCAACCGAGCGCATGGCTCGTAAGTCAATTGCTACCTTCAAAATCCGAGCCGGTCAGAACAAGATCGGTGCGATGGTAACCCTGAGGGGTACCCGTATGTACGAGTTCTTGGATCGTTTAGTTAACGTTTCGATGCCTCGTATCCGCGATTTTCACGGAATCAATCCAAATTCTTTTGATAAATCTGGCAATTACAATCTAGGTATTGTAGAACAGTCAATCTTTCCTGAGCTAACTTTCGAGGAAACTCAAGTCGTGCATGGTCTTCAGATTACTTTCGTTATTGCCGGTGGCAAAGCTGAATACAGCCGAGCTTTACTAGAAAAATTTGGGATACCTTTTGATAAACAAGGAGGCAAAAAATAATGGCTAAAACATCAGCTGTTGCCCGAGATGAAAAACGCAAGCGAATGATTACTAAATATGCTGCCAAACGGGCTGAGCTAAAAGAGCTTGGTGACCAAGAAGGATTGGCAAAATTGCCACGAAACAGTTCACCAACTCGTTGGAAGAATCGCGATTCGTTGCACGGCAGACCACGTGGCTATATGCGCAGGTTCGGCCTAAGCCGTATCAACTTCCGCGAAAAAGCATCACGTGGTGAAATTCCAGGCGTAACAAAGAGTAGCTGGTAAGAAAGGAGGATTACAATATGTCATTACAAACTACAGATCCAATCGCCGATATGTTAACACGCATTCGTAATGCGGTCATGGTTGGTAAGAATGAAATAAATCTTCCTTCCAGCAAACTAAAAGTTACGATTGCTAACGAACTAAAAAAAGCAGGTTATCTTGCTAGCGTAAAAGTTGAAAGCGCAAAACCTCGCGATATTATGGTCATTACCATCAATCATCCAGGTGAAAACGCCAATATCACAGAAATAACTCGCATGTCAAAACCGGGTCGCCGTATGTATGTAGGCGCAGGTGAAATTCCAAAGATCAAAAATGGTCGCGGAATTGTACTTGTCAGTACATCAAAGGGTGTCCTAACTGGACATGAAGCTATCAAGCAACGCCTTGGTGGTGAGTTGTTATTAAAGATTTATTAATTCGTTTTTTAAAACGAAAAGGAGCATGAAATGAGTCGAATCGGAAAACTACCAATAGTGGTACCGGCCGGTGTGACAATCACGGTTGATTCAGATGTCGTGACGGTAAAGGGGCCGAAAGGCGAACTGACCGTTCCTCATCTTAGCGACGTGACTGTTGCTGTCGAAGACGGTAAAATCATCGTCACCCGTAAAGATGATGAATTCGTAGCCAAATCACAACACGGTTTGCAGCGCGCGTTACTAAACAACGCTGTAACTGGTGTCACTAAAGGCTACGAAAAGAAACTTGATGTCAACGGAGTTGGCTTTAGGATCAATGGTGGCGGCAACAAAATCGAGATGAGCCTAGGCTTTTCTCACCCAGTTGTCTATGAATCACAACCAGGCGTCAATCTAACGGTAGAGAAAATGTCAATCACCGTATCCGGTATTGATAAGCAAGCCGTCGGTCAAGTCGCGGCCGAAATTCGCGCTATCAAAAAACCTGAACCATACAAGGGCAAAGGTATTATGTACAGTGGTGAAGCTATTCGCCGCAAAGCAGGAAAGGCTGGTAAATAATTATGTCTAACCTTACTAAAAAATTATTCAATCGAAATCTTCGCAAGAATCGCATTCGCGCTAAAGTTGTCGGTGTCGCCGAGCGTCCACGCTTGACTGTTACCATCAGTAACATGCATGTCAGCGCTCAGATCATCGATGACACAAAGCAGCACACTATCGTTTCTAGCACGTCAGTCGGCGCCAAGCAGGCCGGTAGCCTAGCTGATATTGCCGCTTTTGTCGGTGCAGATATCGCAAAAAAGGCCAAAAAAGCCAAAATTAGCAAAGTAGTGCTAGATCGCAACGGTCGTTTGTACGCCAAGAGGCTGAACGCTTTTGCCGAAGCAGCACGCAAGGAAGGTTTGGAGTTCTAATATGGCAGAAATAATCAAAGAAAAACCAGCTGTTCGCGAACGACGCGAAAAAAGCGATAATTTCGCTGCAAATTCGGCTGAACAAAAACAGTTTCAAGAAATCGTAATCAATGTCGATCGCGTTTCGCGTGTCGTCAAGGGCGGTCGTCGCTTTAGGTTCAAGGCTCTAGTAGTCGTTGGTGACGGCAAGAACAAAGTCGGCGTTGGTGTCGCAAAAGGCGCTGACGTTCAGGCTGCAGTCAACAAAGCCACTAACGTCGCCAAGAAAAGCTTGGTTACGATATCGATCAAGAACACAACCATCGCGCATGAAGTTGAGGCTCGTGAGGGTGGCGCTCATGTACTACTTATGCCAGCTGCCCCAGGTACTGGTATTATCGCCGGTGGCGTAGTTCGAAATGTCATTTCAGTGACCGGTATTCACAACCTGTTATCTAAATCGCTTGGTTCGACTAACAAGGTCAATATTGCCTATGCAACTGTTGAGGCCTTAAAACAAGTTGTTCCTGAAAAAAATTGGGTAACAAGATCTTCTGAAACAAAAGCCAGCCCAAAAACTGCTGCTAAGGAGAAGAAATAATGACTAAGTATAACGAATTAAACATCTCGGCTAACAAGGGTATCAAGCGTGTTGGTCGTGGTATCTCGTCTGGTCAAGGTAAAACTGCTGGTCGTGGTACCAAAGGTCAAAAAGCCCGAACTGGTAAGAAATTACGCCCGATGTTCGCTGGCGGTTCAGGCTCGCTCGCTCGTCGCGTACCAAAGATGAAGGGTTTCAAGTCATTGAAAACACCTGCCCAAGTCGTGTATTTGGATCGCTTGAACGAACTAAAAGGCACCGTAAATAACTTCACCTTATACGAAGCTGGCTATATTGCTTCGCCGTACCAAGCCGTAAAAGTTATCAAACGTGGTGAATTATCTTCTAAGATCAACTTGGAAGTCTATGCCGCTAGCGATAGCGCCAAGTCTGCCCTAGTAGGTGCAGGTGGAACTTTTACTAAAACTGCTGTACCATTGAAAAAGAGTGCCGAAAAGGAAACCGAATAGATTGTTGCATTTCCCAGAGTGTCACTATGGCACTCTGTAAAATAGCAATAATCCAAAGGGTAAAGAGGGAGATTAGATGAACTGGAAAACAATTTTTAAATCATTAAAGAATCGCGATATGCGCAAGCGTTTGTTTATTTTATTCGGTTTGATAGTCGCGTATCGATTTTTGGCGCATGTACCGGTGCCTCTGGCATCGCCTAGCCAACTTAAAGACGTCGTCACCAGTGTCATCGGCAGCTCCGATTTTGGCGGGTTTTTGAATCTACTCTCCGGTGGTGCGCTGACTAGTTTGTCAATCGTTCTGGTCGGCATGAGCCCGTTCATTACCTCGTCGATTATTTCTCAATTAATGACTAAGGCGATTCCAAAACTCGAGGAACTTCACAAAGATGGCGAATCCGGTCGTCGAAAAATCAATCAGTGGACTCGAATTATCACTGTGCCGCTGGCGATTATTCAGTCAATCGCGTTTATCTATATCTTGCGCCAGACTATCCTAGCCGGTAGCACGACTACTCTAGCTAATACTAGTCTGACTGAATGGATAGTAGCCGTTACGGCTATGAGTGCCGGTTCGATATTTTTGATGTGGATTGGTGAACTAATTACCGAACAAGGCATCGGCAACGGCATCAGTATGGTTATCTTTGCTGGTATTGTTAGCCAAATTCCAAATACTCTGACTAATTTCATTACGTCAATTACTGATACTAGTTCTGGATCGCTTCACGTTTTCAATTGGTTTACGCTACCAGTCAATCCGACGGCATTTTATTCGGCGATTGGTTTAGTGGTTGTGTCAATTTTTGTGCTGTATCTGTTAGTTAAAATAAATGAAGCCCAACGAGTTATAACGATTAACTATGCCAAGCGAGTCCAAGGCAATAGTAATTACGGTGGCGTAAAAAGTATTCTACCAGTCAAAATGATTGCCGCTAACGTTATTCCGATTATCTTCGCCGTTGCATTCTTGAGCCTTCCGGCCTTCGTTGGACAGATTCTAAAGGCAACCAATAATCCAGCTTGGAAAGATTTAGCAAATAATTTGATTTCGTGGTTTCAGGCACCGACGGCCGGTACGTTTACTGGCACATCCCTGCAAGCGTTTATCTATCCAGCAATGTATTTCGTACTAGTCATAGCCTTTACGTATTTCTATACCGGAATCATCTTTAACGCCAATGAAATCGCCGAGAATCTACAAAAACAAGGTGGCTTCATCGAGGGCGTAAGGCCTGGAGTACAGACCGAAAAATACTTGACTCGTACAGTTAATCGTTTGACGCTTTTTGGATCCTTGGCACTAGGTATGATTGCAGTCTTGCCGTTCATCGCCGAGTTTTTGTTGTATAACATCGCCGGAATAAGCGATAGCAAACTTTCGATTGGTGGTACTGGCCTTTTGATTGTCGTAGCGGTTGCCCTTGAATCATTGCGTCAGATTAATTCTCGCGCCCTAATGGTTACTTACGACGACTATAAATAGCTCTAGCCAGGTCGCGAGGTTGACAAGTTGGGCCGGGCAGCTATAAAATAGTAATAGTTAGCCCGAAAAATCGAGTATTTTTAGGGAGATTACTCTTTACGAAACGTTGTTTCTGGTGTATAATTCACTACTGTAGCTTATGTCCAATCAAAAAGAAGTAATCAAATTGCAAGGTAAGGTGGTGGAATCGCTTCCAAATACCCAATTTAGAGTAGAGCTTGAGAACGGACATAACATAATCGCTCATATTTCCGGAAAGATGCGCAAGCATTACATCCGGTTGGTACCAGGCGACAAGGTGGAAGTTGAGTTGACCCCTTATGATCTCACAAAGGGGAGAATCACTTTCCGCCTAAAAGATTAATTTTAAGACAGGAGTTTTTGAACGCTCATGAAGGTGCGCGCAAGTGTGAAAAAAATCAGTCCTGATGACCAGTTCGTACGCCGTAAAGGTGTATTAAGGGTCATTAACAAGAAAAAACCTAAGAACAAGCAAAGGCAGGGTTAAGCATGGCTCGAATTGCTGGGGTGACAATCCCATCAGAAAAGCAAGTCCAGATCGCTTTGACGTATATTTACGGCATCGGTCCCAAGACGGCACGAACCATCCTTGCGGAGGCTAAAGTAGAGCCTACCACTCGGGTGAAAGATCTCACCGAGGCTGAAGAACAGCGAATTCGCGAAATAGTTGATTCAAGCTATATGACCGAAGGCGACTTACAACGTCTGGTGACTAATAATATTAAACGCCTAAAAGACGTCGGTGCATACCGTGGTCTGAGGCACAAGCTGGGTCTTCCAGTTCGTGGTCAGCGCACCCGAACGAATGCCAAGACTCGCAAGGGTAAGGGTGTAGCGGTTGGCGGTGCCCAAAAGAAAGCCGCAACCAAGACATAGAAAGGAATATGATATGGCAGATATAGCATCAGAAGCAACCAAAACAAGCCGCAAGAAGCAACGCCGATCAGTTCCTGCTGGTCAGTTGCATATTCAGGCAACATTCAATAATACAATCGTTTCATTGACCGACAAACAAGGTAACGTGCTAGCAGCATCAAGCGCTGGTGCAACCGGATTCAGAGGAAGCAAAAAAGGTACGGCTTATGCCGCCCAAGTTGCTGCTGAAAAAGTTGCCGAAGCCGCTAAGACTCAATATGGCACCAATAATGTTGACGTTTTCGTCAAAGGTGTAGGTCTTGGACGTGACTCAGCCATTAGGGCAATGGGTTCATTCGGTATTACTATCAATAGTATTACCGATATTACCGGTGTACCTCACGGCGGTGTCCGACCAAAGAAAGCGAGAAGGGCATAAACTATGGCACGCGATAATTCACCTATTGTTAAACAAAGCCGACGCGAAGGCTATGCTCTTCACGTCAAAGCTCACAAGATTATGGCTAAAAAGACCGGTATTCCTGGTCAGCACGGCGGTAGCCGACAAGGTAAGGGTAGCCTTTATCTGACTCAGCTTCGCGAAAAGCAAAAAGTCCGAAGGGCTTACGGATTACTTGAAAAACAATTTGCCAAAACTATGAACGAAGCTAACCGCCTCAGCGGTAACGGAATTCTACCAGGCGAAATGTTATTACAACTTCTCGAACGACGAATTGACAACGCAGTTTACAGGGCAGGTTTTGCGACCAGCCGACGCGCTGCTAGACAACTTGTCGGACACGGCCATTTCATGTTAAATGGTCGTCGCGTCGATATTCCATCAATCCGATTGAAACCTGGCGACGAGCTTTCGGTTCGACCAAAAAGCGCTAAATCAGGCTATTTCGGCCAGATGGACGAAATTCTAAAGAACGTCTCGCACGAGCCACTCAGCTGGCTTAAGGCCGATCATAAAAAATTAACCATTCAAATCACTGGCATGCCAAAACGCGAAGAGGCAGAGCCAGAAATCAATGAACAGCTAATCGTTGAGTACTACTCACGTTAAAGGGTAAGGAGCTAATACAGATGACAAAAGTTATTTACAACCCAGCACTAGCAAGTGTCGAAGATCAGGGCGTCAACACGACGTCATTCGTAATCGAACCTCTACACGCCGGCTATGGCAACACTCTTGGCAACAGCTTGCGACGTGTTTTACTATCTAGCATTGGCGGTGCAGCTGTCGTTGCTTTCAGAATTGAAGGTGTCAGTCACGAGTTTTCAACTGTTCCTGGCGTAAAAGAAGATGTCGTGGACATCATGCTGAACGTCAAGAATATCCGATTGAAAGTTTATTCTGATGAACCAGTCGAATTGCGCCTAGAGAAAAAGGGTGCCGGCCCAGTCACTGCTGGTGACATCAAGTCAAATGCCGATGTTGAAATCGTCAACCCCGATCAGATCATCTGCAATATCGATGATCCAAAGAAATCAATCGTGATTGATTTCGTTGCCGAAACCGGACGTGGCTATCAGACCGTTGAAGAATCTAGCACTAACCGCATCCATAGCGATATGATTGCCGTTGACGCAATCTACAGCCCAGTTATCAGGGTTCGCTACAAAGTCGAAGATACTCGCGTTGGTCAAGAGACTAACCTGAACAAATTGACGATGTCAGTCGAAACCGATGGCACGATTACGCCTCGCGAAGCTTTTGAACAAGCTGCTGCTATCCTGGTCAACCAATATTCGGCCCTGGCAGGATCAACGATTGCACCATCAGCACCAGCTCTTGGCCAAAACGATGGCGACGAGAAAAATGAATTAAACACACCTATCGAAGAACTGAATCTATCGGCCCGAACAGCTAATGCGCTTATCAATAACGATATCCGTACTGTCCATGACCTAGTAACCCTCAGTGAGCAAGATTTGCGCGAACTGAAAGGTTTTGGTACTAAAGCCCTAGACGAAGTCAAAGATAAATTAGCGGAATTGGAACTATAACATGCATAGACACGGATTTATTGGACGCAAATTTGGCCGCGAACGCGACCAGAGGCGCGCATTAATGAAAGGCTTGGCAACAAGCCTGGTTATGCATGGCAAGATTGAGACTACATTGCCAAAGGCAAAAGAACTCAGTCGCTATATCGAGAAAGTCATAACCAAAGCTAAAAAAGCCGATTTACATAATCGACGCATGGTTATCGCCGCGCTTGACACTCAGGTTGCTGCTAACAAATTAGTCGATGAAATCGCACCAAAATTAACTGGCCGAAACAGTGGTCACGTTCGTGTCGAACGAACTGCCCTAAGGGTTGGTGATGGCGCCCAGATGGCAACGATTGAATTTGTCGATGACATCAAGGCCGCTCCTGTAAAGAAAGAAGAGGATAAGGCGTAATGAAAACTTATTCACAAAAGAACACCGAAGTTTCTAGGCGCTGGATTTTGATCGACGCTTCTGAGGCTACACTTGGACGAGTCGCAACGGCCGTCGCCAAGTATCTTATCGGTAAATACAAACCAACCTATACTCCGCACGTCGATGGTGGTGATTATGTTGTCGTTATCAACGCTGACAAAATCAAAGTAACCGGCGACAAAGAAACCGACAAGATGTACTACAAATACTCTGGTTTTCCTGGCGGTTTGACCGAGTTATCTCTGGCCGAAATGCGCGCCAAAGATTCGACAAAGATTATCGAACTAGCTGTCAAAGGCATGGTGCCGGTAAACAAGTTGACTCGCGAACGAATGGGTCGATTAAGAATTTTCAAGGGTGCCGAGCACGCTCATGTCGCTCAGTCTCCTGAGAAAGTAGAGGTTAAATAACAATGGCTGAAAAATATCTATACGGTCTAGGCCGACGCAAAAGCGCAACCGCACAGGTACGTCTAGTTAAAGGCACTGGCAAAATCACTATCAATGACAAGCCTGCCAGCGAGTATCTAAGTGGCAATAAATCTCAATTAGCCGAGATTACTGATCCTCTAGCCCTAGTTAG
>JAAXXM010000032.1 GCA_013334475.1 Candidatus Saccharimonadota bacterium | reverse complement strand
CGAATCCCTTTCTCTCCGCCAAAATAAATAAAATAGCCCTTTTGCGGCTATTTATTTATTTTGATATCGTAACAAAGCGATTTGAATCCGCATTCTTTAGGCTTTTTTCTCTCGACTACCGGCTAATCTTAACTTGATTTGCTTGATTGAGGACATGACCGCAAACACCAGCGCAAGTATCAGTATATCTTCCGATATCTTGATGATTAGAACATTATGCAGTAAAAATCCTATTAGAAAGGTTATGACAGCGACGCTTTGTAGCACCATCTTGATTTTGCCATAAAAATTCGCGCCCATGACCTTGCCGATCTTGAATGTGAATAATCCATCAAGAACGATACCTGCAAGCTCAATTAAAATAAAAACTACGAATACTTTGATTATCAAAAATTTAAGCCCGATGCCGACCAACGCGGCCAAGATAAGCAATTTGTCGGCCACTGGGTCGATTATCTTGCCGAGATCGGTGATTTGATGTCTGGTTCTAGCCATGGCGCCGTCGATGAAATCAGTTGAGGCGGCAACGACAAATACGATCAAGGCCAAGAGATTGTTGTGTACGAAAAACAGATAACTAACCAAAGGAATTAACAAAAATCTAATCAACGTAATCTGATTTGGTTTGATGCTGTGTGGTATAAAACGCAAAATAGTCTTATCGACTATCTTGTCGATTCGGCCCTGCAAATTGATGTTCACATCCATGCTGAATTATATTGTATAAGATTTATTCAAGATACAACAGACTCCTTTTTGCTATAATGACGATATGTTAGAACCATCAATTTTTACTCGAATCATAAATGGTGAAATTCCGGCTTACAAGATATATGAGGACGATAAGGTGATCGCAATCTTGGATATCCATCCAATTAACGATGGACATACCCTTTTAATCCCTAAACGACAAATTGACCATCTCTGGGATATGGAAGAGCCGGATTATGACTATCTCTGGAAGATAGCTCACAGGCTTGGGCGATATATTCGAAAAGTTACCGAGGCGCCAAGAGTTGGCGTAATCGTTGACGGTTTTGGTGTGCCCCACGCTCACATCCATTTAGTTCCTATCTATCACGGTAACGAAATTCAAAAACCTCAAGACTTTAATGCTGTTGTCGATCATGAATCACTCGCAAAAGTCGCAGCCAAACTAAAGATGTAGCTATGTCGATACGGATTATTGCTATCGGCAAAAAACACGAAACTTGGGTGTCGGAAGGCATATCACGTTACCAGGAGCGCTTAAAAAAGCCGTTTATGGTTGAATGGGTATTTTTACCACATTCATCGAACGACGGCCTCAAGGCGCGTCAGGACGAGTCAGGACGCATATTAAATCGCCTTAATGATGATGACTTCGTGGTTTTGCTCGACGAGCGAGGTCAGAATGTCGATTCGATCGAATTATCGAAATTACTGAAGTTACCTCTGGATAAATCCAAGAGCGTCGTTATCGTCATCGGCGGTGCTTATGGCGTCGATGATAATTTAACAGATAGGGCCAATTTTGTTTGGTCTTTATCGAATTTGGTCTTTCCGCATCAATTAGTTCGCTTGATTTTGGTCGAGCAAATCTATCGCGTTCAAGAGATTGCCGCCAATCGACCATACCACCACGCCTAGTAGGCACTATTGAACTAAACTTGACAATACATAAAGCTTATGATATGTTTATGTATGTAAAACAATAAAAACAAAAATATGTGGTTTAACTTATCAAACATCTTTACAGTTATCGTCTCAGTCTTGACTCTGTTCGGATTGACTATTCACGATACTCAGACCGATCGGGCCTTGATTCATGCCGCCGCTCCTGTGCCGGTCACTAGATTAACTGAAAGTATTGAAAAGCTAGCCTCTGAGGTTCACGAACACGCGCATACTGAATCCAGTTCATTTTCGACTGTTAATATTCATAATCAACAGCCGTCAACCCAACCTCGTAACGAAGACGAAAAAAAATATGTTACGCAAAAGCGACAAAAATACAGTTTTGCCGGCAGCGAATATATCTGGCCGTCTAGGTAAGTATTTCAAGTTCTTTGACTAGGCGCTCGGCGAGTGCTTGCTTGTTCTTGAGCTCGTTTTGCGATTCTTCGACTAAGCGCTTTGGAGCTTTTTCGACATAATGACGATTGCCCAGCCTGGTTTCGAGCATTTGGATGTCTTTGTGAACTTCAGCAAGGCGCATTTCTAGGTTGCTTTGATGCTCGGCTAGGGTTTTTGGCGGAATATCAAGCCAAGCTTCTCGACCGGTTACGGTCAGTCTCAGGCCTCTGGCGTTATCAGTTGATTGAACGCCCTTTAGTTTTGCCATAGTTTGAATTATCTTGGCGTTGTCTTCAATCAGTGCATCTTTGAAATACAGTAAATCGTAGCGCTCGTTACCTGGTAGCTCGGTGAGAACAAAGCGAATTTCGGTAACAAGAGTCTTGAGCCTTGAGAATTCAGCCGCCGCTATTTCGTCGTAGGCGATCTTTTCTGGCCACGAGGCATTGACGAGTAAGGAATCATGCCAGGCAAGGGTTTGCCAGATAGTTTCGGTGACAAATGGCGCGAACGGATGAGCGATTTTGAGTGACGTATTGAGTACCCAGTTAAGCATGCTTTTGTTCGTGCTGTGTTTGCTGGCCTCGATGTACCAATCAGCCACATCGTCCCAGATAGAGTGATAGATGGTCTCGCCCGCTTCGGCAAATCGATAAGTTTCAATTTGACTAGCAATACTGTCTATCGCTTCGTCTAGCTGTTTGATAATCCAGTGGTCGGCCATGGTTACTGGTTCGGGAATTTTATCCCTGAACCCGTCACCTACCTTATCTTCGATAAAACGAGCGATATTCCAAAGTTTGTTACAGAAATTTCGACCTGCAATAACGCGGTCTAGGCTGAAGGCCTGGTTTTGGCCGGCGCTACGACTAGCGATTAGGCCCATACGGAGGGCGTCGGAACCATATTTGCTAATGGCATCCATCGGATTAATGACGTTACCTTTGCTTTTGCTCATTTTTTGGCCTTTTTCATCGAGCACCAGACCATGTAGATAAACGGTCTTGAACGGTACCTGGCCGGTTCTATAGAGGCCAATCATAATCATTCGTGACACCCAGGCCGACAATATATCAGCACCGGTTTCCATGACGTCGATAGGATAATGTTTTGACAATGGCCCATCGGTCAGATAATCGGTCGTGATAAATGGCCATTGGCCGCTTGAAAACCACGTGTCAAAGGTGTCTTCTTCGCGTTTGTAGGTTTTGCCATCGATGTTAAGGACTTTTTCGTCAACTCGACGGTCGAATATCCAATCATTTGGGTCATCGATATTCTGAAAAGCCGGAATTGGAATACCCCAAGGTATTTGGCGCGATATGTTCCAGTCCCTGAGCTGTTCATAGTATCTGATCAGGTTGTTCTTTTTGCTTTCAGGAATGAATTTAATCTGTCCATCAATAACGGCTTGTTTTGCCCGTTCAGCTAGCGGCTTGACTTTGATAAACCACTGTTCTTTGATCAAAGGCTGAATTGGTAGTCCACTCTTGTAGTCGTAGCCAACGGTGTGTTCGATTTCCTTCTCACCCCTAAGTAGTTCATCATTACGCAGCAAGGTCAGTGTCATTTCACGGGCATCCTCGACGGTCATGCCGACCAATTTGTCGGGTACGTTAATCATCGTGCCGTTGAAGTCGATGACTTGGATTCGGTCTAGATTATGCCTCTGCCCTATCTCGAAGTCATTTGGATCATGGGCGGGCGTAACCTTGACGGCACCGGTGCCAAACTCAGGATCGATTAACTCATCGGCAATAATCGGAATAACCCTATCTGTTAGTGGTAGCATAACGCGGGTACCGACTAGGTCTTTGTAACGTTTGTCATCAGGATGAACGGCAATAGCGGTATCACCGAACATGGTTTCTGGTCGGGTTGTCGATACGACTATTTCACCAATTTTGTCATATAACGGATAAGCAATGTCCCACAACTTGCCTTTTTCGAGCTTGTGATTGACTTCAATATCAGCATAGCTAGTCTGGTATTTCGTGCTGTAATTTACTATCCTTTCACCTCTGTAAATCAGGCCATCGTCCCACATTTTTTTGAAAGTATCATAAACGGTATCAATAACCTTATTGTCTAGCGTAAAGACCAAATCGTTCCAACTGCAACCAGATCCAAGAGCTCGTAACTGTAGTTCCATGTTGCCGCGTTGCTGTTCGACGAAGTCCCAGACCTGGCTATATAACTGCTCACGAGAAAATGAAAATCGGTCAATCCCCTTCTCTGTTAAGGTGCGTTCATACACGACCCAGGTTTCAAAGCCGGCATGATCGGCACCAGGGATGTAAACAGCGTCTTTGCCACGCATTCGCCAATAACGGACTAGAATATCCTGGACCGAACCGCCGAGAGCGTGACCAATATGCAGATTGCCATTGGCGTTTGGTGGCGGCATGACAATACAGTAGGGTTCACCCTTGCCTTTTGAGGCAAAAGCGTTGGATTTCTCCCACATCGCATAGACATTGGGTTCGTATTGATTGGGGTCGTATATCTTGGCCAGTTTCATGGTTTTTTAAGTAAACCTCATAAGTTAATTTTTCACGCGGAAACAAACTAACAGATAGGATTTTCGTAAGAAAACCTATACTACCTCTTGGATTTGTTTCCACGTGTTTGTTTTCGAATATCATTATATCACAAACTGACAATCGGTTTAAAACATGTATAATTATGGTTATGAATCTAAAATCGTGTCGGGATAGGGTAGAGTGGGATGATTATGTTTTGGAAAACGGCGGTCATCCGTTGCAGCTGTGGGGATGGGGAGAACTAAAGTCATCTCATGGCTGGAAAGTTGATCGATTATTCTTGCTTGACGCTAGTGACAGGGTAGTCGGGGCGGTCTCTCTGCTGATAAGAACTCTAAATTGGCCGTTTAAATCACTAGCCTATGTACCACGCGGACCGGTGGTGGGTGACGTTCATCGTCAAGATATGTTGAGACTGCTGGCCGACTATGTTCAGCGAACTTATGGATCGGTTGCGGTCTCAATCGAACCCGATGCTGTTGAATACGAAGTATCAGATGGTTGGCGCTTGGCCAAAAATCAAATCTTGCCATCGCGAACGATTTTGCTTGATTTAACTAGGACCGAAGACGAGTTGCTAGCCGATATGGCAAAGAAGACGCGTCAATATATTCGCAAGTCATCATCTGAGAATTTTGAGATAAGGGCGATCAAGAGCAGGGGAGAACTAGTAAAATGCTTGGATGTTTATCACCAGACATCGGCTCGAGCGGGGTTTGATTTGCACAGTGATGAGTATTATTACGACGTTTTCGAAAAATTAGGTGAACATTCGCCGGTGTTCGCGGCTTATCAGGGCGATCAGCCAATCGCTTTTTTGTGGCTGGCGATTAGCGCCGAGACGGCTTATGAACTTTACGGCGGAATGAACGAACAGGGTCAGGTGTTGAGGGCGAACTTTGCTCTCAAGTGGTACGCTATTCGCAAATGTCGAGAGTGGGGACTTAGCCGATACGATTTCGGCGGATTACTAGACGGTGGCATAGCGACTTTCAAGATGGGCTGGGCGGCTGGCGAGACTAAGTTAGCGGGTACTTTCGATCGACCATTGTCAGTATTTTATGTCGTTTGGAATCAAGGTCTGCCACTCTTTAAAAAAGCTGCCCGTCTGGCAAAACAATATCTCAGTAAAGTAAAAAATAATTGATTACACCGTAGTTTTGAGGCTATTCATTGACAGGCTTGGTATGACCTCAAGATCGTAGGGTTCAATCGGTTGATTTCGCTGGGCTAAATAATAACCGGCCGTAGCTACCATGGCGGCGTTGTCGGTACATAAGTTCATCGGAGCGTATTCGATGTTGATTGGCAGACGCTCGGACAGCATCCGACGAAGTTCGGCGTTGGCGGCCACGCCTCCGGCGATTACGACTGATTTGGGCTGAAAATCGTTAAATGCTAGTTCAGTTTTATCAATCAGTGTTTCAATGGCGACTCGTTGGAAGCTGGCGGCAAAATTATGGCGCTGTACGTCGTTTAAAAGCCCTGCAAGGCCACTGGACGGAAAAGTAATGTCAACGCCTGCTTCGGCTTGGACGGCCCGCAAAACGGCCGTTTTAAGGCCAGAAAAGCTGAAATCGTATTTGCCTGATAACTTCGATTTAGGTAATTTGTAAGCCTCGGGATTACCGCTGATGGCGGCAGTAGCGATCGATGGCCCGCCGGGGTAGGGTAGGCCGATAATTTTGGCGACTTTGTCAAAGGCTTCACCGACGGCGTCATCCTGAGTTTGACCGAGTAATTCGAAATCGCCATGATTACGAAATAGGACTAATTGGCTGTGGCCGCCACTGACAATGAGGGCCAGCATCGGAAATTCGGGTTGTCTTGTCGGTAACTTTAATCGGTCGCCACTTGACGCACTTTCCTCTGTTGTTCTACTCCGCTCTTTGATTAAAAAATTGGCATAGACATGAGCTAATACATGATGTACTGGATACAACGGTTTGTTTTTTAGGACTGCTAGCGTACGGGCAGCCAGAGTGCCGACTAACAGTGAACCGATTAAGCCTGGCGCATAGGTGACAGCGATGGCGTCGATGTCATCCCAAGTGCAATTAGCTTCGGCGAGAGCTTGATTGATAACAGGATTAATTACCTCGATATGACTACGGGCAGCGACCTCTGGTACGACACCGCCATAAACGGCATGGATATCGATTTGCGAATTGACGACATTACTAAGTAGCGTCTGGCCGTCCTCGACGACCGACGCCGCAGTTTCATCGCAACTGGACTCGATTCCCAATATTTTCATCTGTTATATTCTAACA
>JAAXXM010000031.1:2413-6936 GCA_013334475.1 Candidatus Saccharimonadota bacterium | reverse complement strand
TCTTCGCCCTCAAAGACGGCAGACTTCACGAGTTCAAAATTATCTGACAATAAATCGGATGCTCTTTTTTCGTCCTTTATTTCGTAGCAAAGAAATGAAGCGTAAGGTTCGACTACGAATCCCATGAATGGGATTTTCTTTGATGAAGAATCCATTAGCTTTCTTTGAATTTTTTTTGGCAACAACCCATTGAGCTGTTGAACAAAGTGAATCGTGCCGACGTTAATCGGATCGATTAACTTTTCTACCTCTTCTGAAAACGAGACTTGGGATAGAGAGGTTTGTTTATTATCGAACTGTTTGGTTTTGCGTTTTTTCATTTCATTAATATTTTAACATTTATGCGAACACAAAATAAAATTTCAGTGCGTAATGTAGAAAAATTAATTACGATCACGCGGTTGAACGAAGGTCAGGGCTTTACCGGTTTTGCCGGCCCGACCAGTACGACCGATACGATGAACGTAATCATCATAGACTTTTGGTGGGTCAAAATTAATCACGTGACTGACATTTGGGATATCTAGGCCACGCGCTGCAACATCTGTAGCGACGAGGATATTAACGAGATTATTTTTGAAATTCCTAAGCGCTCGTTCACGTTGTGATTGTGATTTATTTCCATGAATAGCCTCGGCGGGGATACCGCTTTTGGTCAACCTGTCGGCTAGGCGCTGCACGCCAAACTTTGTTTCACCAAAGACAATAACTTTTTCAAATTCGGGTTGAGACAACATCTCGAGCAAGGTTTCTACTTTGTGTTCTTTGTCGTTGACGTGAACGACATCTTGCTCAATATGATCATTAGTAGCGCTTTTCACCACTGAAATCGTAATCGGATTGTTCGAAAATTCTTCGACTATTTTTTTGACGCTGTCGGTCATAGTCGCGCTATAACATAATGTCTGGCGGTCGCGTGGTATTTCTGATGCGATACTGCGAATATCTCGCTCAAAACCCATGTCACACATACGGTCGGCTTCATCGAGTACGAATGTGTTGACATTGGAAAGTCGCAAAACACGGCGACCAATCAGATCTTTGATACGTCCTGGCGTGCCGATGATAACATGCGGACCGCGTTTGATTTGTTGGATCTGGCGTCCGATATTGGCACCGCCGACCACTAAGGTCGAATATAATTTTTGACCGGCTGAGAAATTACGAAATTCCTGATCGATTTGTTGGGCTAGTTCGCGCGTCGGTGCCAATATTAAGACACTGACCATATCTCGGCTACGTGATAATTTATTAATTATCGGTAGTAAAAAGGCAGCTGTTTTGCCGGTTCCGGTATTGGCAAGCCCAATAATATCCTTGCCTTCGAGTGACAGCGGAATACATTTATCTTGAATTTCGGATGGTTTTTCGTATTTCAAATAATCAAGATTACTGATGATTTGTTTGCTTAAATCAAAATCTTGAAAACTGTGGACGGGTACATAAGGAATATCGGCTTCGGGTTCGATAGCCTTATTGATGAATTTACTGGGATGGATACCCTTAACGTTCCTTGGGGCGTTAAAGCGTCTTTTCGCCATAGGATAATTACGGCGTTTTGGGCCATTTCTAAATTGTCTTTGCATTTTGTAACCTTTCTGGTCGTTTATGATGAACGGCAAGAAATTTTACAAACTACGAGCATTCATCCAGATAGACTATTTGTCTATTACTTAATTATATTTTAGCATAAATATTTTGATTAATCAAGTCGATTATCGAACAAAGATGATGTGCGTTTTCGTAAAATATATTAGAATTAGTCATTATGATGAGAAAAAATTTGAGATATTACGATATTATATTGGCGATTTTCGCTTCAATCTTATTAATATCGAATTTAGCGGCCACTAAATTAGTCGCCTTTGGGCCTATTATAGCTGACGGTGGCGCGATTTTGTTTCCTCTATCTTATATCTTTGACGACATATTGACGGAAGTTTACGGATTCAAATACGCGCGGCGAGCAATTTGGACAGCTTTTGGCGTGATGCTGATAGGAGTATTGGCGTTCACGATTGTTCGATATTTGCCAGTAGCGCCCGAATACAGTGATCAATTAGCTTTCGAATCCGTACTTGGGTTTTTTCCGCGTATTGTTGTCGCCAGTCTAACGGCTTTTTTGGTCGGTTCGTTTATGAATTCGTTTGTATTATCTAAATTAAAGATTCGCACCAAGGGTAAGAAGTTATGGCTGAGATTAATTGGATCGACGATCGTCGGCGAATTGTTAGATACGATAATCTTTTCGCTAGTTGCTTTCGGTGGTATTCTGACAGCCAGAGATATGACGATATATATCGTCGAGGGTTGGTTATTCAAGACAATGGTTGAAGTCGTTCTGCTACCGGTAACTTATCGAGTCATCGCATTTATTAAAAAAGGCGAAGGTCTTGACGTCTATGACAAAAAGACTAATTTCACACCATTCAAGATCAAAGTCTAGTGATAATAACGGCTAAGCCACTTTTGTCGATAATCTTCGAACGATCCGTCTTCGATCGACGTACGCATCGAATCGACAAGGCGGATGATGAACGCTTCGTTATGGATAGATAGCAAGGTTGCGGCCAAGCGTTCACCGGCTTTTAATAAATGATGCAAATAGGCTCTGGAATAATTTTGGCAAGTATAGCAGTCGCAATCAGGATCAAGTTGTGAAAAATCTTCTTTATAGCAAGCTTTTCTAAGATTGATTCGACCATCAAGCGTATAGACAGCTCCATTACGAGCGACGCGGGTCGGTGATACGCAGTCAAAAGTATCGATACCTTTGGCGACGGCGTTGAACATATCGTCGGGCTCGCTGATACCGAGTAGATGTCGAGGTTTATCAACTGGCAACTCTTCGGTTACCCAGCCGACAATCTCGCCTAGTTTTGACTTTTCAATTGCTCCGCCGATACCGTAGCCGTCAAAGCTCATCGCGCCCAAGAATTTAGCGGTTTGACGTCTCAAATCTTCGTGGTTCGCGCCTTGCAAGACGCCAAATAATGCTTGATAAGGGCGTCCAGACTCTTTGTTTAGTTTGCGAAAATGATTCAATGACCGCTCAGCCCAACGATGCGTACGGTTTAGCGCCTCGACTTGGTATTCGTAGGTTTCGGCTAGGGACGTTAGTTCGTCGAACGCAAAACAAATATCAGCGCCGATGCTATGTTGGATTTCCATTGATAGTTCGGGCGTAAAGCGGTGCATACTACCGTCGATGACGGATTTGAAATTTACTCCATCGTCATCGACAAAGGCATGACGACTGCTCTTGGGCGCATTCGTACTTAAATCGGAATCCATTGATATGACTTTTTTATAGCCACTGCCGAGGGACAAAACTTGAAAACCACCGGAGTCGGTGAAGGTTGGTCCGTCCCAGTTGGCGAATTCGCTCAGGCCCCCGGCTTTTTCAACGATTTTGTGTCCTGGCTGTAGGTACAGATGATAGGCGTTGGCTAAAATAGCCTGGGCGCCGGTATCTTTGACTTGTTCAGGCGTTAGGGCTTTGACGGTTGCTTTGGTGCCAACCACAATAAATGCCGGTGTTTTAATATCGCCGTGTGGCGTATGGATGATACCGGTTCGGGCAAAAGTCGGATTGCCGAGAGATTTATCGATAGTAAAACTGAACTTATTCATTAAACTAATCTCATTATATAACAATCCTAGATTTTAATGACAGCAGCGGTTTACGGAATCATCAAATAGTTCAAGAAAAAGTAATATCTAATTTGTCTTGAAAATTACTTGGTAGTAGAATGAAGAAAACGATTCTTTAGGAGGATTTTATGGATCTGAGGCAGTATATTATTGACCTTAATAAGGCCAGGAGCGATGAATTTTGTTCGCCGAAAGCCCAGGATCAATTACACCTATATAAAAAGCATCATCCGACTAGTATTCTGGCTTTTAAGTGTATGGACGGACGAATTAATCTGCCATTAATTACCGAACTGCCAGACGGCGTCTTTCAGCCATTTCGAAATATTGGCGGTAAATTTGATCTAGGCGCTCCACTACTAAATGATCTAGTGGTTCAAGCTAGGCGCGATGCCTTGAGTGATGGCAGTCGAATGTTGGCGCTATGCACTTATCATTATTCGTCGGGCGATAATCATCGTGGTTGTGCTGGCCATAATTACGACACTCACGCGGCGATGGATGGCGCTATTAAGCTGAAACAACAATTCGAAGTGATGTTCGGTCGCGGTAATGAGGTCGTAACGGCAATTGTAATCGGCATCGAAACCGATGAAGATGTGCTGACTTTTCATGGCCAAGGTGATGAGTCTTGGTCTATCGGTGACGCCCTGGAGCTCGACGACGAAGCTATTTTAGATAAACTACGCAAGCTTTATCCATGGATGCATCGAGATATGTTAAACGACATCTTGCCAATCGCTACCGGTAATCGTGAGCATGTGCGCAAAATACGTCGTCAAAACCGACCGATTGCTGAATTAGTGCACGGCGAAAATATCATTGCTGTCGGACGAGCTTTTGGTTGGATGCACTTGCCTAACCGAGCG
>JAAXXM010000031.1:0-2313 GCA_013334475.1 Candidatus Saccharimonadota bacterium | reverse complement strand
CAGCTGCGCAGTCAACTGGTTCAGATTCAAAGTAGTTATGGCCAGCGCAAAATTTCGTTTAAAAATGGTAAAGATAGTTGGACTTTTAGTTACAAAGATCTGGGCGTAACGTTTGATGAACAATCAACTATAAAAGCGGTCGAGGATTTGAACCACTTAAGTTTACTCGACAAGTATCGACTGCTGGTTGGTGATATAAGTTCGGCTGTTGAACCGAGAGTCTTGATCAATACTCAGACCTGCGAAAAAACTCTAGCAACGATCATCATAGCCGATATTGCCGCACAGGATGCTATCGTGTCATTCGATCAATCGATCAAGCTTCAGACGGATAAACTGGGTAGTAAATATATCCCAGCTAGTAATTGTCAAAAATTAGCCGGTTGGCTTGGTTCGGATTCGTCATCGGTTGATATTTATCTTGATCCAGTGGCGGCTAATTTAACGCAGGCAGACTTATCGCCGAATCTATCGAAAATCAATGACATCATCAGTCAAAGCGTGACCATGAAATATGGATCATATCAAAAGGTTTTGTCGCCACAAGACATCCTAGCGCTTTTGACTACTTCAAAAGATTCAGCTGGTGTTCATATAGGTTGGTCATCAGATAGGCTCAGTGCGCTAACAAGCGAAATTGCCGGTAGGGTTAATACGAATAATCCGGCGCCGTCATTAGGCATGTGCCAATCTCTGATTACGGCTGGAGGTAATTGGTTGGACCAAAATGCTGTTAAGACATACCTTCAAGGTTTGACGGCAAGTGGTAATCGAAATTATAGCTTGCCGGTATCATATCATGCGGCATCGATTGCCACGCGAAGCCGAGTTGCTCAGGGCACTAAGGTAATATATTTAACATTTGATGACGGCATGACCTATGCCGATAGTATCATGAATTACGCTGCCTGCTATGGCATAAAAGTAACGTTTTTTGAGATCGGTTCGATTGCTGCCAGTCAAGCCGTGCCACTGCGTCGGGCAATTGCCGAGGGGCATACCGTTCAATCGCATGGTTATATCCATGCAGCCTATAACTATGCCAGCGGTCACGACTACGCTTGGCAATATAACGATATCAATCAGTCAATTAGCGCGATTACGGCCGTGACTGGGGTTCGTCCAACCTATTTCCGTCCACCAGGCGGCAATCATAATAGTGATACGCAGGCTGCCGCTACGGCCAATGGCGTCAGGATGATTCTATGGGATGATGCTTCACGAGATGCGACAGTCGGCGGCTTGTCGTCTGCCACGACCTGCGCTAACGTTTTAGCCGGAGCTTATCCTGGTGCCAGTGTACTAATGCACTCGACGCACTATTCGACGGCTGAGGCTGTGCCATGCATCGTAGAGGGTTTGGCGGCACGCGGTTATACAATGGACGCTTTGCGCTAAGCATCTATTTAAGCTTAAGTACAGTTTGATTAATTAAACTGTAAAAAGTAAAATGGATTATAGATAATGTCGGAAATAGATTCTAAAACACCAGAAACGGAAGTTAAGAGTAAACCGCGCTTTAAACGAATTAATTTTCGAAAATTACGCAATATCCTTTTGATTATATTGTTAGTAATGACCAGTGCCGGGGCAAGCTCGTACGTGACGGTCCTGATGATCAAATACGGTCCGAATAGTTCTCTTGCGACAATTAACCAAACCTATAATGTTACGGATAGTGATAATGTGGTTGATATAGTCAAGCAGGTTTCTAAAAGCGTTGTTAATATATCAACAAAAACCACGACTTATGGTTGGTGGGGTCAGCCACAGATTGCCGAGGGTGCTGGAACCGGCATTATTATTCGTAGCGACGGCTATATTCTGACAAATAACCATGTCATAAATGGAGCGGATAAAATTACGATTACGACCAACCAAGAAATAACCTTGTCGGCTACGGTAGTTACAACCGATTCGTCAAAGGACTTAGCGGTGCTTAAAGTATCACCGTCATCGCCGCTCACTGCGGTCAAGATTGGCAATTCTGACAATGTTCAGGTCGGTGAAGAAGTCATTGCTGTCGGTAATGTGCTGGGACAATTTACCGATTCGGTAACTAAGGGTATCGTTTCTGGCCTAGGCCGTCCGATCGTGGCTTCTGGATCTAATCTATATGGCGATCTTGAACAATTGAGCGATTTGATCCAAACCGATGCCGCCATTAATTCCGGGAATTCCGGCGGACCACTGGTCAATATGAGCGGTGAAGTGATTGGTGTTAATACGGCCGTATCTGGTAATGGCCAAAATATTGGTTTTGCCGTACCAATTAATCACGCGACCGATTTGACGAAAAGCTTAAAATAGCGT
>JAAXXM010000003.1:19810-34873 GCA_013334475.1 Candidatus Saccharimonadota bacterium | reverse complement strand
ATGCTACTACTGTTCTCGTACTGGACCAGGGCACGCTTGGCATCCTCTACGCCAGCTTGGGCTGAATCATAAGCGCTCTGTGAGAAATCGGTAATACTGGCCTGCTGCTGATCCTGTAGCATTATGCGCACAAAACTAACAGTCAAGACGGTAATTAAAAGAGCCGAAAAAACCACAATAAACAGCGAGACCGCACCATACTGTTTGTTATTATGCATATACATTATACTCCCTCCCTATTCTACCGCATTACCAGCTCGAACTACTATATCAAATTGGCTAACCGAACAATAATTTAAATCAGAATAGGCACCAGTTACTAAACAAGTGGCGCCGCTAGAATCAAAGTTTAGAGTATCGTTATTATTGGTACCGACCTGAAAACTGATAGTATATAGCTGCTGCCCTGTCTTTGGATCGGGGCTGGCACTGGCTTGAACGATACTAAATTGCTGTATCGCTAAGTTTAATTCGCTATCAATAGTATGTGCAGCCAAGTCAAAACTGCCATTATTTAATAATTCGACTGCGTCAGCGGCAATTTTTTTCGTAGAATCAGTGCAGTATGCCGAATCTTGGTCGAGTATCTTGGCAAATGAAATAATCGTATTCGCGTTGACCGACCGATTGTATAATTTCGAAGTATCGCCCGATTTCAATGCCGCTTGTAGCGCCTTGCCATAGTTCCAAACGTAGGTATATTGACCGGTGCAAAGACGCCCACCGACTTCAGTTTGATTCAAATAATGTTTGCCAGATGATGAAACGTCAAAGGCTGAACCGGTACTAATATTGCGCTGAAACTCACTGGCTATTTGACGCCCGACCTGATTGACGCCCTTATAAACCATGCCGCGGTTATAAGTGTTGGTAATCTGAATCGACGTCATGGCAATAGCAATTAACAGTATCGCTACGAACGCCATCGACAACATTAGTTCAATAAGCGTAAAACCTGTTAATGATTTATCGCGGTTCATATAACCTCACGATCGTAGCAATAGTTTCCGGAACCGATGTGCCTGGACTCTCCCAGCAAGCAAAGATATGAAAATCAACATAACCAGTCTTGTTTACATCACTCGATCGTATTGCCTGAATCCACGTACCTTCGGCAGTTAAGGGTGACATGCCATAGTTGACTTTCGCGTAAGTATTCGCCAACCCCATCGAACCCTCCCCGATGGTATAGTCAATGAACTTGGCATTTTGATAATCAATGAAAAACCAGCCTTGCTCGGGACTTCTACATTTATTACTGCTATCTAGGGTATCGAAATTAACATTAGAATGGTTAATAATGTAATTAATCATTTTTTGCCACTGCCCAGCAGGTGTACTTTCATTAAAAACAACACCTGGTTGATAGGATGATACATAAGAGGCATTCAGATACCTAAGAGCCTCAGACTGGGCATCAATCTGCTCCCTGGCTAGAGTTATCTCAAGCGATCGTTGAGCGGCATTCGCACCTTGGTCCATGATAGTTAATCCGCCAACCGCGACCAGGCTAAAAATCGAAACGGCAAATAAAACCTCGATCATCGTATCACCTCTTGGATATGAACGACGTCTTAACATCCGCTTATCGCATCCCCTCTCATATCAACACCGCTAGAGCTTACGGCATCGGCGCTAATAAAAATCGACGATTGCTTGCCCCTGAACAAATCATTCGGATCAACACAGATTTCAAGTGAATTATCCAGATTTTTATCATCTAATAATATGCTGTTTATTTCATTATCGCTGATAATTTGCGACGAATCGATAAAAGTCCTAATTAATCCGCTGACTGGCGAATGGACAACCAGCATTGAGAATTTAATCGGATTCGAACTCTTTGGAATTGTCATTTTCGTATCCCATTCGGTAGCGTAAGTTTGTTCACCGACTGGCGAGATCATGATTCCAATCTGATTTTTTAAGACATCGGCCTCACTTTTGCCCTGAGCGTCATCCAGGCTAAAGCTATCGCCCTTCACGCCCAACACATTTTTTATATTAAGTAGCTTTCCATCACTTGATGGCGTAATGTACTTGCCTAATAGAACACATGAAGACTGACCGACTGGTACTGTCTCGCCACTGCAGGCAAGCTTGCCGGTATTTTCGTTACTGACATTAACCGCTTCGGCATATTGTTGCTGAATGGTTGACTGCAATGATCTAAGACTGTCGTTATACCTTTCGCGATTTATAGCCGTACCGGAACCAACCAGTAAACCGACAATTAGCATAGCCGATATTCCTAAAAATAACATCGTTTCGATAATCGTAAAACCGGCTGTTTTGTTTAGAGTCATTTGACAACAATTATAGCATAAGCTATTTGGCTAAAACACCTAAGCCAGTGGCAAAAAATATTGAGCTATTATATAACCGCCGAACAATCCGGCTAGCACGAAGCCGGTTATCAATAAAGGTCCGAACGGAATATGCGTACTGCGTTTTAATCGCCCCATTAGCAGCCCTGGCAAAACGATGACCGAACCGATAAAGTTAGCAGCAAAAAGCGCTAACAGTGATAGTCGCCAATCTATTAGCATCAGTCCGAGCCCAAAACCTAATTTGACATCACCAAAGCCGATCCACTTTCCTTTGGACATTAGATGCAGCGCAAAATACAGTCCGCTCAATATCACCACTGATAGAAAAATGTTAAATATCGTTTCGCCAATATTATGTGAGTTGATTATCTCAACTAGCGAGTTCAGGACGCCAATACCAATTACAAAGAAATTAGCTTGGTTGGGTAACAGAAACCATTTTAGGTCATAGGCGAACAAAATTGCCAAACCGACACCTGCCGCTAGCCATAAGATTAGCCTAATAAGTCCAGCTATCGTAACGAGCGAATAAGGCCAAACCGCGAATGATATGACAAAAAAAGCTGCCAGCCCAAATTCCAACAACGGCTCCATGTAGCCAATTTTTTGATGGCATTCACGACATCTCCCCTTGAGCGCCAGCCAACTGACAATTGGAATCATATCAAACCATTCGAGTTGGTATGAACAATGGAGACACTTTGATCGATCCTTAAAAAATGATCGATTAATAATTTTATTCAACCGAAGTCTTTCCTCGTGATTGACACGCTCGCCGTTGTCCTTGTCTTGCTGTAGTTGCCTGGCGCGCAGTCTCCAGACCGTAGCACCCGAAAAGCTACCCAGCGCCATGCCTAAAATTGCCAAAGATAAATAGATAATAAAATCATTCATAAGCACTATCATACACGAATTATGGATAAAAATAAAAACCCCGGTTAATTCCGGGGTTCATTAAGTAGTATCTAGTACGACTTAGTTGTTCTGGCAAGATACGCCGCCACCTTCAAGCACCATCCTAATAGCAACTTTGCGTTGTCCAGAATAGGTTGGCGATGCAGCGCTGTCACTGGCATTGCAAATGGCACCAGGTGCCACATAGATCATGTTCTGAGCGTCACTGAATGAGGTTGATGTCAAATCGGTGTAAGTACCTGATGAATCAATTTTTAGATTATATCTATCGGTAACCGACTGGCCGCTCGCCGCACCCGCCGGGTCAACAAATGTATCATTATTAGCCAGTAAATAGCTGGTCTCAAAGGAATTCCAGCCGCTCGTACCGTTTGGCAGCGAGCCTCGATTATTTGATGTATAGTGCGTTAGTTCAGTCATCATACGCGCCAAATCGTCTTTTCTTTGCATATCCCTCTGCGTGCGCTGTAATGCTGGTAAAGCGATAAATACCATCATAAATATCAATCCAGCAATCGCCAATACCAAAACTACCTCGATAATCGTAAAACCTGTTCTTTGTTTAATTTGTTGGTTCACGAGAATTTTCCACCTTTCCTATGAACTTTTCTGTCTATTAATGCTTATGTTCATGATACTACACCAAAATTCGCCTGTCTATATCCAAAAATTACCCCAGATTATTAACTAGACTATAAATCGGAAGCAAGATTGCCGCTACCATACTGCCAGCTACGACGGCCAGCACGACCATCAGTATTGGTTCGATTGATGTCGAAATCGTCCGAATTTGTTCGTCAAGTTCATCTTCATAGACCTGAGCCGTCTTGCCTAGCATCTCGTCTATTCGACCGGATTGTTCACCAATCTTTATCATCTGTGGTACCAGTGTTAGAATGTTTTCTTCTACTTGAAGAGCGGTCGATAGCGGCTTGCCGGCCTTCACCTTTTCGATTGCCCGTAATATCCCGTCTTTGACGATAGTGTTATTAACCGCTACGGATGTCAGTTTTAGTGTGTCGAGCATACTTACGCCAGTCGAGAGTAACGTCTGACCAGTTCGAGTAAACCTGGCCATATATAGCTTTTTGAACATCTGGCCAAAGATTGGCACGCTTAGCTTGAATTTATCGATCATCCGCGTACCGGAATCGGTTTTGGCATACTGAATCGAGAAATAGATAATCAAACCGAATCCGATAATTACGATCCACCAATATTGAGCCGTAAAATTCGACGCATCCACCATTACTTGCGTCAAAAAAGGAAGGCTCAATTTACGATCGTGATATAGCTTTTCTACTTGGGGTACGACCGTAAATAACATAAATGCCACTACGCCCATGATAACCAAAAGGACAATGATCGGATAGGTCAAAGCTCCCTTAATCTTACTCATGATAGCTGCATCTTTCTCTTGCTGTGCGGCAATACGTTGCAATGATTCGTCGAGCGTACCTGAAGCTTCGCCAGCTCCAACAAGCGCCAAAAAGATTGGGTCAAATACTTTAGGAAATTTTGAGAAAGAATCAGATAAAGTCTTGCCGCCTTCAATCGAAGCGATAATATCCTGAATGATTGATTGCAACTTTTTGTTCTCGGTTTGCTCTAGGACAGTGCTAAAACTTTGCGACAGTGGCAAACCAGCTCCGATAAGAGTCGCTAATTGACGAGTAAAGACGATTCTGTCTTTGGTCGTAATTCTACCAGAAAGCCTGGCGAAGATATTTTTCTCATCGCCCTCTTCTCTTATACTGAGAGGCATAAAGCCTTGATTAATTAGCAACCTAGCTGCTGCTGCTTCGGTATCGGCCTGAATCGTCGCTTTTGTGACCTTGTTATTAGTCTGGTCTCTAGCTTCGTAAATAAATTTCTTCATTCCTAGCCTCTCATTAGACGCTCAAATTCGGTCAAATCGACAGCCACCTCGCGTGCATTATCATAGGTTACAATACCGCTCTGGACTAAACCGACAAGCGTTCGATCCATCGTCTGCATACCCTGATCTGAGCCGGTCTGAATAACCGCATCGAGTTGGTGTGCCTTACCTTCGCGAATAATATTGCGGACTGCCGGATTAGTCACCAAGATTTCGGCCGCAGCGACTCGTCCGCCACCAATTGCCGGAATCAGACGTTGAGAACAGATTGCCATCAAAATATTTGATAACTGAGTTCGAATCTGTGGCTGTTGATGAGGTGGAAAAACGTCGATAATACGGTCAATGGACTGAGCCGCACTGTTAGTGTGCAGAGTCGCAAAGACCAAGTGGCCAGTCTCGGCAATCGTAATCGCCGCACTGATTGTTTCGAGGTCGCGCATCTCACCAATCAAGACAACATCCGGGTCTTGGCGCAAACTTGACCTAAGGGCTGCGCTAAAGCTGTAGGTGTCATAGTGCACTTCACGCTGAACGACGGCTGATTTCTTGGATTTATGGGTGAACTCAATCGGGTCTTCGATAGTAATTATATGTTGCGAGCGCTCACTATTAATCTTATCGACGAGCGCCGCTAAAGTCGTGGATTTACCGCTACCGGTTGGTCCGGTAATTAGGACAAGGCCTCTTGGAAAATCAGCAAAACTCATGACAATATTCGGCAAACCCAGTTCGGTTACGGTTTTAATCTCGTTTGGAATCAAACGAAAAGCTGACGCTAGATTGCCACGCTCATGGTAGGCATTAACCCTAAAGCGGCCTAACGTGCCGAACGCGAAGCTAAAGTCAAATTCCTTGTCTTTCAATAGAATCTGGCGCTGATCTTGGTCCAAGATAGCGAATATCAATGACTCAACCGTTTGCTCATCAAGTGGGCTAAAGCCCATCATCGGAATAAGCGCGCCGTCTATGCGTAACATCGGCGGCAAGCCAACTTGAAGGTGCAAATCTGAAGCACGCTTGCGGACGACTTCCTCAAGCAGTATCTCGATTCTCAGTTCTTGACTTTGATTATTCATTATTGCCCTTCCCTTTTATGCCGTATCTGATGTCACTCGGTTGACTTCCTCAATTGTCGTAATACCTTCAAGTGCTTTTAGGTATCCGTCTTGGCGCATCGTAATCATGCCTTGCCTTTGGGCCATACGCTGTATTTCAGCACTGGTCGCCCTGGTTACAATTAGGCTCTGGATGGCTTCATTTACATCCATTACCTCATATATTCCAGCTCGGCCGGAATATCCATGATTGGAAGCACCCTGAGGTCCGTCAACGCCTCTCACTAAAGTATAAGCGCTTTGACCCGCTAGTGGCAAGTCTTTATATCCTAAATCTTGTGAGATTTTTACTATATCAGCCTGAGTCTTTGGTAATATATGTCCGACTGTCGATAAAATATTTTGCGTTTCGATTGGATTTGACTGATATGACTCGCGTTTTTCGGCCACACGACGGACCAAACGCTGCCCGATAATCGTATTAACCGTACTGGCAATCAAAAACGGCTCGATACCCATGTCGAGTAGTCGAGGTAAGACTCCGGCCGCGCTATTAGTGTGAAGCGTACTAAAAACCAAGTGTCCCGTAAGCGCCGCTTGGACGGCCAAGTTAGCTGTTTCGGCATCGCGGATCTCGCCAACCATAATAATATCCGGATCTTGACGCAAGATCGACCTGAGGCCGCTAGCAAAAGTCAAACCGACGTCTGCGTTAACTTGGATTTGGTTGACTCCACTCATCTTGTACTCAACTGGGTCTTCTAGTGTAACGATATTCACATTTTCATTTTTGATTTCTTTTATTAGAGCGTATAGACTAGTCGTTTTACCACTACCGGTCGGCCCAGAAGTCAGAATCATACCGTTTGGTCGTTTGATGCCCTTTTTTATTGCCCTGAGCGCTCGTCCGGCATAACCCATACTTTCGAGATTAAAATCATTGCCCGACTTGTCTAGCAGACGAATAACGACCTGTTCACCCCAGATTACTGGACTAATCGCAATACGAAGATCTACTTCTTTGCCAGCAATCTTTACCGTGAATTGGCCGTCCTGGGGCATGCGGTGTTCGTCAATCTTTAGATTGGATAATATTTTTATACGGCTAACTAGTGCCGGCTCGATGCTCTTGGGTAGTTGCATTATTTCGCGCAACATACCATCAACTCGACAGCGAATCTTGAGAGTCGATTCCAGTGGTTCGATATGAACGTCGCTCGACCTAGTCTTTAGGGCATATTCCAAAATCGTGCTTAGGGCTTTACTAATTGGCGAATCTTGAACGATTGTCTTAACCTCACGATTAGCCTCTTGAGAGGCCTCCTGTTGGCTTGCCTCTGCCGCCGCGTCAACACTCGATAAATCAGTTTTATATTGATCGAGGACGTGCCTGACGCCCGCCTCGGAGGCCATAAATACCTTGAGTGGGCGTTGGATACGACTCGACAAATAGTCAACCGCCTGGACGTTATTAGCATCTATCATTGCTACGGCCAATCGATTCTGAACTTCAGCTAGCGGCACCGCCATAAATCTCTCGGCAATATCCTCTGGTAATAGGCTCAGGATATTTTGGTCAATAAGACTGTTAGACAGATTGACATACGGCACGCCAGATACCTGTGCGATTGCGTGGGTCAGCAACTCGTCGTCAACAATCTTCTGTTCCGATAATAGTCCAAGCAAGGGCTTATTTTGCTTGGTTGCTTCTTCTTTGGCATTTTGCAAAACACCATCGCTAACCAGACCCTCGCTAACCAGGAGGCTAACCAGTTTTCCCTGCATGTCGCTGGTAAGTAGCGCCATAACCCTCCCTACTTAGTCGTATCTTTTATACCTATTTGAACCGCTGGATCAATGGCATTTTGGTTAAAAATATCGGCACTTGGCTGTTCTACTTCAGAGCTGATGCTTTCGATTGTCTTGACTGTCGTTCTGCCGTTATACACATCGCCAAAGATAGCCCTTGCGGAAAAATAAGATATAAGCACACTGGTTGAAGCTATCAGAACTATCATTGCTACATCTGTCTTTTTCATGATTTAATCACCTTATTACTTAGATCAACCGTCTTTGCCGGCTCATAAAACGCTCGGCCCTGGATACTCATAGTGCTAACACCGTTACCTTGTCCTTCAATTTTTAATGAAGTCACATCAATTGTTCGAATCGATTTTTCCAAATTATTCAAAACTTGCTTTAGAGCAGTTTCACTGCCGCTGACTGAAAAACGGAAGGTAATTTCATTATCCGAGCCCGATGACGCACTAGACATATTAATCGTCGAAGTATTGTTGCTCAGCGATTCAATACCTACTACCGGATCGGTCTGAAGGGAGTTCACTTTCAATCCGTCGATGCCATTTAGTAGTTTGTTTTGAATTGAGGCACCGAGCGCCAGCGAATTAGCGTCAGATGGAAGCGCATCAAGAATCACCTGGATAGCGTGGCTATAGCCGACGTTTTTATTGACATCAACCAAGGACTGATTGGCGTCCAACGCCCTGACTGATGAAATCAAGGCATCAACGTTATTGTTGTTCTGCTTTAGAATCCTTACCGTATTATTTTTTTCCGCAATTACCTTTTCATTGAAAAATAGCATCTTGGCAAGGAACACCGTCGCCACCAAAGCTATGCCAAATACAACCGATACACCAGCGACCCAGATAAACATTGTCTGGTTAGCTCTAGCAATCTGTGTCCTTTTACGAAGAGCTACGTTCTTTGTTGACATACTACTGGTCCCCCTCTGTTATATCAGAAGCTCGACTGGTAAAAATCGTACTCGGGACTCCAAGTCGAGAATCTGTGAAGTCACCACCATCGCTATAAACAATTACGACCGAAGCATCCTTGGAGCTAGGCGAGAATAGAGCATCGTTATAATTGAAGCTGATTGTAAATCGAAGGACCTTTTGACCCGAAGCGTCCTCACCATAACTCACATTGGAAGTACTGACATTCGAAGCAACATTAACCTGTTGGTCTTTACCGTCAGTATCAGTATATTTGACCTGTGCGACCTCGATTGTCTTTTTGAATATCTCGGCCGTCGCATACGCCCCGGCACTATTGACCGACTGAGCTTCAATAGAAATTGTTTTTTGATCCGAATCAATCGACAAACTCGAATAACGGATGTCGTTAGGTATAGGCGATATGATGGCAGCTAACAGATCAAATAATCTTGAATCGATCTTTTTGTTATCATTTAGCGCCTTTAGTTTCGTGATCTGATTCTGAATCGTTAACATCTTTGACAAATCAGGCACGGCTTTTAATTTAGCACTATAGGTATCGATATCCTTATCTGCGAGATAACCGCGAAGCGACTGAGCACCAAAGATATATACGGCTAGCAATGTAACGACCGAAATAGATATTACCCCAACCAGAATCGAACTAGCAATCACTTTGGTTCGAATGCGCTGAGCCTTGATTAACTCTTGTTTAACATTTGGAATTAAATTTATCTCGATCATTTGATATTCTTCCTCTGCGCCAGACCGATAACGGTAGCAAATTCCGAAGCGATCGAGCTCAGCTGTTGCTGATCTGCTTGAGACACCCTGACACGTTGCCATGGGTTAGCCACGCTAGACGAAACACCAGTCTTGGCAGTGATATATTCGCCAAATCGCGGGACGACTGCCGCAAATCCCGATAACAAGATTCCGCCTACGGGGGTATTCGGATAACGAGTCTGGAAAAATTTAATCGATTTGATCAGTTCGGCTACGAAGTTTTCGAGCGTGCTCTCGATTGCGCGATAAACTTGACCTTCCAAACGATCCGGCGCCAAACCAAATTTCAATATGAATTGTCTGGCTTGGTCCTCTTGGACATTAAGATTCTGGACGGCTGCTTTAATAAGCGAACCAAGACCGGTAGGAATGTTTCGGACTAACCTTGGGCTGTCACCAAAAGTTATCGCAAGATCAGTTGACCTCTCTCCGACATCAATTATTAACCTAGCATCTTGTACACCATTTGGTAAAAGCGAACGTATCATAGCGATTGGATCCGGCTCGGCAGCGATGACGTTAAAACCTAGACTCTCAATGAATTCGAGACGCTCTTCGGTATAAACGCTAGCTGTACTAGCGAGTAGTACTTCTTGTTGCTTTGGATCATGCAAAGACTGACCTAATAACGCCCAATCAACTTTAGTCTCTTCGATAGCGGTCGGAATATATTGGTCAATCTGATATTTGATAGTCTCTTTTAGTTCGGCTTCACTGACAGCCGGCACATCAACTACAGTCGTAAAGGTTTTGTTTGACGGCAGGCCAATAACAACGTTTTTCTCTTTGATGCCGCTTTGGCCAACGGCCGTCATAATAACCTCACCTAGACGTCTCATACCTTCGGCTGAATTGCCAGTCGTGATTTTTTCATCAACTGGCGCATAGCCATAATGTTGCAAACTCCAGTTGTCATTACCGGAATGAGATAATTGCACTACCCTAACGGCGTTCGTGCCGATGTCTAGCGCAAAAAAATCACCCAATCCCTTCAGTAATGCCATATTAAGTAACATTATACATAAGCATGAGCTTTAAAAGCAATAATATTTATCTAGAATCTCGGTGGCAACTCATTGCTGGTGACGGTTTTGACTTGCCCATTACCACTAGCCATAGCTGCCGCCCATAGATAGACGTCGGCACGAAGATTAAATATTTCGGCTGGATCGCCCGCGGTTGGTCCCCATGTAGCGGCTGAACCGGCCGTACGACGTAAATAGAGGTGGTTGGTATAAATCGGTCCGTTTACCTTCAATAGATTACTGCATATGACGGCGCTAAGTGGATTAGCTAGATTAATGTCTGAACAGGTATTAATACTACTGTTATCATTAGTCTTGGCAATCAACCAAGCATCAATCTGCTGAGTGTTACCTGCGATATTTATATTGTTAGCAATAATTATCAGTTGCGGCAATTGGCTGGCGCTGGTGTATTTCGCGCCGTTATTGTCCAGATTATATTTCAGGTCACCTAGAATAGTCACCGTACCGCTGACCTTTAGCACGACAGTTTTACCTGGGTTTAAAGTGCTGGCACTCAGGCTTAGATCACCCTCGCGCGAACCGATGTATATACCTGGCCCAGACAAACTATTGATGTCGATCGGTCCTGCCGCTAAGGTGCCATTGCTACCCGAGAAATTATTAACTATATCCGAAGATACGCCTGTAGTCGTATAGCCACCTAATGAAGGAGGGTTTGTGCCGCAGTTTAATTGAGCGAATGTTAGACGACTGTCATTATTACAGGACGAAACGCCCCCAGATAGTCCATTGTTGGCATAAGCAGCACCTGAACCCATACCCGAGATTGATCCGGTGGCAAAAACAGCGTATTCGTCCCAACTACCGAACATGTACGAAGTCGAGGTGGTGTTTTGACTGACGATGGTTTGACTAGTTTTAACCATACTGGTTGGACCAGTTGCCATAAGGTCGCCACCCCAGATTTGAAGTTTAGGTTTTTTGGCGATTTTAAAACAGACCAGACTAGAATGGTACCAATCCTCGTCGCTGCTCTTGTAAGGATCGTGTGTTGCCCATGGCTGGACCGACAAGGCAAAACATACCTTCGTGCCAAGTGGTAAATTAGCCGTATTATCCAAATATTGCGCAAAAGTATCACCGCTAATTTTATCCTTAACGCTACCGTTGGTGTTAAAGACCGCTTCACCGCTTCTCACGGCGCTACAATTATCACTATTAAAATAGCTGCAAGGTTTTTTACTGCTATGGTCATTTCCGGACGGGGTTACGTCATTACCCGGGTTGGCAATAAGTTTAGTAAGTTGCCACTGTGTCTGCCTAGTAACGGTGCCACTATTGCTAAGACTAGGCGTAATAGTATAATTCACATAATTACCGACAAAACTGGCTGCATTAGTACCGACTTTCGGTGTCAACTCATATTTTGGCGTCGGCAGACCGGATGAGCTGATACTACCAACTGGGTTAGCGCAATCCGAATCTAGCCTATAAAGAGTATTGCCTTTACTGTCGTCAAAATGAAGCGTCTTTGGCTTGCAATATGCACTAACTTTTTTATCCAGATCTTTGCCTGAGTAACCCTTGCTAATATAGTAGTCCTCTACATCACTTTTCTTTAGTTCGTAGAAGGCATCGTCTTTATTACTCTTTTGATAATAAGTGCTGGTCTTACCACAAATCGAGTAATCTTTCCAATAGACGTCGCCGGTCGCAAAAATATAGTCTAACTTCATCTTGAATTCGGTCCAAACATCAGAATCCAATGACTTTCCATAACCCGGAGCTTTTTTGCCAAGCATCGTATTAACGATAAAAGCCGCGCCAGTCTTGTCCTGCGTCGAACCACCGGTATATTTATCGTGAATAAATTTATAAAAACTATCAGCCGAATCATCGGCACTACTTGGCACGCCATTTTTCATAACGTTATAATCACTAGTGAATTTACCACCTTCGGAATTATTATAAAAATAACCCTTGCCTTCACTTCTACCTAGATACGTTTTAGCAAGAACCGTGGTGCTAGGCAATAAAAGTAACGAAAAGAGCAAGATAAAAAACATCCTTGAACTATTCGAGCTGAGTTTTCGATATCTGATAAACGACATAATCCTAATTACCTTTTAACCTTGTAATTTCTTCTTGATAAAAAATCACCCGATTAGCCTGCAAATCATCATTTTGATCTAGTTCGGCCAATGCCTGTTCGTAGGCTTTGATAGCATTCGCAATGTCACCTTTAGCCTCATAAATCTCTGCCATTTGGCTATAGGTAGTACTATCAGCACTATCCGGCGAACTGTCGATAGCACTCTGAACGGCACTTAGCGCTTCATCGTATTGTTTATTACTCAAATAGACATCGGACAGACTATTATACAAAGTAAACTTCTGCTGATTATCGCTCGTGCCGCTAACAGCATCCTTTAGATTAATTTCGGCGGTTTCGGTATCACCGTTATCAATCAGCTGGCTAGTATTATCAACTAGTGTCGCGACTTGATCACTGGTCAGAGTTTTTGACTGGCTAGTATTCGATTGATTATTAGATTGAGACGAATTATTACTACCAGATTTATTGATTACCAAAAAATAATAAGCCAGCGCACCGCCAATCAATACAATAATCAGCAATCCGATAATAATCAGGGCTTTCTTTGATACTTTCTTTTTAGCCTTGTTGAGTTTGATAATATTTGCCACCAAAAATTTTCCTTATGCTTATTCAAGCATAATAATAACACAAATACCCCGCCAATATAAAATGTCTCGTATTTTTCCCTTACCTCTGTTAAAATATTCTCATGAGTTTATCAATCGGCATCGTCGGTTTGCCAAATGTCGGCAAATCAACACTTTTTAACGCCCTGACCAATAATGATATTTTGGCGGCTAATTATCCGTTCGCCACAATCGAACCTAATACCGGTATCGTGCCGGTACCGGACGAACGCTTAGATAAATTAGCCGAGATGTACCATGCTAAAAAAATCGTGCCGGCTACTGTTACTTTCGTTGATATTGCCGGACTCGTCGCTGGTGCTAGCAAAGGCGAAGGCCTAGGCAACAAATTTCTGGCCAATATTCGCCAATGCGACGCGATTATTCATATCGTTCGCGCATTTAACGACAACAACGTAATCCATGTCGCCAACCGTATCCATCCGCGCAATGATATCGATATTATCAATACCGAACTTATTCTGGCCGATATCCAAACTATCGAAAATCGTTTGCCAACCGCGCAAAAAAACGCCAAGGGTAATCCAAAATTAAAACCAGTTGCCGATTATTTGCAAAACTTGCTCGACAAACTACAATCCGGCACTCCATTATCATCAGTTGATGATCTAAAAACAGAATATATCTATGATTTACATCTATTGACTGCCAAGCCGGTCATTTATGCCTTTAATGTCGATGAGCAAACCTTGACGGATGATGCGAAAAAGCAAGAGCTATCGAATCTAGTCAGTCCAGCAAAATCGGTTTTCGTCTGCGCCAAATTAGAGGACGAGCTAAAAGGCTTATCCGCCACTGATGCGGCTGAACTACTTGAAAGTTACGGCGTCAAGGAAACCGGTCTGATGCAACTAATCCACGCTGCCTATGACACGTTGGGTCTGCAGAGTTATTTGACGGCTGGCGAGCAAGAAGTCAGAGCTTGGACAATCAAAAAGGGCTCGACTGCCCCACAAGCCGCCGGTGTTATTCACACTGATTTTGAAAAAGGCTTTATCGCCGCTCAAATCGTCAACTACTACGACCTGATTGCCGCTGGCTCGGAAGCCGCCGCTAAATCAGCCGGCAAAATGCGCACCGAAGGTCGCGACTATATCATGCAGCCTGACGACGTCGTCGAATTCCGCTTTAATGTTAGCAAGTAGCGTAAGGCATTTCACCTCTCTGTAAACAAAACCGACCTTTCGCTTGCTATATCCTCAGAACGGCTTCGCTCCGGGTCCGAACATGGGCCCCGGCGCCCTGTCGAACTCGGGCTGCAGATGTTCATCGAATATAGCAATCAAAAAGCCGGCTGGAGTAAACAATTAGACTCTAGGTTTTGCCGTAAGCCAATAACGGGTGACGCGAGGCGGGGCAACACCCGAAATTCTTTTGCTGTAATCGGCAAAAAATTTTGGGGTGGACCGAGCGGCAGGACCCGACAATCAAGATAAAAATAATATTAGTCGTGCGTAGAGAGGCAATAAAAAAGTTTTATCTAAAGCGACTTTAGCAAATAAAATCGCTCTTGGTTACCCTTGGCACCAGCGACGCCACTATCGCGCTTGTCAATAATTACGAAATATTTATGCGCCCAGGTCTCGAAATCTTTTAGGATTTGCCGACGGATCGCGTCGT
>JAAXXM010000003.1:0-19710 GCA_013334475.1 Candidatus Saccharimonadota bacterium | reverse complement strand
AGCAAATAAAATCGCTCTTGGTTACCCTTGGCACCAGCGACGCCACTATCGCGCTTGTCAATAATTACGAAATATTTATGCGCCCAGGTCTCGAAATCTTTTAGGATTTGCCGACGGATCGCGTCGTTTTTGATTATGCCCTTATTCACCTGTTCGCGCCCAGCTTCGAACTGCGGTTTTAACATGGCAACGATTTGAGTATTCCTATCCGAAAGATAATCATGAATATGCGGCAAAATTTCACGCAGACTAATAAATGACACGTCAATCACAATCAAATCAGGAGTACTCTCGATAATTATGCTAGCGCGGGTGGCACGAGACGCGGTGGACCGAGCGGCAGGACCCGCAACTTCATTAGAGCGCACATCACGAATATCGGTCTTTTCATGTAACTCAATCTTTGGATTGCCAATTAGACTAGGATGAAGCTGGTCAGTGCCGACATCGACGGCATAGACTTTGCTAGCGCCATGTCGCAAAGCGTAATCCGTAAAACCGCCAGTACTACTACCAACATCCAGGATAACCTTATCACGAAAATCCAATTTAAAAATATCAGCCACCGAAGCCAGTTTAAGCCCAGCTCGACTAACGTACTGATCTTCAGCGGTTAGCCTAATATCTGATTTTTCATCAACAAAAAAACCAGGCTTGGTAACGGCTTTTCCATTAACCGTTACCTTGCCTAGTCTAATCCAACTTTCGGCCTGAGACCGACTGATGACAAGTTTTCGCTCGGTCAGAGCTTTGTCTAGTCGTTCCCTGGTCATATAAATTAACCCTTTTTGCGTTCGCGGTATTGACCAGTTTCGGTGTCAACCGAAATGATATCACCGGTTTTGATGAATGCCGGAACCTTGACCGTCAAACCGGTTTCTAGTTTGGCATCTTTTTGCACATTGCTAGTAGTATCACCCTTGACGACATCTTCGGAATAAATAACCTCTAGATAGACGTTTTTGGGCAATTCGACATTGATAACGTTGTTGTCAAATAACTGCAAAGTCACTTCGTCACCTTCTTTCATATACTCATAGGCATCGCCGACGATATCAGTCGAAAGCTGAAATTGTTCGAAAGTCACTGGGTCCATAAAGTGATAATCAGTACCATCACTGTACAGATATTGAACATTCTGGCTAGATACTTCAGCCGAGTCAATTCGCTCTTGGCCCTTGAAGGTCTTGGCGATGACGCTGCCATCGATCAAGTTCTTGATTTTGACATTAACGATACTGCCGCCACGACCGACGACTTTTTGATTATATTCAACTACTCGGTAAGGTTTGCCTTCCAGCTGAATAACTACGCCTTTTTTTAGCTCGGTTGGTTGATATGCCACGATTGATTATCCTTGGGTTACGAATGGTAATAACGCCAAGTGTCGGGCGCGCTTGATAGCCGAAGCTAATTGGCGCTGTTGACGAGCGCTGAGTCCAGTTTTGCTGATTGGTTTGATTTGACCATAAATATCAATGTAGCGCTGTAAAATCTTTACATCTTTGTAGTCAAAAAATACTGGTGAATCTTTTTTAAACTTCTTAATTGTCATTTTATAAATCTCCTTCGCCCTAGCGGCGAATCCTAGAAAGGAATTTCACTTAAATCAATTGGTTTGTCATCGATGTCTTCGATAACGACATCTTCGGTTTTTTTGGTGCTGCGTGAAGATGAATTCGCAGCTTGAGCGGTGCTACCACCGCCATCACTTGGTCCATCCAAGAATGTCACATCAGTCGCAACAACTTCGACACGACTGACTTTTTTGCCAGTCTCTTTGTCATCCCAGCTATCTTGGCGCAAACGACCCTGAACGAGTACGCGACGACCCTTAGCTAAGTATTTGATGACTAATTCGCCTAATTTTTCCCAAGCCGTAACATTGAAAAAATCAGCTGTGTCATCATTGCCAGCGCGATCAACCGCGATTGAAAAACTAGCAATTGTTTTACCGGTCGTAGTGGTTCGCTGTTCTGGATCACGGGTTAGGCGTCCTAACAGGATTACTTGGTTGATGCTCTTGGCCATATTGTTTACTCCTTATCGCTAACTTCTTTTTCGCCTGCTTCGCTGGCAGCTGCTCTGGCTTCTTCTAGAGCCTTGCGACCCTTTAGATCAGCAACTACTAGCATGTACCTGATAACCTCGTCCGAGATGTTTAGATTATTGCTAATCTTGAGCGGCGCATCGGCTGGTAATTCGACTTCGAAATAATTATAAACTGCGAAATCTTCGCCTTTGACTTTGTAGGCCAGCTTTTTCTTGCCCCATGACTCTTCTTTGATAATTTTTCCGCCGTTAGATGTCACTAGATCACGAACTTTTTTAAGCGGTGATTCTATATCGACCTCTAGGTCGGGATGGACTAGAACGGTTAGTTCATATTCCTTCATTTAGATTTCCTCCTTTGGAATCCTTATGGATGTTTGCGCACATTTATCGCAAACTGAGTTGATAACCAGTTGATTATAGCATATTCTAAAGAGTAAATCTAGAGCTCGTCAGATGAGCCGCCACCGATTTCATCGACGCTACTAATAAGCACGTCGCGCGGCCTTGAACCATCAGCCGGCCCAATGATACCCTGCTCTTCCATGGTCTCGATGATACGGGCCGCTCTTGAATAACCTATCCTGAGTCTCCTCTGCAACAGGCTGGTGCTGGCCTTTTTACTATCAATTACCACCTGGACAGCATCACGATACAAATCATCGTCCCCACCGCCATCTAGGTCCATAACGACCCCGCCCTTACCGTTAAGTTGGACTGGTTGGCTAACAACCTCGTCGTTATATTGCGGCGGAGATTGCAGACGCAAATAGTCAGCTAGTCGAGTAATCTCCTCCTCGGTCACCCAGGCGCCCTGGACGCGCTTTGGCTTGCTCATAGTGGCGGTCGATAACAACATGTCGCCTTGTCCAAGTAACTTTTCGGCACCAACCTGATCGATGATGATTCGGCTTTCAACTTGCTGTGACACCGTGAAGGCAATTCTGGCTGGAATATTAGCTTTGATAAGTCCGGTGATAACATCGACACGTGGGCTCTGGGTCGCTAGGACTAAGTGAATACCGACCGCACGAGCTTTTTGGGCTAAACGCACAATCAAAGCCTCAACGTCGCGGCTGGCAGCCATCATGAGGTCAGCTAGCTCGTCGATGACAATCACGATATATGGCATCGCACCATTTTCATGCTCTTGAGGAATACCCTGTTCGTCATTAACCATGATTTTCGTACCGCTCGATTTGATTTTTTGATTATAGGATTTAATATCACGGACTTTGGTTTCAGCTAATAAAGCATAGCGGCGCTGCATTTCGTTGACCGCCCACTTCAGCGCGCTAAGTGTTTTATCCGGTTCGTTAATAACCGGCGTCAACAGATGTGGAATATCTTCATATTGGGCCATTTCGACATGTTTTGGGTCAACCAAAATCAGTTTCATGTCGCTTGGACTGTTGTGGTATAGCAAACTGGCCAACATAGTATTAATCATGACCGACTTACCAGCACCGGTCTGGCCAGCAATCAAAAGATGCGGCATTTTATTAAGCTCGCCAATAACCACTTCGCCCGAAATGTCTTTGCCAATCGCAAAAGCTAACGGTTCGGTGTTCTGTGACCATTGCTTGCTGGAAATGACCGAGTACAACCTTACATCGGCTGCTTTACGATTCGGCACCTCAATACCGACGGCTTTTTTGCCTGGGATTGGCGCTTCCATGCGCAAACTCTGAGCCGCTAAATTAAGAGCGATATTGTTTTCTAGCGCCGTAATACGCGTCAGCTTAACACCACTCGGTGGCTTTAAGGTAAATTGCGTCACGCGTGGCCCAATATTGGCGCCTTCCATTTCGACATCGATGTCGAATTCACTCAAAGTGTCTTTGATAATCATGGCGTTTTGTTGGACATCACCCGCATCAGCCGGTGACTGCTTTTTTTCGAGTAAATCCAAGCTTGGAGCCTTCCAATCAGGATCAAGTACCGTCACTAGAGCTTGCTCATCGCCTGGTTTGTCACGACCAATCGGACCGCCCTTTAGCGACAGACCGGGTTTCTTTTTGTCACCTGATTTATCCGAGTCAATTGGCACGCTGGCATTTAATACGAAGTGGCTAATCGGAGACGTCTTTGGACCATCAATCGCCGCCACATTGCGCATAACTTTGATATTCGCGTCCTCCTCGGAGGTATCGCGGCGAATAAATTGCCAAATATTCTTGATAATCGTAAATGGTGAAACCCTGAGAATAAATAACAGCGTAACGAATATCAAAAGAATATAGACGAAAGTCGCGATGCCGCCATTAACTAATGACAAAGTAAAACTATTAACGAATTCGCCCAGTGCGCCACCTGTCGTTTGTCCGTTGCTATTTTTCATTAAGCCGAACAGACCCGAAAACCAAATAATTGACGATGCCGTCGCAAATTTCATCACGAACGGCAAACGATTATTCTCTGCTCTGAATATCTCTACCGCGACGTAGGTGAACAAAATCGGTAGTACAAACACTGAATAACCGATGATTGCCAGGGCCTGATTTTGAACCCATTCCAATACTGGACCGCTACCACCAAACCAAGACGCCACTAGCAATAGTGAAACGGCAATTAACATTAACGCCCCGACTTGCGACCAAAAGCCACTCGGCAGGCTGTGCTGTGGCGCTACTTTATCGTGTTTTTTGTGGTGTTTTTTCTTTTTTGGCATGTCTTTTCCATTATATGCTTAAGTTACGGAAATTAACAAAACATATTGCATATTATAGCAAAATTTACTACATTTTGCAAGTGAATCTAGTATTCCCTGAACAGGACTCGTTCACGAGGATCAGCCGCCGCATTATCTGGGACGACTGGTTGAGGAAACTTCTTTGGCTGATCGTTGTTGAACCTTGGCATAGGCTGCCTGTCGGATTGCTGACGCGGTTGCTTTGGTGACATTGAACCGATTTCATTGATAACTGGTATGACGATTGGCGTACGATGCGTCTGGTCATATAGAATATGCGTGATTTCATCTCTGAGTTCTTTTTTGATAAGATCCAGGTCGATATGCTTACCCGAAAAAGTTCTAGCAACTTTTTGTTTCAGGTACTGTCTGATTAGTCCCATCAACTCTTCGCTATCGCGTAGATAAATAAATCCACGACTGATGATATCAGGGCTGGTCATTAATCGGCCAGTACCCTTTTGAATCGTCAGAATAACAACGAAAATACCCTCACTAGCCATATGGATGCGGTCTTTTAGGACGACTTCCGACACCACAGCGCCGCTGTCGTCATACATCACGCCACCGGCCGTTACGCGACCAGCCTTACGTGCACCATCGTGAGTAATTTCGAGCACATCACCACTATCACAGACAAAGATATTGTCGTGCTTGACTTTAGCTTTCTGCTCGGCAATCTCGGCGTTATGAACTAACATGTGGAATTCACCGTGAATTGGCATGTAATACTTTGGATTAAGCGCACTGATTAATTGGACATGGTCGTCATGATAGGCATGACCCGATAAGTGCAGTGGTCCGATGCCGGTTAGATGGGTTTTGCCATTCTGAATGACATCACTACCCTCTCGCATCAGATTATCAACCGTACGAGACACGTATAGTTCGTTGCCAGGAATAGCATTCGAGCTAAAGACAATAACGTCGCTGTTCTTGATCTTGATATGTTTGTGGCTACCGGTTGCCATGCGGTTCAAGACTGCGTTAAATTCACCCTGAGATCCAGTACAGATGATTGTAACTTTGCTATCTGGCAATTTGACTAGATCGTCCATTTTGACGACAACATCCTTAGGAACCTTGATCATACCGGACCTTAAGGCGACTTCTAGGTTCTGGATCATGCTATAGCCAGCAAAAGCAACCTTACGGTCATGACGCTTGGCTTCTTCTAGGATTAACTGCATGCGATAAATCTGGGTGCTAAAACAGCTGATGATTAATCGGCTATTAGTATATTGATCCATGATTTGACCGAGGCTGTTCTGGATATCGAATTCCGTGACGCTATGAGTGCCGTCAGATTCGCAGTTGGTTGACTCGTTCATCAGTAGCAAAATGCCTTCTTTGGTAGCAATTTCAGTCAATCTCTCCATATCGACTTTTTTGCCGTCAACCGGCGCCGATTCAAATCGCCAGTCACCAGTGTTAAACAAGACGCCGAGTGGCGTACGGATAATGATGCCAGCGGCATCTGGTATCGAGTGGTCCATGCGGACGAATTCGACATTAAAGTTATCGCCGATCTGAACCCTCTCGTGGTTATCAGGATCAACGGCAATATATTCCGGCTCAAACCCACTAGTTGACTCTTCCATAGTCTTTTGAATCATACGAATCGTAAACTTGGTGCTATAAACCGGTGCCGGTATCCTGTGCGCAAAGTGTCGGAAAGCACCGATATGATCTAGGTGGGCGTGAGTGAATAGAATCGCTCGTATTTTATGTTTGTTCTCTTCTAAATAGCTAATATCCGGCACGATATAGTTGATGCCTGGATAGTCCGCGCCCGGAAAAAGCAATCCGGCGTCAATTACGATAATGTCATTACCGTATTCGATTGCCATCATATTTTTACCGATACGCATTTCGCCTAATCCACCGATAGGAATAATACGAAGCGTTGGAGCCATGCCCCGCTTGGCGCTCTTTTGGCCGATTGGGCTGTATTGCTTGCCACCGTAGCCGTTATAGATTGACTTATTTACTGGAATATCAATCACGTGCTGACTAGCGCGAATATTAACATTCTCGTTGACTCGGCGCTGCGCTCTGAAAGCCTCGCCTTTTTTTGTTGTGGTTTTGTTCAAAACCGTATTTTGTGACCGCTGTTTATTAAAACCTGGTCGTTTTGATTGGTCGTCTTGCGTGACTTTTCCTAGTCTCTGTTGACCCATTATTTTTTATTCTCCTTTTTCGTTATCTAATAACTTAATTATTTTTGGTAGTTTCAAAAAATCTTCGACGAGCGTAGCTCGCATACTGCCGTTATAAAGTGCGGCCGCCGGATGGAATAACGGTACGATGACAATTTTCTTATCACCGAATGTTATCCTTTTTGGCTGACCGTGCACCTGGCTAATCTTTTTTTCTGGCAAAAAATACTCCATGCTATGCCTGCCTAATGTCACTACAATTTTGGGATTAATGACATCCAGCTGGCGCACCAAGTAGGGCCAAAATGCGGCTTTCTCATCAGGCAAAGGATCACGATTGTCGGGCGGACGATATTTTACGATATTCGTGATATACACATCCTTACGGCTAAGACCCGCACCTAAAAGCATTTCATTTAAAAATTTACCGGCCGCTCCGACAAACGGCAAACCCTGTTCGTCCTCGTTTTTGCCTGGCGCTTCACCAATAAATACTATCTCGGCGTCGATATTACCATCGCCCATGACAAGGTTTTTGGCGCTCAAAGCCAAATCCGGGCAGACATTATTTTTCACAATATCCGCCTTGATTTGTTCGAGAAATAGCTGCTTATTACTATCCATACCCTTTTTACGAGACAAAACCTAGTCCTTAGATTCTAGCACAGATCTCGATGAATAGCAAGTTTGGCGCGACTATTTAGCGCTTTTTATACTGAGACTGATGCGTCCGCGGTCATCGATTCCGATGATCTTAACCTTGACTGTATCGCCTTCTTTGACGACATCGGTAACTTTTTCGATACGCTTATCAGCCATTTCGCTGATATGAACCATGCCATCGATACCTGGCAAAATATTCACGAAAGCACCGAAGTCCTTAATCGATACGACTCGGCCTTCGTAAATTACGCCGATTTCTGGTTCTTCGACAAGTCCCTTAACCCAATTAAGCGCTCGTTCAATCGAAACGGTGTCAACTGCGGCAATCGTAACTAGTCCATCATCGGCAATATCAATCTGCGCACCGGTTTCGGCAGTGATTTTTTTGATCATCTCACCACCCTTGCCAATCACGGCACCGATTTTGTCTGGATTAATCTTTAGCTTTTCGATGCGTGGGGCGTACGGGCTAAGTTTTTCACGTGGTCCAGCCAGCGTACTTATCATGTGGTTAAGAATGAAAGCGCGACCGCTTTGTGCTTTTTCGAGTGCCTCACGTAGGACCTTAACCGGCAAGCCGTGGACTTTCATATCCATTTGAAGAGCCGTGATGCCCTTTGAAGTACCGGTAACTTTGAAATCCATATCGCCAGCAAAATCCTCAGCATCAGCGATATCAGTCAGAACGTATGGTTTATCGCCGTCCATCATTAGCCCCATCGCTACGCCAGAAACCGGCGCCTTAAGCGGCACACCAGCATCCATTAGCGCCAGACAACTACTACAGGTAGCGGCCATCGACGTCGAACCGTTTTGGCTCATGATTTCAGTCACGCTACGAATCGCGTATGGGAAATCTTCAATTGCCGGCAAAACCGCCATCAGTGCCCTTTCGGCTAGATATCCGTGACCAATTTCGCGACGACCTGGGCTACCGAGCCTGTGAACTTCGCCTACTGTGTAACCAGGCGCATTGTAATGATGCATATAGCGGCGCTCGCCTTCGGTGACTTCCATCGTATCAACAATTTGCGAAAAACTGAGTGGTGCGAGCGTGATAATGTTCATAGCCTGAGTTACGCCACGTGTGAACAAACTTGAGCCGTGCGTACGTGGCAAAATTCCAACCTCGGATGATAGTGGACGAACTTCGTCCAACTTGCGGCCATCTGGTCGCAAGCCATCCTTGATAATGCCTTTGCGGACATCTTTATGCAAGGCACTAGTGAAAGCCTCGTCATATTCATCATGGCATTTATCGTAGTCTTCACCGATTTTTTCGCGCATCTCGGCATGAAAAGCCCATCTCAGGGTCGAAACAAGTTCATTGCGTTCTGGATAAGGTTTGCGTAAAGCTTCACCTAATTTACCGTCAACCCACTTATCGGTTTCGGTTTGGATATCTTGATTTGGCAAGACCAAAGTATATTCGAGGGCAACAGGCGCAACTTTTTTGACCAACTCTTTTTGCAAAGCAATTGCTGGCTGGTAAGCTTTAAAGGCCCAGTCTAGAGCATCGGCAACAAGCGCCTCGCTGACCTCTTCGGCCCCAGCTTCAACCATCGTGATGCCGCTTTCAATACCGGCTACGACAAGGTCTAACTCGCTCTTGGTTCGCTCTTCTGATGACAAGAAAGCCTTGAATTCACCATTGACACGTCCAACCCTCAGTCCAGCAACTGGACCATCGAATGGCACACCGGCAATCATCAGGGCGCTACTGGCTGCAATCATGGCAATAACATCTGGCCTGAAACCTGGATCCATCGACAAAACGCTCGAAACGACTTGGATTTCTTGGCGATAACCTTTTGGAAATAACGGTCGGATCGGACGATCGATTAAGCGACCGATTAGAATAGCATCATCACTCGGCCGACCTTCGCGTTTGATGAATTTGCTGCCCGATATCTTACCGGCTGCATAAAATTTTTCTTCATAATCAATGCTCAGCGGAAAATAGTCCAGTTGAACCGGTTTTGAACCGACCATGACCGTTCCTAAAACGACTGTATCGCCGTAGCGCGCTAGCACGCTGGCAGTGGTTCGAAAACCAACTCGATTTACTTCTAGGGTTAATGGCCGGCCGCAAAAGTCGGTTGTAACGGTAAAAATATCCTTACCGCTTGGATTTATTGTAGGCATTATTGTATCTCCTTATTTTTTCAAAAGCCACACATCCGGTTATTATGACGGCTTAAGTAACGGGTACAGGAATTCGTAATGTCGAACTTCTCTATCCACCACCTAGACCGCTTGATATGAGCAAGTTAATTATATATCAAAGTGTATAATAATGACATGATAAAACGCAGGATCAATGTCAGAGGAATAATTTTTAGAGATGGCCACGTGCTCGCTCAACAACTCACGCCGGATCATCATGGCCGACAGCGTGATTATTGGTGTACGCCTGGCGGCGGACTGGAAGAGACCGAATCACTTATTGACGGCTTGAGCCGCGAAATGGTCGAAGAAACCGGTATCACCCCGACTGTCGGCCGGCTACTTTTTATTCAACAATTCGATGACGGCGAAAACGAACAGTTGGAATTCTTCTTTAACATCGAAAATGTCAATGATTACGATCATATCGACCTCACTAGCACTTCGCACGGCCTGGCCGAAATTAAAAATGTCGCTTTTGTTGACCCCAAGACGGTCTGGCTACTGCCAGAGTTTTTGCAAACGATTGATATCGCGTCTTATATTGAACGATCACGAGACGTGCTGATCATCAATAATCTAAGAAAGACAAACTAAAAACTCCGCTTATTTGCGGAGTCCTAGTGTCGATACGGTAGCTTTGTAGCTTTCGAAATCGGTTTCTTCCAGATATTTGAGCAGCTTTTTACGCTGGCCAACCATCTGCTTCAGACCACGACGAGCCATCAAATCTTTTTTGCTAGCCTTGAGGTGCTCGGTAATCTCTTTGATACGAGTCGTCAAAGCCGCTACTTGAGCTTGAGCGCTACCGACATCTGATTTATTATCTGCTTTTGTCATCAAGTACGGATTCTACCAGAGTTTAGCCTATCTTTCAACCCCTATAGAAATTTTTAATCATCTATGCCTAGTTGCACCAACTTCAAAGCTGATTTCAAATTGTAATTATCAATCGTCGTTCGCCTAAGTTCGGTACAGTAGGCGCCAACGCCCAAGGCCTTGCCTATGTCCTCGGCTAGGCTTCGGATATAGGTTCCACTGGATACATGAGTACTAATTTTAAGATTAGGATATGTGTAGTCAACCAAATCCAGGTTATGAATCTTTACTAACCGCTCGGGGATATTCACTTCCTTGCCAGCTCGCGCCAAATCATAAGCCCGCTGACCATTGATACTGATAGCGCTATATATTGGCGGCGTCTGCTTTATTTCACCGACGAATCTGGCCAGAACGTTTTTGATCTCATCGATAGTCGGCACGCGACTCGAAATCTGCGATAATTCGCCCTCGATATCACCAGTCGTACTAGTCTGACCTAATTTAAAGGTCGCTTCGTAAGTCTTGTCTAATTTAGTATAATGCGCGGCATTTTTACATTCTTTGCCCACAACAAGAATCATCAGACCGGTCGCAAAAGGATCAAGCGTGCCGGTGTGTCCGACCTTTACTTTTTTGCCTTGCTGTTTGCTCAGTACTCGCCTGACCCTGGCCACGACTCCAAAGCTGGTCATACCAGCCGGTTTGTCAATCAAAATAAAACCGTCGTTCATTTCGTTAATTATAACAGCCTAGGTGACAATATCGGACTATTGTCCGGGAATTCGATATTGACTTGGGTCAACCGTAATAGTCGGTGTGCTTGGCGCTTGGTTAAAATCCGCGGTTTGCATACTATATTCTGGAATTGGTGGCGGAGGCAAAGTCGAAAAGTCCGGCATCGATGGCGGAGGCGGCAAATTTGGCATCTGAGGCGATACCGGTGTTTGAACCGAGGCAAAAATATCGACCGGCGCACCATTATCAGAGGCGTCAGACCCATTCACTGACATACTACTAGCTGAAGATGATGGCTGGCCACCCAGGTAAGCGTGTGACAAAATCGTACGATTCTGTTCATCCTCTAAGGCTTTTTTTGCCTCTTCGGCGGCCTGATCGGTCGTCGCATTGAGTGTCCCGCCAAGCAAAGGCTCGATCACTGGCTCGTGTCCAATAGTTACGACATCTTGGACGGAGGTGTCATTAATCTGGGGGGCTGGCATTTGAAAAGTATCGGTTGCCGGAGCCAATATTTCTGGTTCTGGTGGCAGAGTTGACGTCTCGAGACTTAAATCTTGGGATATATCAGCGCCAGGCGTCGGGAGTTGCGCCATAACTGGTGCACCTTCTGGCGGCAGAGTGCTCATGCCAGTATCAATTTCAACCGGTTGGGTTGGTTCAACCGGAACACTAACCGATTCTGCAGTGTCTTCGTGACTAATTTCGAGTGTACCCTCTGGTGGCAGAGTTGACTGGTCGGCAGAATCAATCTCCGGGAATGTCGAGCTTTGGGTTGATTCATCCATAGGCTCAATACTCGTATCGGCTGACTTATTTGGAATCGAAGATATTTCATGGGCTTCTTGCAACCTAGCGGCAATCAGTTGCTGATCAGCACCAGCCGCCATTAGATTGGCCGCTACCGTCATAACTTGAGATGTCGTCCTAGTATTACTAAATCGCTCAGTTGCGGCAACGATACCAGTCAATAATGACGTCGCGATTTGCTTGTCCATTAATGATTTGTCGCTTTTGAGTAGTTCACTCATGTCGGCAATCATTTCGCACAGACTACTGGCGTCAGAATTATGCCATTCCAGATTACCGATTTGACTGGTTTGCTCACCGGCGCTAATCGCTACGACCGTCGCGTCATGCAAAATCTGACCATGAGCGGCCAGAGCACTGTCGAGTCGTTCTTGATTCTCGACGCCCAGAGCCAGGACTAATTCGACGTTATAATCGCCTTGGCTAAACTGTAAATCATCACTGGAAATAGTCGTTCTGTAGGGCGTAATGAAAATCTTGACCAAGTCACCATCAAGTTTATAGCGCAAATGATCGGCCTTCTCTTTGTCGAGCGCGATAATGAAATCTCGCAGGCTATCAACCGTTCCTTCAAATACCTTGTCCGGTTCCAAAAACGAAATCGCTGGCGGTATCGCACCACTAAAAATTGCCGTGGCATGTTTATCGAGTTTATTCAAAAGCGCCGCTAAACCAATCGTAGCAGCCAGCTCATCAACTGACGGGTCATTACTAACCGCAATCAAAATATTGGTTGACGACTTTATCTTTTCGACAATTTGCTTTTTTGTTTTGATGTCAGCTTCATTCATCTTGAGTTAATTATACTCGGTTTTTGTTTTGTTGGATATTAGGGCTACTATATCATATCCGACCGCTAAAAGTCAATGATGTATATGCTTATAAATAAAGTTCTTCGCTTCACCCGCCTCGAGTCTTTACTTTTTCAGTGTTTTACTCTATAATCACTCTGATTAAAAAATAATATTTAAACAGGTACGAACAAGCATATGCCAATCATCAAGTCCGCTATCAAGCGAGCAAAACAAACCATCAAACGCCGCGATCGCAACGTCGGTATTAAACGCGCCATCAAGTCGGCCGTCAGCACTTTTTCGGCTAAACCATCAACTAAAAGTTTGAGCGTCGCTCATAGCGAAATCGACAAAGCCGTCAAAAAAGGCTTAATCAAAAAGAACACCGCTGCAAGGCGCAAAGCCCAACTAGCCAAGAAGGCAAAAAACGCCGGCACCGCTACGGTCACTAAGAAGACTGCTGTAAAACCTGTTGCCAAAAAAGTAGCTGCCAAGACTACCGCTAAAAAAGCAGTAGCCAAAAAAACTGCGGTCAAGAAAACTACCGCAAAAAAAGCTTCTAAATAGCTATTTTAGATATCATCTGCTCGATAAGTATCCAAGGGTCAGAACTCGAAGACTTCATGTCTTGATCGGCCTTGGAAAAAATCCGGATGATATCTTTTATTTTGGCCGAAGATTGCTTTTGGGTTAAGTGCCTCATTTTAGACACGGCATAAGGATGAATACCGAAATCCCTCGAAACATCGTCACCTAACGAGGCCGATGCTATGACTGCCATTTGAAAAGCCTGAGAAGACAGTAGCGCGAATAACTTATATGCGTCTTCTGACAGACGCAGACCGCCGAGCATTTGACGGCAGTCATCCATCTGACCGTTAAGGGCCATTTCAAATAGATTAAAGACATTCTCGTCCGGACTGGCATCAATCAGATTATTAATCGTTTCGACCGATCCGTCACCGACGAGCGATAGCTTTTCGACGGCGTGCATGAGTTGCCACTGATCAAGGCCAACCCTCTCGATTAATAGCTTGGCGCTAGTTTTATCCAGTAATAAACCTTGGCTACTAGCTTCACTAACCAACCATCTCTCGGCCTGATCGAGATCACGACTTCCCCACAGCCCAAAATTGCTCACCATACCTAATTTAATAACCGTCTTGTAGGTTATAGTGCGTTTATCCGGTTTTTCATCGACAAGTACCAAATGAATATCGTCACTTAGTTTACCTAAAAGATCATTGAGTTTTTGCCAGGCAGCTTTATTAGCACTAAGATTCTTGATAATAACTAAACGTTTATCAGCAAATAGACTGACGCTCATCAATAAATCAAAAAGTCCTTCAGGTTTGACATTTTCACCATCAAGCACCTCGGCAACGCCGGAAAAATCGCTGGTTATCCTACCCAGTGCCCGTTGGATTTCGAACGAATTTTCACCGGTCAGTAAAGTAATCATTAATAACTATTATAGCCTAAATCTTTTGACAATTCGGGCAAATATGAGTTCCGCGTCCAGCGACTCGAATTTTTATTATATCGGTACCACAGCGCGGACAGGCTAAACCCTCTCGTCTAAAAACACGAGCAAACTGCAAATAGCTACCCTTTTTGCCTTCGGCATCAATATAATTTCTGTCCGTACTGCCACCTTTTTCAATCGATAAATTCATCACGTATCTGATTTCATCATATAAATTAGAGAAATCATCGTCCGATAACGAGTCAACTAACCGGCCCGGATGAATCTTGGCGCCCCACAAAGATTCATCGGCGTAAATATTCCCGACACCGGCGATAACTGATTGATCCAAGATAGCGGCTTTGATTTTTGAACGTTGTCGATTAGCGAATCTGGCCTTGAAATCTTGTTTCGAAAAACCTACCTCCAGCGGCTCTGGACCGACTTTTTTAAAAAAACTCATTTCGGGTACTAGAATCGTTGGTAAAAGTCTAATCCAACCGAATTTACGTTGATCATTAAAAAATAGCCTGGACCCGTCAGAAAAATTAAAAGTCACGCGCGTCGATTTATCAGGCAATCTACCAATAAGGCTGTCATTCGGATGTCCTGCTCCAAAGCGAAAATCCTTATCGACAAATACCAACTGACCAGTCATTTTTAGATGGATAACCAAGGAATAATTAGTGTTTAGACTAATTATTAATACTTTCGCGCGTCTCTTAACTTCGATTATAGTCGCGCCCAGCATGAAATTATCAACATCTTCGTCCGTATTCGGAAAACTTTTGACATTATCAAAAGATACGGTCGATATTTTTTGACCGACAATTAATTTATTTAGACCACGTTTGATCGTTTCAACTTCAGGCAGTTCTGGCATAAGACCAGACTACCACAAATCATTAACTTTTGAATCGATACCTGGAACCTGTTCCCAAAACAGATCGATAATCGGCGTTAGGCTGGTACCGAGCGAACCTTTGGCGCTAGAGCAACTGGTTGTCCAGACTTCTTTGATAATTTTATTGCTCGATAAAATCTGAAAATCGTACAATTCCCCAGTGGCGCAAACACCCCTTGTGTCGTTACCGTCACCAATAAGTGCGGTTCCGTCCATGAATTTTGCCTTGTTCAAGGCATAGACGAATTGTTCATAAGCGCTTGGATCATTCGAAAGCCCGATAGTATCGATCTGTTGATCGTCATAACCTTTATAGACCATTAAAATACGCGTGCTTGGAGTGATGTCAATCGTGTAGTGTCGAAAGTCTTCACTGGCTACAATCGGGCCACGAACCGTCATTTTGACTTCCCGACCGGCAGATTTATCCAGTAGTGCCTGTTGGCTGGAATCCGAGCTGACAGGAGTATTGATCGTGGGATCGGCGAAAAATAAAATTCTCGCTAGGGACACCAACATAAATACAGCCGCGACTATGATTGTCAGGATAATAATGATTGGAATAATTTGGTTACGATTATACTTAGCCATTTGCTAAAAATTATAATATTCTTTGGAGTTTATGTCAATTATTAACACCGGTGCTGCCAAGACCGCCGTGTCCACGCTCGGTTTGACCCAGAGCCTCGACCTGCGTCCAAGCTACCCTCTCATATTTGGCAATGACCATCTGAGCGATTCGCATGCCTGGCGTAATCACGAAATCTTCCTGGCCTAAATTAATCACCAGAATACCAACATCACCTCGATAATCGGCGTCAATCGTACCGATTCCATTAACCATTGTCAGACCGTTTTTGATCGACAGACCGCTACGAGCCCTGATTTGAGCTTCATAACCTGGCTCAAGTTCAATGGCTAGGCCAGTTGGAATCATAGCTCTCTCAAGCGGTTTAAGCGTCACAGATTGATCTATGCAAGCACACAAATCCATACCAGCCGCTTGTTCGGTTTGATATTGAGGTATTGTCGCGTTTGGCGATAATTTAGTTATCTTAAAAATGTTTGGCAAATTATAGCTCTCCCCAATTCCTACCGATATGAACATCGACTTTTAGCTTGACCGATATTTCGGGTGCGATATTCTCCATTACATCCACTAACATATCAGCAATTTTTTGGGCATTCTCTTTCGGAGCTTCGACCAGAATACTGTCATGAATCTGTAGGATTTGCTGGCCTAGACCATTCAATTTATTCTCGACGGCAATCATGGCTAATTTCATCAAATCCGCTTCGGTACCTTGAATCGGCATATTAGCCGCGGCTCGTTCGGCCGCTGTTCGAACCATAAAATTACTACTATGGACATCGGGCGTCGGGCGTCGGCGGCCAAAATATGTTTCGACGTAGCCAATCGTGCGAGCTTTTTTAATCGTTTCGTTAATGTATTCTCGAATCGGCTTTCTTAATATGAAATACTCATCAATGAATTTTTTTGCTTCGGAAAAGCTCATGCCAGTTGCCGCGCTCAAACCATGCGGACTCATGCCGTATAAAATGCCGAAATTGATAACCTTGGCGTTGCGCCTTTGATTCTTGGTCACGTCATCTAGCGGCACGCCATAAACTTCACTGGCGGTTTTAGTGTGAATATCAACATCACTATTAAAATCATTAATCATTCTTTGATCGCCAGCCAAAAATGCCGCTAAACGAAGTTCAAACTGAGAATAATCGGCGCTGACCAGAACATTACCTTCTTCGGCAATAAAGGCTTGGCGAATTTCTCGTCCAAGATCGGACCTAATCGGTATGTTTTGTAAATTGGGATCAGTACTGCTAAGCCTGCCCGTACTAGCCGTGTCTTGATTAAAAGTAGTATGCAATCGATTATCGCTATCGGCCAACTCTGGCAAAACATCCACGTAAGTGTTTTTCATTTTAGCTATCTCACGAATTTGCTCAATCAATTCGATAATCGGATGTTGAGAGCGAAGTTTGTCCAGTTCTTTTTGTCCAGTGCTGTAACCAGTCTTACCTCTTTTAATACCGGCAGTCGGCAATTGTAATTTCGTAAATAAAACTTCAGATAGTTGCATCGGACTAGCGATATTGAATTCATAACCAACTAGCGCATAAATTTTTTGCTCTAAATCAATGCGATTTTCACTCAGTCTCGTACTCATAGACTTGAGAATCGTTGGATCAATTTTTACCCCTCGCTTTTCCATGGCAAACAAAATTTTAATCAAAGGAAAATCGAATTCATTCGCTATTCGCTCGATGGTTGGCATAGATTTAAAGGACACGACTTGCTGTTTATAAACCCGCCACGACGCAGCGATTACCGCCCGAGGCTTATCATCAACATCAACGTCCGATAATCCGGCAAGTGTTCTATCGCGCGTTAGCGGATCTATCAAAAAAGCACTCTGCCTAATGTCATGAACTTTCTTGAAATTGACTTCGACTTGGTTCGAGTCAAGACGATGATACAAATCCTTGAAATCGTAACTAACGACAAGTCGATTTTCTATTTCTCTCCAAACGTCAGTGCTGATTTCGGATAATTTCTTGTGGGCCACGCTACAGCTATCCTCAGATACCCATAGTTCATCGGTTTTGACATTAATTACTATTGGTCCATCACCCGAAAGAGATTCAGGCCATTCTATATTAGAGACCGAAGACTGTTCTTCGCTTATCAAATCTAGGTTCGGCTCGTGGATAAATTGCATGTGCTTTGGTAGCCTACTGATGAGCGACGAAAATTCCAATCGCTTCAAAATCGCCGCTACTTTTTCAAGATTAGTATCATTGACATCCGCCACATCCCAATCCAATTTCACTGGCGCTTCCGTCCAAATCCGAGCCAGTTCCTTGGTCATATAGGCGGATTTCTTACCTGCTTCAAGTTTATGGGATAGCTGAGGCTTTAATTTGTCTAGGTTATTATAGACTCCGTCCAGAGTTTCGAACTGTTTCAATAAATCAATGCCGGTTTTTGGTCCGATGCCAGGAACACCCGGTAAATTATCCGACGAATCACCCATCAGGGACTTTAAGTCCAGAAATTGGTCCGATCTGATGCCATATTTTTTCTCGAATGAAGCTTCGTGAAATTCTTCGATGTGCGACAGACCATTCTTGAGTGCATAAACTTTTACTAGCGGCCCGACAAGCTGCAGTGCATCTAAATCGCTTGTCAAAAGACAGGTTTCAATACCCTTTTTAGTCGCTTCGACCGCGAATGCCCCCATGATATCATCAGCCTCATAATCATCGAGTTCATATAGCGGCCAACCAAAAGCCTCCAGCAGTTCGTGCAAGATTGGAATCTGCTCATAGAAATCATCCGGAGCTTTTTTGCGACCAGCTTTGTACTCAGGATAGATTTCGAGTCTTTTGCGAATATTTGTTCCTTTTTTGTCCCAAGCCACAGCCACATAGTCTGGTTCGAGTTTTTTTATTAATTCGATTGCTAATGACGCAAAACCATAGACTCCGCCGGTTGGTGTACCGTCTTCGAGCGATAAATTCGGCATCGCATAATAACCACGATAAAAAATCGACTTGCCATCAATTACCGCTAACCTTTTTGTCATACTAATAGTATAACGCATATCAACGTTCATCTGTTACAATAAATTCATGAGTTTAAAAGATGCAAAAATCGTTGCTTTTGTCGGTTTGGCCGGAGCCGGAAAAACTTCCGCCGTCGAACATTTAGTCGCTAAGGGTTATCCGAAAGTATATTTCGGTGGCATAATCCTCGAGGCCATGAAAGAGGCAGGCGTAGAAGACAATCCCGCCAATGAAAAAATATATCGCGAAGAGTTGAGACGCCAAGAAGGCAACGACTTCATTGCTAAAAGAATTTCAAAACAAATTCACAGCCTGATTGAATCCGGACAACATAGGATAATCGCCGACGGACTATATTCTTGGACTGAATATAAGTATCTAAAGCACGAGTTTCCAGGTGAATTAATAGTCATCGCGGTCATATCACCGCGCCATTTACGCCACCATAGGTTGTCTAATCGTCCAATCCGACCGCTGAACGCCTCAGAAGCCGAAGAACGAGACTGGGCGGAAATCGAGAATATTGAAAAAGGCGGACCGATTGCCATCGCTGATTATTTCGTATCTAACGATGGCGATTTAGATCACTTCTATAAACAAATTGATCAGGTTTTAGAAGATATCAATTTCTAATTGAGATATTCGTGTAATTTTTTAGCGTCTTTGTGCTTGCGTAATTTAGCTAACGCCTTGGCTTCAATTTGTCTAATGCGTTCGCGCGTCACGGCAAACTCTCGGCCGACTTCCTCGAGCGTATGACTCTTGCCGTTATCGAGGCCGAAACGCATCTTGACGATTTTTTGTTCGCGATCCGATAGGCTCGACAAGACCGACTGAACTTGCTCTTTTAATAGTTGCGA
>JAAXXM010000030.1 GCA_013334475.1 Candidatus Saccharimonadota bacterium | reverse complement strand
ATTTTGTTATAGGCAAAGACGTATTGCACTTTTTATCGAAACAAAAGGTAAAATCATTAATGACATCATTAGTTGAAATGTCGCCATCATATTCAATACATTACTACGAAATATTTGCCGATATAGTTAGGCTAGCTGACGATAATAGCCTAATGAAAATTGAAGATGAAGCTGATTTTACGACTCAGAATTTAATAGACATGGTTAAAGAAGTATATTCCAAATGGTCAGTGGATATAAGAATAGAGGATTACAAGGAAAATGATCAAGCAGGAAATAAGGATCGATTCTACTTCATAGCAAACAAAGTTATATTCACAGCCAAATCACCACAAATATTCGATAGGTCTCAAAAATTTTAAGGTCCGACCTTGGACTAAATGATTCTCTAATCTACATTACAATGCATCTGTAAAATTACACAAGGGCTCAAAAAGAATTGGCGTATGCGGAGGTTAGACGATATCTAAAGGCAAATATTTTTCGTAGGCCACCAAGGCGTAAAAAATAGTTAAATATTTATATGTCGGCGCACTCGACCGCGCCGACATATAAAACGGTATGATTCAAGCCCTCACAGAACACACTACAAAATAATCCGATTTAAATTTCTATCAACTAAAATACTCCGGTTGATACCCGGAGTATTTTTGTATTTGGCAATCCTTAAAGATTAATCAACCGAATAAACACACCAATCGAGACCATGGTTAGTGCGATGAACAAACCGAGCCCGACAGGCGAACCCCAACTGAACCACGAGCCCCAAGCTCGCCAGTGTTGTACCGGCCAGCCATAGTTTTCGCGATAGTTCTTCCATTCCTCAAGCTGTCTTTTTGTCTTTTCTTCTTTGGATTCTTTCATATATACGTCCCTTATACATATTTTGATTGACCCACTCGACCCGTAAATCAATACTCTCTAGCGAAACCGCAACCTCTGTATGCCTGAGTTAGGCGAGGGTAGTATAGCGGAATTATTTCATATAAATTTTAACATAATATCCTGGATGAGTCCATCAAGACCACTGGTTATTAACGGCAGGCAAGGCTAGGATTAACGATTTTTACGCCAAAGCGATAGCAGCAGTCGAATAGACCCTAAATCCATAGGTTTGCCTAATACTGCACGAAAAAGCAGTATTAGGTAAATACTATGTGAACCGCGATGGTTCGACGCATGAGTTTAGTAATTTGGTTAATTGCCGACACAACGGACTAAATATCCGGATATTTTTGCGTCAGCATATCTTGCAATCGAATCCATTCCTGATGTCAATAATCTAGCCCAAGCATTAGAACCGGATTCCGAGCTCGACCACATGCGAGTCTGAGTATCAAGATTCCAAAATGAACCATCAGTGCCACGCGTACCGCCAAGTACTATATTCATACTGGACGCACCGCCAGATCTAAGCTGTAACCCCTGATCAGTTCCTCTCCAACTAGTATTGTCGGCCTGAACTTGACTCATGCCCAAGGACATCTCCAATGTTTTGATCTCGCTATCGGACGGCAAGTGAGAACCGCTGGGACATATGCCCTGCGTGCCTTGAGTGGTGGAGTATTGCATCATTTCATCCCATTGGTAAAGACCACCATAAGTCGTACAATTTGATTCGACATCGTTATAGCAATATTTCTCTACGGTAGCATTATTTGCTTGGGATAAAGAGCCATTAATCATCGTACCGACATTGATATTATTTTTTGACCAAATCTGGGAACCGATAAGCATCCAACTAGCGGGATCGATATCTACTAGTGACGTCACGGCGGTAGGCACGGTGCTTTCCGTAATCCTATATCTAAGTGTTCCACTCATCGCATCCAGGCTAAAGGTTTTTGGACTTGATAGATTGTTCACCATATAGCTATTACTGTAGCTATTAGAACCGCTTGATTTCAAGCAAACCTCCGTCAATCCTGGACTAGGACAATTATTCGCCGTAGGGAAATCGTCGGTTGGACTGGTCGTCCGAAAAAGCTGTATTTGAGTAGCAGCATTCTTTAAGTCAGACTTGATTGAGACGATTTTTGCCTTTTCCGATATTCCGATATAATTCACGACAGATATCGTGGCTAGAACCCCTATAATTACAACCACAATCAGTAATTCAATTATGGTAAAGCCACTGTCCTTTATTGAATTAATACCGCTTTTTGGAACACGAAAAGTAGTAAGGGTATTCGTTTTTTCACAAGATTTATGTTTAGCAAAAATCCCCACCTTCATTTGATGACAATTATAGCATAATAGCGCTAATGGCCATAGTATAGTTATTGACTTAATATCGTTAATTATGTTATTATATTTTTTGACCAAATTGCAATTTAATAATCAAATTGTTTTGCATGCGTCAATTAACTACTCTAGTACTCACAGGCTAGCCTGGGTTTTACAGAGTAAAAAAATATGCAAGATATAAAAAGGATAATGAGCGCTAGGACACAAAGCGCTGCCGAGCGGTCGTTAAAGGCCGTCGCCGACTCCTTGAACGTCCTCTACGACTCTGGTGTCGAGACGACCTTTATGCGCGCCTTCAATAATCACAAGGCGCTCGATCACCTCAGTAGGGTAGAGAACGCACTACGCGAAGCGATTCGCGGCATCGTTCCGACCGAAAGGGAGATTGGCCGTAAAAGGAGGCACGAGCTGATAAGCTCGTCTCTGGAACTGGCCCTGCAAAAGTATATTTAACCAATCGCTCGATATTGGTGCTGCCTAATCCGCAGCACCAATAAACGAGCTGACGCATGCTCAAAACAATCTGATTATTAATCATAGATAATATTTTACATAAATGTATATTTATGTTAATATATCATTTAAGGGTAATAATTAATTTAAAAATAAACCCTATGAGCAAGATACTCAAATGGGCGGCGGCGGTTATCCTCGTCGGTCTAGGCGTGTATTGCGCCTACGTAGTTTTCCATAATGCCAAGCGGGTTATGGACCGAGCTCCAATCGGCATAGGAGTTCACGGCAACGTACCAGATAACGCGCCAGGGAAAAAGGATTTGAAAGTATTTTCGATTCCGGTTCCCGGCAAGTTGTCACGATCGGGTCAGCCAACCATGAAAGCCTTTACTTGGCTTCATGACAAAGGCTGGAAAAGCGTCATTGATTTGCGTCAAGACGGCGAAAAGGGCGATCCACTCGACACCGGTTTACCTGGTTTTGAGAAATTGGGCTTTCGCTTTTTATCGATTCAGGTACCAGACGGCGATGTACCAACCGAGGCTCAAGTCATTGAGTTCTTGCGTTTCATGGATGACCCCGATAACTTACCAGCGCATATTCATTGTGCAGCCGGTGAGGGCAGGACTGGAATCTTCGTAGCCATTTATCGTTATTCGATTGAAGGCTATACGATGCAACAAGCCATCGACGAGATGGTTCTGTCCAGACCGCATAAAGGCGGAATCAATGAAAAGCAAGCGCTTTTCTTGAACGACTGGGCCAAGCGCCACAAACCTGGCGCTGACATCTAATTATTTACCTAAAACCCCTCCGGCCGATGGAGGGGTTTTCAAATTATCAAAAATCAAATTGGTGCAGTTGAGCGCGCTTTTTAAAGGAGATTCGGGGACGAGCTTGTCGCCCCCGAATCAAAACCTTTACTGACAAATCGCCGGTTTTGCTTCTTGTAAAAGATTGTACTTAGGCAAAATCAACATTGGCTTATCGTATCCCCAGTAAACCCGAGGCGCGACGTTATCCGCAACTATCTCGACATAGACTGACCCTTTTTGAAAAGAAAAAGGTTCGCCTTTCTCATCTCTTAGATCGTAGTAGCTTTCGCCGCTACAACCTTCGAATTCCCCGACAGTAAAGTCGGAAAGTCCTAGTTCGGACTCGATGCCGTGAAGCATCGTGAGACTGTCGCTGTCGTTGGGACAATTGGTTAGCCAAGGTTTCATCAGACAGAGATCATCTCCACCTCCACCGGCTTTTGCCATATAGGCATGGCCGACGAAATAGATAATCACCCCGATGACGAATGCCATCAACATCAGCTTTTTCATATTTTATGAAATTACAGCGTCTTAAAGCGCGCTGCACTAATTCGATTTTTTAAGTTCTTAATCATTACATGAATGATTAACATATTATATTATACTCTAAATGTCATTGTTTGTCAATATATGCTTATGGCAATTATACCCTCAAGCCATAACTGATGATTTGGGCCAGTATAAGCTATACTAGGAGTATGATAAAGAACGAATTACCAAAACAAAAAAAGAAAGACCGTGATTGGCAAGAATCTTGAAAATGAAACCATCAAGCTTAATTATCCTCAAGGCTCAGAACGATTCAAAAGAATTATTAAACGCATTAGTAAAAAATATCGAAATGGGCACCAGACTATAAGCTGCCCGCTGCGACTTTTGTTGTAAATAAAATACTGCTAATGCTATACTAAAAACTATGAAAAAGCGTGATTCTTTGCTCTCTCTCGATGAATCTCTGGCATCACCGAAGAAGCTAAATAACAAATCAGGCTTTACGATCGTTGAGCTTTTAGTCGTCATTGTTGTCATTGGTATTTTGGCGGCCATTACGGTTGTTTCATATTCAGGCATATCACAAAGAGCAACCGTGGCCTCGCTACAATCTGATCTGGATAATAATTCGAAAAAGTTAAAGATGTACTATACGTTGTATGACTCATACCCGACGGCTCTTGACGCCAACAATTGCCCGACCGCTCCGAGACCCGACAGCAACTATTGCTTGAGTGCTAGCACTAGTACAACATACCAATACACTGGCAGTTCTTCGGCTTTTTGCGTCACGGCGACAAAAAGCAGTAACAGCTACTATATCAACCAAGACGCCATACCAACTGCCGGCAGTTGTTCGATTACCAACTTAATTATTAACCCAAGTTTTGAAGTCACAACCAATTGGACGAGCACTGGCGGTGATTATCTTGTCCATAACACTAACGCAAAGTCAAAGTACGGTACTTATTCAGGTATTAGAACTGTTAATCATGCCTGGGGACAATGGGGCGAATACTTCCAGCATGACTATGTGGTTACGCCTGGAACTACTTACACGTTATCCGGTTGGTCATTGATCGATGTAGGTGCAGTCAGTGTTTCTACTGTTCTGACTGTGGTGCAAAGTGATTGGACTGGAATTGCACAGGATAACCCCCATGACAGCATTGGTAGCTGGACACGCTATTCTGTTACATGGACTCAACCCGTTGGCCAAACCATCGCAAGAGTTATTTTGGGTGCATGGGGTGACAATACCTCTGTGGGAACTTGGTATTGGGATGGTATTATACTCACGCAAGGTTCGACATCCTATAGCTATGCCGACGGTAGTTCATCTGGTTGGACTTGGAACGGTGCGGCAAATAGCTCGACATCTACTGGGCTGCCATTATAATTACTCCTTACAACTAATCATGGTCACCGGTCGGAAAATCTTACTATATAATTTGATGCTAACAAGATCCCTCCTAATACCTAGACGCTAATTTGTTGTAAATAAAATCCGCTAATGCTATACTAAGTTTCATGAAAAAGCGTGATTCTTTACTCTCTCTCTCGTAAGCCGCTAACTTCGAGACAAAACGAACCAATACTAAATACGAACCAACAAACCAAACGGGGTTTTACTATCGTTGAGCTTTTGGTGGTTATTGTGGTTATTGGTATTCTGGCAGCTATTACCATTGTCTCGTATTCAGGGACATCGCAAAGAGCTACCGTAGCTGCTATGCAGTCCGATTTGGATAACGCCTCTAAGACATTAAAACTGTACTACACGCTATATAGCTCTTATCCAACAGCCCTAAGCGCCAGTAACTGTCCGACGACCCCGACGACTGATGCTAATTACTGTTTGAAGTTCAGTGGAAGTAACACTATTAGCTACAACGGCAGCACCAATGCTTTTAGCTTAGTAGAAACTAATGGCACAACCTACTACAAAATTGATAACAACTCTGTTCCTACGGTCGGTAATAGTTTGGATTGGAGCCTTGTTTTTAATCTGGATGCTGGCAATAGCGTTTCTTATTCAGGTAGTGGTAGTGCGTGGAGTGATATAAGTGGAGGTGGACATAACGGCACAATAATAAATAATGTGACATACAGCTCAATCCATTCTGGTGTGTTGATTTTTGGTGGAGGCAATGATTATGTCGCCGTACCTGGACCAATTATAAACACTGCGGGCAATTTTACGGCAGAAGGTTGGGTAAATTTATATACCCTTGCAACTACTGGTGGCGAAGGACAAAGCATAATTGTTGGTAACTATAACGCTGCTTACAAAGGATACATACTAGGTGTAGGTACAGGGGGTAGTCCACTATTCAAGATAGGTCGCCAAAGCACTTCATCGGATAGCTGGGCAGTTAGTCCGACGACAATCACTATAAATACATGGCACCATATAGTTGGATTATATGATGGAGTTGGTGCAAAAATATACGTTGATGGGGTATTAAAAAATAGCACAACCTATTCACCAATCGAACCCGAAACGGCTGATACCAGAATAGGTGGTGGCCAGTGGAACGCTCCTAGGGCAGCATTGACCGGACAGATCGGTGGAATACGTGTATATAATAGGGCTTTATCGGCAAGCGAAGTTAGCCAGAGATTCAACGACACGAAATCAAGATACGGACTGTAAGATAAATACATTCTATCATTCACTATTAATTGCCGAAAATGGCTTTTAATATATTGAGCAGTTTTGATTCCTGCCTAGGACTATATCGACCTAATTGAGTTTTTCAATCACTTCGGCACAACTGGCAAAGGCCAAAGCGTTAAACACTACCGATTATTATAGTTTCATTTTGCATTTCATAACTAAATAAATCTGTCATTTTTCAATCTAGACTGGCAACCCTACCATTACTGTATCTTTATACTCATCCAAATTCACCACTGTCGGTCATCCTTTCAATTCCGAGCTGTCGGTCAGCTATGCAACGCAAGCCACCATACCCTATGGAATATACTATTGGAGAGCCAGAGGCCAGGATCCAAACGGCAGCAATAGCTATGGCGAATGGAGCAGCACCTACTCACTAACAATCTCGCTTGGTGGTGGTAT
>JAAXXM010000029.1 GCA_013334475.1 Candidatus Saccharimonadota bacterium | reverse complement strand
TCTCGCGTACCAACTAAAGACGAGACCATCAGTGGTCTCTTTTTAGTATATTTGACTATATAATTATATTAGTTTATTATATGCATAGTAGCCTGTTGTAGGCTAGAATTTTTATAATTTGGTTCGTTAATCTATATAATTAATTTTTTTAATAAAAAATATATGGAAATGACACAAAAAATCGTTCAGGCGATTAAAAAGGATTTCTCGATTGAACAAAAAATCAGTCAGAATCCTTCAATGTTTGTTGAGAATTTCTTAAGCCGTGTCGGTATAGTAAGAGGCGAGGGCTTTGACGAAAGACTTTTAAATGTTTTTCCCTCAGACATGCACGTATTGTTTCATCTTTGGTATGATTGCTTGGATGAAATAAAACTCGCAAAGAGCGACAAGCATGTCACGGAAGAACAGTTCATAGTTGCTTTTGTAGAGACTTGCAAGGAGTTCGGTTTGCATACCAAACAGTCTGATCCGTACTATATTGAACGGATATTGAAAAAGTTGGTTTTGCACAGAAATCCAGCCACCAAGCCCTACCTAGGCACTCGATTGCACTTACTTGTACCATATACTGCCTACTTGATAGGTAAATATGGCTACAAGACAGCGTACGTCGCAATGGCAGAATACATATTGCCAAATGAGGCTGAATCATATCGAAACTGGTTGCTTGACAGAATTTTATTACCAGAAGATGTTATGTGTCTGTAAGCGAACCTCAAGCCCCTCTTGTAGGGGCTTTTTTCATTTTATGAGGCTTTTGTATTATAATTAACCTAACATGATGGGTGAGCCTTGGGATATCGATCAGGAAGTCAAGAAATTTCTTGAAATATTCGATAATGACCCAATCGAGGCCGTTAAGGCAATTGAATCGTTCAAATCGAATCAAGCTACCGTACAATCACGCACAAAGCCAGCGCCAGATACACCTGTAATTATTAGTCTTGATTCTGTCAAGAAATCTTATCGAATCGGTCGTCAGCGCATTAATGCACTAGATGGTGTTTCGTTTGAAATCCATCAGGGTGAGCTAATTGCCATAACCGGTGCCAGTGGCAGCGGCAAGAGTACGTTACTACAGATTATTGGTGGTCTAGACAAGCCTGACGCCGGAATTATAGAGGTTGACGGAGTAGATATTAGCAAACTCAGCGACGGTAAGATATCAAAATTTCGCAACCAGACGATCGGTTTCGTCTTTCAGTTTTTTTATCTGCAACCATTCTTGCGATTAAAGACTAATCTGGCGGTACCGGGTATGTTCGCAAGGACCAAGCGCAAACAACTTAAACAAGACGTGGCGGGCCTAGCTAAATCAGTCGGGCTAGATGAAAGATTAAATCATTTACCGCGCGAATTATCGGGGGGTCAAATGCAACGCGCCGCCATTGCCAGAGCGCTTATTAACAGACCAAAGATAATCTTGGCTGACGAGCCAACTGGCAATTTGGATAGTGCTAACGGAGAGGCGATTATCGAATTATTCGAGAAGATACGATCTGACTATGGCACGACCGTAGTTATAGTCACTCACGATGCAAAAATTGCTTCAAAAGCCGATCGCGAAATACATCTAAGGGATGGACAAATTATATGATGAGGTTATCGGACGCGACCATAGTTGCTATTACCAAGCTAAGGACTAGGCGGCTCAGGACCCTCGTCACGGTCTTTGTGGCAAGTATATTGTTTGGCGCCATGTTCACGGCTGTTTTTATGACCCAGGGCATAATTGATAGCACGCTTAAATTTAGCAAAGGCACGCTAGCGGATCGATATTTTGCAACTGCGACGTATCAAAATCAAATTAATATGACTGATGAATCTTTGCCTATCAGCGTAATAGATCGAGCCAAAGCTTTATTCAAGAAAGATATTACTGACAAGCAAGCGGCGGCTAAAAGGCTGGGCGTTGATTACGATTCGTCAATCGAGACCGAACCGACGGTAAAATTATTTGATAGTGAAATACTCAATGGTTCATCACCTTATGCCGCACAGGCCTTCAAAGAATATCTTGCCGATCTGCCCACTCCTCAGCAAGAGCTTGACAAAATTGTCGGTAAGTATGTATCAAAAAATATTTACGAAGTAGGTACGACGGAATCAATTATGGGCAGGATGAAAATGATTGGCAGTGTAGGTGAGAACTTTACCGAAGCCGCAAATTATCCGTCAAATGGTACTGTTGACGTCAATTTTGGTTGGTCCTATATGGACGAGGGTGTGGTTAGCTCGTTTATGCTACCTGAGTCTCAGCTAAGTCGTCAAAAAAACACTGAAGCTATCCCGATTATTGCACCAATATCAAAAGTCGAAGCAGCGTTAGGGCTCAAGAAATTGTCAAATAACACTTCGGCCAATGATAAACTTGAGCGTCTCAAATATATTCGTGATAATGCTGATAAGGCGACCTTTTCGGTTTGTTATCGTAATAGCGTGTCGTCGTCTCAAATTCAATCAGCCATTGATAACGCCAAAGCATTAAAAAATAACAAAAATTATATTGAGCCAGCGTTGACTTATGCCTTGCCGATTGATGCCAATGCCTGTGCGCCAGCCACTGTAAAACGCGACATACGAACCGCGGACGAAAAAAAGCAGGATGCCAAGCAGATTGAATTTAACCAAATGTTTGGTCAAGAGACCGAACCATTCCAAAAGAAATTAATTTTTCGCGTAGTCGGTTTATCGCCAGAAGGCTTCAATGCAGGCAATATGTCGAATATTGGTGGACTAATCTTGAATATCACTAGCACCAACCTTATGAGCTCCTGGATCGTGCCACAAAAACTATTCGATGCGATGCCAAATAATGCCGATCTGAATTTCATCAAGCCTGGCTATAACTCTGATAAACTTGACTATTTCGATTATTCTCAGATGTACAAGTCAGAAATAGTTGAATTCGGCGGCATCGATGAACTCAAGAATTTTGTTGTAAAAGAAGGTTGCGATAACTTTTATTGCGACGGAGGCAAGACTATTTATTATTTCGGCAACAACAGCGTATTAATCGGCGAAATAAAGGATCAGGCAGCCAAATACCTTGGCTATGCGGCTCTAGTTATAACCGTGATTGCAGTGATTATTTTGATGAGTATGATAGGCCGCGTAATTAGCGACAGTCGCCGTGAAACGGCCGTGTTCAGGGCCATCGGCGCCCGCCGCAGCGATATTCGACTGATATATTTTAGCTATACTCTAATGCTATCGATTATCGTCGCGATCGTATCACTAGGCATTGGCTACGCGGCCATCCAATGGATAGATTCTATAATATCGCCTGATGCTACCGTCCAATCTCACCTTATCAATATTTTTGCTGACGACAATTTGAAATTCAGTTTTGTTGGTTTTTGGTGGCAGGCACTAGCCTCGATTGCTGTTCTGGTGATAGTCGGCGGTTTTGTCGGCATGATTCTGCCACTTTCCAGGAATTCAGTCCGTAATCCAATCAGAGATATGCGAGACGACACATAAATAGTCGCGATATCAATTCTTGATGATTGTGCCTAATGAAAAATTACCTTTGATGATGTCTGATAATTTATGTAAATCTTTGATGTCAAAGATAAATATTGGAATCTCAGATTTTTCGCACATCGCGAATGCCGTTCGATCCATCACGGCTAGCCTTTTATCGAGAGCTTCCTGATAACTAAGCGAATCATAGCGTTTGGCGCTTTTATCTTTTTTAGGGTCACTGGTATAGACGCCATCAATCGTACTAGCTTTAAAGATAATGTCGCATTGAAGCTCGTTGGCATATTGCGCGACGGCCGAATCGGTCGAAAAATGCGGCATACCTAAGCCACCAGATACGATGACCATGCGATCATGTTTCAAGTGGTGACGGGCCTTGGTCCGTATATATGGCTCGGCAATTTGTGGAATGCTAATCGAAGTCATTAATCTGGTATCGGTCGCTCCATTACGAACGAATGCCTCGCGTAGTCCTATACCGTTGATGATTGTGGCCATCATACCCATGGCATCAGCCTCGTTCATATCAATTTGGCTTTCGGCCTGACGTCCGCGAAAAATATTTCCGCCACCAACGACGATAGCAAGCTCGATTTCAGTTTCTTTGTGAACTGAAATCAGGTGTTTGGCGACATCGTCATAGCGTTTAAAGTTGATATTTTCGCCTGAGTTTTGAAATAATTCTCCGCTCAGTTTTAATATAGCGCGTTTAATATCAGTCATTTCAATCGATTATACTCCATGCAATATCACTCTTCTATAGTACAATTTACTTTATGATAAAAAATGAAGTTGGCGTAGGACCACACTCAAAACCTTGGCCTATTGATCCAAAGTTTGATAAGGAACTGCTAGAGAACGGTGACAGGCGTAATGTCCTCGACAAGTACAGATATTGGACAGTCGAGGCAATAAAGGCCGATCTAGATACGACCAGAGTTAGATTACATATCGCAGTCGAGAATTGGCAGCACGACCTTAATATCGGTACGATGGTTCGGACCGCTAACGCTTTTAACGTTGAGGCGGTTCATATTATTGGTAAAAAGCACTGGAATCGTCGTGGCGCGATGGTAACCGATCGCTATCTTAACATCTATCAATATCCGACTGTTGATGAATTCGTTGTTGCCATGAAGCATCTAGACAAACAAATAATCGCGGTTGATAATATCGCTGGCTCGTTGCCACTGTCATCCGTCAAGCTCCCAAAGAACTCGGTCCTGGTTTTCGGAGGAGAGGGGCCGGGAATAAGCACGGAAATGCAAAAGCATAGTAAAAATATTATCGCTATTGAACAGTTTGGCTCGACTCGCAGCATAAACGTTGGGGTAGCCGCCGGTATAGCAATGTATATCTGGGTAAAAATGCACGCTACGAATATTTGCAAATAATATAAATATAGTATATAGTAGTATGAGTATCGTTAATACGATAAATAAGAACATTAAAAAATCACGCTATTACAGTGCTCACAACACTGATAATCATTAAATTTTGCGTTTTGTAGGTCTATCGACCTCGACGCAAGAAAACTTATGGGAACAGCAGCGATAATTTCAATTGGAATAGCCTATGTGCTAGTCCTAGTGGTGGTTACCATGGCCATCGGCGTGCTTCTGTGGGAGCTCGCCATAAAAAAGAGTCGGAGATGGTTTGTAGGCCTGTTTATCGTAGGATATCTACTTACGATAACGCAGTACGCATCCGTGCAGTATATGGCATATATTGTCATAGCAGCATGGTCGGCAGTCCTGTCGGCAGTAGCATTCTGGCGGGCAGCGAATAACAACCATCTGGGTTGGTTCGTTGCTCTACTACTGATTCCATCGGTAATGGCAGCCATTCCAGTTTTGGAATGGGCTGCGGATTTTGCTGTTCTTCAAGTGATTTATCTTATCTTTGTTGATAAGATAAAACTTGAAGAAGTCAAGAATCCTGGCAGATGGCTGTCTTAATTCTAAGGAAGCAGATCATAGGCCCGGCTTCGGTCGGGCCTATGGCTGTAGCTTTTGGTTCTACTGTGGGCACTATGTAATAGTTTGATTTTTATCAGGACAAATATTTGCTAATCGCATTGGCGATTGTTTCTAAGGTGTGGCGGTATTTATCGTTATCAGTTTCAAGTAGTGTCATACGAAAACCCGGGTAATCCGAATTAAAGCCAGACAAAGGCACGACGCAAACGCCAGTCGAGGCCAATAGATAATATACGAATCGTTTATCGAGCGGTATATCTTGGACTAATGGCTGAACATAGTCGGTAATTGCTTGACTGGCAATTGGTAGTTTCTGACCTGGTGTCAATTGTCCTTTTTCGAAAAGAACAGTCGCATATAGCGCGCCCCTTGGGCGGACAACCTTTATCCCGTTTATTTTTGATAATATTTGATAGAATAATTCGGCTCGTTGATTATAGCGTTGATTATTACTGTCGATATATTCTTTGTAGCGCTTGTCGGACATAATTCGTGGCAAAGCCACCTGAGGCATAGTCGTAGAACAAACTTCTAGCATTTTAGAGTCGATTAGAGATTTGACGTATCTGGCAAAAATCGGGTCGCGGTCGGTATTATAGAATTCGACCCAGCCACAGCGCGAACCTGGCCACGGGACCTCTTTTGATAGCCCTCGAAGAGCCATGCCTGGAACGTCACCGATTACTTCGGCCAGTGGCGTCATCGCGATGTCGCCATAGACGATTTCGGCATAAACCTCGTCCGCGATAATGAATAAGTCGTATTCTTTAGCGATATCAACGATTTGTCGTAAGATTTCTTTCGGATAAACGATTCCGGTTGGATTGTCGGGATTAATGATGATAATACCGCCGATTTGCGGATTATATTTGACTTTATTGCGTAAATCTTCGATATCTGGCAGCCAATTATTATCCGGGTCTAATTTATAAGTTATGTGAGGCGCACTGGCATGTGAGGCTTCGGCTGATGAATGAGTCGAATAGGCGGGATTCGGACCAATTGCTCGGACATGTTCGTTCAACTTACCGTAAATATGGGCAATCGCATCGCCAAGACCGTTAAAAAACAAGATGTTTTCGCTAGTTATACGGCAGGCAGTTGGATTCAAATTTAACCGATCGGCAATAAATTGCCTGGTTTTTAGTAGCCCTTTGGTGGGCGAATAGCCGTAGGCCGAGTCATCGTGGATAGCAATATCGCTGACAATCTGTTTAATCCAATCTGGTACTCGGTGACCTTTGGCAATTGGATCGCCGATATTTTCCCAAGTAATTGTTTGTCCAAGTGCTTCAATCTTTTGAGCTACCGCTACGATTTCTCGTATCTCATACGACAATTCATCGGCACCGCTATGTACAATATTATTTCGCATGATTACCATTTTACAATAAATAGGGAATACGTGGTATTTAGCATAAGAGTATTGACAAAAGTCGAGGTTTGTGTTAATATCTAGCCATAGTCGTTTTTGGGTAATAACCGAGGCGACGACGAACATTTATAGATAACAAGTCATTTTACTAAAGTGTATGTCTGAACAAGATTTACACTTTTGGTCGAATTAATTCACCATAATATTCTCAAAGATAACGGGCAACGTCTCGTTATCCAAGAGCACGAAAATATGGAAAACATTCCAGTTTTTGTGGCCAAGTTCATTCCTACCAAGGAGGACTTTGGCAACCGGAAGTTCTATGTTAGCCTCGTGCTGCTTGC
>JAAXXM010000002.1:16006-37827 GCA_013334475.1 Candidatus Saccharimonadota bacterium | reverse complement strand
GCGCCAGTCATCGCCTATGGTCGCGGTGGCTCGCTAGATATCGTCGAAGACGGAGTCAGTGGCGTACTATTCGACCATCAAACCATAAATAGCGTCGTTAACGCTATCCAAAAGGCAGAATCGATCAAATTCCTGCCTGGCACCTTGCGCCGCAAGGCTAAGCGCTTTGACAAAAGCTTATTCATAACCAAGATACGCAAAGTAGTTAGTGACCAGTCTATTCGACTGTAACGCTTTTTGCTAAATTGCGCGGTTGATCTACGTCATATCCCTTAGCTAAAGTTACGTAATATGCAAATAACTGTTGGGCTATATTTAGGACTATAGGTGCCAGTAAATCTAATTCAGTATCAATAAATAGAACCTCTTCAGCATCAATCTCTTTTTTACTATTAGTAATCGCTATAATGTGACCACCTCTAGCATTTACCTCCGCGAGAGCACTAAGGCTTTTATCGAATAGCCAGTTGTCCAGGATTAACGCAACTTCAAAGAAAGCATTATCGACTAGTGCAATTGGTCCGTGCTTTAGCTCGCCAGCTGCAAAACCTTCAGCTTGGATGTACGATATCTCTTTTAATTTTAATGCTCCCTCAAGAGCTACCGGATAAAGAGTATCTCGCCCAAAAAATATCGCATGTTCGTAATGAGCATAACGTTTTGCAATCGCGGCAACTCTTTCTTTATATTTTGTTATGACGGATTCAATTTCAGATGGTAATCGATCTAATTCTTCAATAAATTTCGACACATCCTTCGCCCTGGCACCTTTCGCCTGAGCAACCTGTACGCCAAACATAGTAATTGTCACCGCCTGAGAAGTGAATGCCTTTGTTGAAGCCACAGATATTTCCGGGCCAGCATGAACATAAACGCCGCCGTCAACCTCTCTGGCAATCGTTGAGCCGACTGCATTAATAATGCCGAGAGTCTTCACGCCCCTTTGTTTCAACTCACGAAGGCAGGCTAATGTATCGGCAGTTTCTCCAGACTGAGAAATAACCAAAGCAACTGTGTTTTTAGGTAGATGAAAAGAACGATAGCGAAGTTCTGAAGCCATCGCAACATCAACCGTTAAGCCATCTACTAATTGCTCGAGATAGTACGATCCTAAAAGACCAGCATAGTAGGCAGTGCCGCATCCGATTATCGTAACGTGCTCAATATTTTTTAGTTCCTCTGTTGTTAAATTAAGTCCGCCTAATTTAACCAAGCAATCTTCTACATTAACCCTTCCGCTCAGCGTCGATCGAAGCGTTTGAGGCTGCTCACAGATCTCTTTTAATAGAAAATGATCATAGCCTTGTTTTTGAATTGCTTGCATATCAATCTCGATGGTCTCAACCCTAGCTGATATAGGCTGAGCAGCTAGATTACGTAGTTTTACGCCGTCCCGACGACAGATGGCGATTTCACCATCGTTTAAATAAATGGCCTGAGTCGTGTATCCTATCAGAGCTGACGCGTCGCTAGCGATGTATGTTTCGTCACTGCCAATGCCTATAATTAGTGGGCTGCCAGCCCTAGCAACAACTATCTCTTCTGGATTACGAACCGATACGACCGCGATGCCATATGTACCGACCGTCAACTGTAGGGCCTGTGTTACGGCATCAACAAGTTCCGTATCATCGCTATAAAAAGAATCTATTAAAGCCGCTAAAACTTCCGTATCGGTCTGACTACTAAACTTATGCTTTTTTAATTCAGACCTTAACTCTTTGTAATTTTCAATTATTCCATTATGTACCAAATATATATCGCCTGCTTTATGTGGATGAGCGTTGAGTTCCGACGGCTCACCATGCGTTGCCCAGCGAGTATGTCCGATACCAACAATGTCTTTTGATATATTTTTGCTAGTTAGATATTCCAGCTCCGCTACCTTACCTTTAGCCCGCAATAAAGTTGCGCCTTTATCGTTAACGGTCACGACTCCGGCTGAATCATAGCCGCGATATTCTAGCCGATGAAGTCCACTAATAAGATAAGACATAGCTTCTTTATTTCCGATGCATCCAACGATTCCACACATATCTATCTCCTTGCAGTTACGCTTGTAATTTCTTTGCTACTTCACCAACCCTGTGGCTAATGTCTTTTCTAGATACTAAAATACCGTCAGGCGTGTTGACTACCACTATATTATCCAGACCGATTACAACGACCGGCTTGTCCTCTTCGTTCCTAATATAAACATTCTCGACATCAATAGTATTAATGTTTTGACCCGACAAATAGTTGCCCGATTCATCACTCGGCACGACATCATGGAGGTCCTTAAATGATCCGACGTCCATCCAGTCAAAGCTGGCCGACACTACCGCCAGACTCTTTGCCTTTTCAATCAAGGCAATGTCGATAACCTGATTTTCGAGCGATAGATAAATTTCCTTGTATTTATCCGAATTAAAATCATTAATCGCCGCTAATTTATCAAAAGTATTCTTGAGGTTCTTGGCGCTGAGTTCCATCTCATCCAAAAAGACGTCAACCGAACCGACAAAATAGCCACAATTCCACAGATAATCGCCTGAATTTATATAGACTTTGGCCGTTTCGTGGTCGGGCTTTTCCTTGAACGAATCAACATTAAAGACATCGGTACCGTTGCCGACTAATCCATCCTTTTTGATATAACCAAAATTTGTTGATGGAAAAGTCGGCTCTATACCTATGAGAGTAATCGAATTTAAATCAGTCGAAGTTTTGGCCGCCAAGGCAAACGAACGGCCAAATCCGCCAATATCACGAACATGATGATCGGAATGAATAAAGGCCACTGGTTCATCACAAGAATGGTGCCTAGATATGTAATCCAGGGCAAAAATAATGCAATTAGCCGTGCCACGCCTACCCGGCTCAATCAGGAAATTGCTTTCAGATAATTTCGGTAGTTGGTTTTTTACGTAATCGGAGTGGCTAGCCTCGGTCACGACATAGACGGTATCACCTATCTTTGCGGCCCGATCATAGGCCATCTGTAGTAACGTCCTGTCACCAGTCAGCTTTAATAAATGTTTTGGGTACTTTGGGGTTGAAAGCGGCCACAACCTAGTGCCGGAACCGCCTGCGATAATAACTAATATCATTTATGATTTTTATTATAATATATTTTTCCGGTATCTGTTTAATAAAAATATTTCCCAAGGTATAATATAGACATGACAAAATTACTCATTACAGGGGGAGCAGGATTTATTGGGGCAAATTTCGTGCATTATACCCTCAAAAACCACCCAGAGTATCAAATCACCGTAATCGACAAACTGACCTATGCCGGCAATATCGACAATCTAAAGTCAGTCATGAACAAAATTAAATTCATCCAAGGCGATATCTGTGACCGTGAACTAATAGATAAATTAGTCAGTCAAAATGACATTATTGTTCATTTCGCAGCCGAATCGCATAACGACAACAGCTTGCGTGACCCTTGGCCGTTTATCCAGAGTAACCTAATCGGCACCGCCACTATACTCGAAGCGATTCGTAAATACGGCAAGCGCCTTCATCACATTAGCACCGACGAAGTCTATGGCGACCTCGAGCTAGATGATCTAGCGAAATTCACAGAAACTACGCCATATAACGCCAGTAGTCCTTATTCCAGCACCAAGGCAGGATCCGACCTACTCGTCAAAGCTTGGGTCAGATCATTCAGCATCAACGCAACCCTATCGAACTGTTCAAACAATTACGGACCATACCAACATATTGAAAAGTTCATTCCTCGCCAAATCACTAACATTCTTAGTGGCCTAACGCCAAAACTATACGGCACTGGCGAACAAGTTCGTGACTGGATTCATGTCGATGACCATAACAGCGCCGTCCACTCTATCCTTGATAAAGGCAAGAGCGGAGAATTATATCTAATCGGCGCCAATGGTGAGCAAAATAACAAATACATCGTCGAAACCATCCTAGAGCTAATGGGCCGCGATAAAAACGCCTATGAACATGTCAACGACCGACCAGGCCATGATCAGCGCTATGCCATCGATTCGACCAAATTACGCATCCAATTAGGCTGGGAGCCAAATTTTACCAACTTACGCGAAGGCCTAAAGGCTACTATTGATTGGTACACTAACAACGAGGACTGGTGGAAAAACGAAAAGGCTAAAATCGAAGCCGCTTATGCTAAACAAGGTCAATAGCCCATGGATAAAACCGATTTCAGCAAAGCAATTGCTATAAAAACTACACCAATTCCAGGACTGTTATTAATAGACTTGTCTGTGTATGGTGATAATAGGGGTTGGTTTAAAGAAAATTGGCAAAGGGAAAAAATGGTTTCCCTGGGGCTACCTGATTATAAACCGGTTCAAAATAATATTTCGTTTAATGCCAAAAAAGGTGTCACGCGCGGTATTCATGCCGAACCATGGGATAAATATATCTCCGTCGGATCAGGTAGGGTTTTTGGCGCCTGGGTTGACTTACGTGAAGGAGATAGTTTCGGCAAAATGTTCACAACCGAGCTTAATCCAAGCCAAGCCATCTTCGTACCTCGTGGCGTCGGTAACTCCTTTCAGGCACTCGAAGATAATACAGTTTATACATACTTAGTAACTGAACACTGGTCAAACGAAGCCCAATCGCAATACACTTTCTTGAATCTAGCCGATCCTACAGCCGCCATTAAATGGCCGATACCGCTTGGGTTGGCAGAACTTTCCGATAAGGACAAGAACCATCCCGTTCTAGCTGACGTCAAGCCAATGAAAGCAAAAAAGATCTTGATCACAGGCGCCAACGGTCAGCTTGGAATGGCCCTAAGAAAAGAATTTCCTGACGCTGAATTCACCGATTCAAAAGAATTAGATATCACCAGCCCAGCCATTAATAAGGCTAGGAATTGGCATAATTACGAAACAATTATCAATGCTGCAGCCCATACGGCAGTTGATAAGGCTGAAACACCCGAGGGCAAAAAGGCCGCTTGGTTAGTCAACGCCCAAGCCGTTGCCAATCTCAGCCGACTCGCCAGTGAATATGGTATCAAACTTGTCCATATATCAAGTGATTACGTATTTGACGGATCGACCGATAACCACGCCGAAACAGAAACCTTTAGCCCTCTAGGAGTTTACGGACAGGCCAAGGCCGCCGGTGACTTGGCGGCAAGCTTAACACCGATGCACTACATTATCCGGACCAGTTGGGTAATTGGACAAGGCAATAATTTTGTCAGAACCATGCAATCTCTAGCCGAAAGAGACGTAAAGCCAAATGTGGTTAATGACCAAATCGGTAGATTATCCTTTACATACGATCTTGCCAAGGGCATCAAGCATCTTCTATACAACCACTCGCCTTTCGGAACATACAATTTATCTGGCGATGGGCAACCAGCAAGTTGGGCCGAGATTGCCGCAATGGTATATGAAATATTAGGCAAGGATAAATCGTATATCACACCCATCTCAACAGCCGCGTATTATTCCGGCAAAACAAATGTTTCTCCTCGCCCATTACTAAGCTCGCTGAATCTTGATAAAATAAAATCAACAGGCTTCAGTCCGTCCGATTGGCGAGAGTCATTAAAGAAGTATTTAAAGGAGGTAGAATGAAAGGAATAATTTTAGCGGGTGGCTCAGGAACGCGACTTTGGCCAATAACCAAAGGCATCAGCAAGCAACTAATGCCTATATACGACAAACCGATGGTCTATTATCCCCTAACGACACTTATGATGTCGGGCATCAAAGACATTCTAATAATCACAACTCCAGAGGATCAGTTGATGTTTCAGCGGCTACTTGGCTATGGTTCACAATGGGGCATAAATCTACAATATGCGATTCAACCAAAACCAGACGGTTTAGCTCAGGCCTTTATAATCGGCGAGGAGTTTATAGGCAAAGATAAAGTGGCTCTAGTTTTGGGAGACAATATATTCCATGGCCACGATTTAGGAAACTCGCTTAAAAGTTGCGTCGATCCTGATGGCGGCATCGTCTTTGCCTACCGTGTGTCCGACCCCGAGCGTTACGGCGTAGTTGAGTTCGATGATAACTTCAAAGCAATTTCCATCGAAGAAAAACCAATTAACCCAAAATCTGATTATGCCGTAGTCGGACTTTACTACTACGACAACGACGTTGTTGAGATTGCAAAAAAAGTCAAACCATCAGACCGTGGCGAACTCGAGATTACATCCATCAATGCCGAGTATTTAAAACGTGGCAAACTAAAAGTTACCAAACTCGATCGTGGTGATGTTTGGCTAGATACCGGAACTATCGACAGTATGACCGATGCCGCCGATTACGTCCGCGCCATCCAGCGTCGTACTGGCCGAATAATCGGCAGCCCAGAGGATGTGGCCTACCGAGAAAGCTTCATTACTAAAGAACAGCTAACAAGTCTAGCTGAATCACTCAAAAAGTCTGGCTATGGTGACTACCTACTAGGACGCTAGAAAACAATCCAATGATTGTGCTGAGCTAACAACAGACTATAAAATATTATATACTTACAAGATATGACTAAAAAGCGAGTATTAGTACTAGGAGCAAATGGTTTCATAGGAAGCCAATTAGTTGATAGACTCTCAAGGGAAGACTATCATATACGAGCATTCGGCCGATTTAATAATGGGATTAACTTCCTTGAGTCACCAAATGTCGAAATATTCGATGGAGATTTTCTTAACCAAAATGATATAGAGTTAGCATTAAAGGACGTTTCCGTCGTGATACATCTTGTTTCGACGACAAATCCAGCCGTTTCTGATAAAGACCCTCTGATTGATTTAACGACTAACGTAGAAGGCAGCGTTAACCTTTTTCAAAAATGCGCAGAAAACGGTGGAATAAAAAAAATAATATTTGCTTCTTCTGGAGGCACCGTTTATGGAGACGATTATCCAAAACGGCCTTTTATCGAAACAGACCAAACAAAACCCGTCTCTCCCTATGGTATAGGTAAAGTAACCATAGAAAATTACCTTCGTTATTTCAAAAAGAAATACAATCAAGACTACTTGGTATTAAGAATAGCTAACCCATACGGCGGAAGACAAAAAAACACAAGACATCAGGGTATTATTCCTGTAATAATAGATAGCGTACACGCTAGCCGGCCAATTACTATATACGGAGACGGATCAATGGTTAGAGATTACATATACATAGACGATCTCATTGATGTAATAACTAGAACCTTAGATAAAAAAATGAAATTCGAAACTTACAATGTCGGCTCAGGGGTTGGCGTATCAATCAATCAATTAATCGAGGAAGCCGAAAAAGTTATTGGTAAGAAAGCCATTATCGAATACCTAGAACAGCCCGCCACGTTTGTCCATACTTCAATACTAGATAATTCTCGAATCAATAAAGAGTTAATTAATCTACAAAAGACAAAACTGAGCGACGGTCTAAGTAACACCTACTCCAATTACCTTAGGCATATATAATATATAAATCGAATATACATCTAAAAAACACTACGCCACATATTTAAGTGGCGTAGCTTATTTTTAATAACATTTTTCTTTTTATTCGGTTTCAGCATCCGGTGCGTCAACAGCTAATCCCGTAGCGGTAATCTTTGAAGATTCCTGATATTCATCATCGCTATTAATATTCCATAAATCATGTTTAGCGCCATCAATAAGATTTTCAGCTGCAAGTATCGCCATTAATATACTGTGGTCTTGGTTGTTGTATTTAAATGACCCATACCTACCAATAAATTGAACGTGCTTAAACTCACGCAAATATGTTTCAACGATTTTAAGCGGTTTTCTATAACCATGAGAATATACTGGGTAACATTTAGGCACGCGGATAACCTTACCATCCAAAATCTGCTCTGGCTTAACTAAACCAGTACTAAGCAGTTCTTTCTTGGCAAGTTCGATATATTGATCGTCATTCCATTTCCAGAAATCGTCTTCGTCAAAGCACCAGAATTCCAGCGCAAGAATAGTTTCTTTTTTGCCATTCAGAATTTCTGGAACCCAATTTCTAAAATTAGTTATCCTTCCCATCTTTAGATTAGAACTATGTAAGTATATCCAGTTGTCGGGGAAGATTTCTCCGTCACTTAATTGTAGATAAACTATCAGAGTATTGCGAAACTTCAAACTACCAACTGCTTTTTTTACTTTCGGAGGAAGATTTTTGAGTCGGTTTACAACCTGGGTGATAGGCATTGAAGATATTACTTCATCATAATCTCTAATATCTCCGGACTCTAATTTAATTCCAGTAACATTTTTTCCACGAACTACAACTTCTCGTACCGGAGTATTCAAAAGAACCCTCCCACCATTTTTTTCAATAAAATCTTTCATTCGTTCATAGACGACGCCAGATCCATTTATGGGATAAGCGAATTGATCTACGAGCGTCTTATGTTTTTCGCCACCTCCTCCAAATATCGCACCTTTTATGGCTTCCCAGAGCGAAAGCTTCTTGATGCGCTGAGCAGCAAATTCTGAGTCTAATTGAGAAGTTGGTATGCCCCAGAGTTTTTCGGCGTATGTTTTAAAGAAGTGATGCGCTAACCTTTTACCAAACCTAGCCTCAACCCAAGATTCAAATGTCGTACCCAGATCACGGCCACCAGGCTTTACGCGCTGCCAGGTATAGCTACCAACACAAAGTGCAGATTCTATCAATCCAAGATTACTTAAAGCGTTTCCGGCTTTGATTGGATAATTATAGAATTTGTTATCATACATGATGCGACTGAGACGATCCACCATTTTATAATCTTTACCTACAACTTCAAGCCATAACTTATTCACACGAGGATCACTGCTAAAAAAACGATGGGCTCCAATATCAACTGTCTGACCCCACATTTCAAGTGAACGAGACATGCCACCGACATAAGGCGTGGCTTCGTATAAATCGACCCTAACACCGCTCTTAGCCAACAAATAAGCAGCCGTTGCTCCCGCCGGACCAGCACCAATAACAGCTACGCTGTTAACCTTTTTTGCCATAAAAATAAATCTCCTAAATTATTCTTGATTTTAAACTCTTGATTTATTTTAATATAGAATCTTCTTTCTGACTATAAAATTCCAGAAGAAAACAACAATCGTGGCTACTGCTTTAGCTAATCGATAATCAACCTGTAATAGCTGGACCATGCTTGAAATGATCACCAAATTAAGAGCTAGTCCGATGATAGAAATGATTATGAAAACCAAAAATTCCTTGCTTCTATTTTCTAGTTTTTTATAAGAGAATACCCAGACACTACTGAGAGCGTAGTTCACCACCATGCCTAAACTAAATCCCAAGACGGCCGCTATTAGATAGTGCACCCTGAATACTTCTTTAAATAAAACTAAGGTGCAAAAGTCCACAATAAGTGCTATAACAGAGACAATTATGCTCCTAAAAAACTGTATCGTAAGATTATCGGTTGGACTTAACCTCAAGGTTCCAGTCAATATAGCCGCGCCCTTTGATCGTAAAAGCCTATATAGATATATGGTTTGTTTTTTAAAATATAAAGCTTTTATAGTCTAATACCCCACAGTTATTTTTGCATACACGATAAGACTGATATATAATTTATTATAATATCATACTTTACATAGGTAGCGTTTTTTAAGCCATGTGGAAGAAAATATTCCTAAATCCTTATCTTTATATAATATTAATCAGTTATTATTGCGTTTGGCTAATATGGGACGCTATCAAGTTACCATTTCATAACCCCGCCGGAATTATTAGCGCACTGTCATCAATTTCCTACAACCCCTCAAACAATATCTTGAGGTTCATGCTGGCTATATTGATACCGCCTGTTGCATGCTTTATCACTTGGCTGATTATTAATAAACGACCAGTTTCTCTGTGGAATAGGTACAATAAATCAAAAAAAATACAAAAATCGCTGTGGTTTATGGTATTAGCAGCTTCGATAGTTCTATGTGTAGGCATGGGAATTGTACAAAATAGCACAAATCCCAAAAATACACCGGCGGAGACCTATGGTGGCCCCTATTCTCATGCACTAGTAGATACATTTCACGAGGGAGAAACTCTTGGGCCGATTATTTCATATAGAAGACCAGAGCTTGCACCGTATAGAGATTTCGTGATAGTCCATGGAGTATTTCAAGATGTGCTCAGGACGGACATAGCATTCAGGTTGTTCGGTGAAAGTATTGGCTCTTCAAGGGCGTTTTCAACGATTCTTACGATTTTAGGTATGATTAGCTTCTTTGTTTTGGTTCTAGTATTATTTCAGTGGAATATTTTTAAGTCCGCTATAACTATATCCTTTCTTAGCCTTTTTATGATACCAAACACAGCGTTTCCTATTATAAGCAACGATATATTTGGAGTTTTGTTACCGTTTCGCGATATAGCTACTATAATATTCTTAATAGTCGCCACTATCGGGCTGAGGGCAGTAAAGAGAAACACAGAAAAGACTTTAGTTTTTGCGAGTGCAGTAATCGGCTTCATTGCAGTTGCTGGATTTGCCAATTCTATAGATCGCGCCCTTTATATTGCTGTATTGTCTATATTTTGGATTATTTTGCTTTACATTATTAACCCTGCTAAATCTATAATTAAAAACACTCTACTACCCTACGCCATCGGATTATTAATCGGATTTCCAGTACTGGGCATTGCAATTAAGTGGGCTTACGCCGATTTTTTCAGTTATCTATTAACAATGTCTAAATATAAAGAATACCTGGACGGAGTTATACTGAGCCGGCCAAACATGGCCGTTAGTATAATACTTTTAAGTACGTCTGTAATTTTGACATATTTTGGATATCGCTTGATTAATATTTTTGAAAAAACAAAAAAGAAAGTTGCCTCAACCGGGAGCAAATATTCTAATCTAATCTCCAAACTTAGTCCGTTGGTGTCTAAAAACGCTATACCCATCATGCTTTTTGCTACGGGATTAGTTTTTCTCAGAAGCGCTATAGGAAGAGCCTTGCCAGATCACTGGATTTATAGCGTGCAATGGATATATCTATTTGTCGCCTACGTTGGGGTAAATTATATATTTAATGCTTTCAAGAAAAAGGAAAATATCTTGAAATTTATTAGTCTAATGATTCTCGTATCATGCCTGTTGGTATATGGATTACTAGTTAAGAGAATAGATATTCATAACGACACGTTTCCCGTGGGTGTTCCCGATACAAGCTTAATGAGGACGGATTACATACAAACAGCTGATTTTTTAAAAAATAACCTAAAAGAAAACGAAACATTCGTGACGCTCACATCTGAAGCATCTTGGTACTACTTCGTAGGCAAGCCATCACCTATAAAATATCCTGTGATTTGGTACGCCTTTACTAAAGAAGAAAGGCTCAAAATAGCCGACTCAATCAATACTAATTCTAATATCAAATACATAATCACAAATAACAACTGGACAAGTAATTTTGATTACGTCCCCAACGAAACTCGCTTTCCTGAAGTATATTCAGTTCTTTATGATAAATATATTCAATTTACTGGTTTCGGACAACAAACGATTTGGATTAGAAAATAAATATCGTTCTCAAGTGTTGTGTTGATTTAGTTTTGTTTATGTTTTAAACTAAATAATGTAAGATACAAAAAAATGAAAATTACAAAAAAACATAAGCTAAGAACATTTCCGAAACCTATACTAATAATAGGCATAACACTGATAGTGGTTATTATAGGTCTCTTGTCAGTTTATATTATTAGGTCTCAGACCCTTACAACAGATTTGCATAAAAATGAGCAAACGCAGAACATTAATAATCCCAAAACAATAGCGAATAGTCCTAGTTCAGACAATACCCAGATTGCCATAAACAGTACTAATGACAAAGTCAATAATTCAACAACACAAGAATCTTCTGGGACGGTTTCCATAACAGCGTTATCTCAGAACAATGATACCTTAAATATACGGACTTTAATATCGAACATAGCCGAGAATGGAACTTGTACCCTAACTCTCTCAAAGGATAATTCTACATTATCATTCAAGGCTGGTATTCAACCTGGACCAAGCACATCAACATGCCAGGGGTTTGACTTATCTATATCACAACAACACATAACAGCCGGGGACTGGATAGTGAATATAACCGTGGAATCAGATACGATACACACATCCACTTCGGGCAGGATAAACATAAAATGAACTTATTTTTATTAAAAACTAATAAAAAATCATATCTAAGAACAGTTTTAATTGCCTGTATTATACTTATATCAACTATAGCTTCTATGCTTAGTGTCGGTGATCGAGTAAGTGCAACGATATCTGGTTGGGATCCGGGTAATATAATTAGCGACGTAGTATTTACCAACAAAAATTCCATGTCGGTTGGTCAGATACAAGATTTTCTGAACTCCAAAGTTCCGGTATGTGACACAGCTGGAACTCAGCCTTCGGAATATGGCGGAGGAACCAGGGCAGAATGGGCAGCAAACGCATCGCTTCATCCGATAATGGGAGCTTTCTATCCTCCTTTTACGTGCCTCAAGGATTATACTGAGAACGGATTAACATCAGCACAGATTATTTATAACGTAGCTCAACAATACCAGATAAACCCCCAAGTACTGATAGTGCTCTTACAAAAAGAACAAGGGTTAGTAACAGATACATGGCCAAGTCCTATGCAATACAGGTCGGCTACTGGCTACGGGTGCCCCGACACATCAGTTTGTGACACAAAGTATTATGGCTTCACGCGCCAACTTTATTGGGCTGCCACTGGTTTTCATTCAATAGTAACCAATACGCCCGCCTGGTCAAACCCTTACGGCTCAGGAAGCTCATGGTTCTCGTCATTTATATTGGGTCAAAATAGTATTAAATGGCATCCTGACTTTAACTCAGGCAGTGTAGATGCACAAGGTAACATTATATGGGAAAATCGCTGCGGTCAAGGAATCGTTAATATTCAGAACCTAGCAACCGTCGCCTTATATACATATACGCCTTACCAACCCAACCAATCGGCCATAAATTCCGGGTATGGGAACGGGGATGCGTGTAGCTCTTATGGAAACAGGAACTTCTATCTATATTTTACGGATTGGTTCAATAGTACACAGATACCTATAAATTGCGTAGGTACAGAAAAGCCGAATAGCTTCGTTCGCAGTTTTTACAATCCAAGGACTTTCGACCACTTCTACTCTGCGCTTGATTGCGACATTAGCTTCTTGGAAAGACTTGGATATATTAACGAAGGAGCTAAATTTAACACAACTCCATCCGATGCACCATGGGCTGTTCCAATTTATAGATATTACAATCCAGATACTGGTATGCACGTATGGACCGCTGCCTTTAGCACCCCCGAAGAGCTAGCGGCCAGCAAAACCGGCTACCAAACCGAAGCGGGAATAGTATTTTACACCGTAAGCGCAGATATGCCGGGTATCACGCCGATAGCTTCATTCTACAATCCAAAGACTTATCTTCATGCCCTTGGCACGACTCCAACCGATCAAGAAATTAGTGATATTAAAAAAAGAGCTGGCTATGATTTAGAGGGCACTGTATTTTATTCACAATAATCAGTAATGGTGCCCCGTTTCATCCAAAGTTGATTAATAAAAATTTGACTATTTTATTAAAAAATAAACTATTTATCAAAAGATTCATTGATTATGTTTAATATATTAGAATAATTATTGCTTTCTTGTTCCTTAGCGATTTCATAGCTATTTGACGACATTTTTTCTAATTCTTTATTAGTAGTCTTTTTTCTGTTTAGTACCTTTTCTATAACATCTCTAACCTGATTACTGTCGTTACTGTCCAAATAATATCCATTCTTACCATCAACGAGTTGTTCTTCAGCACCAGAAGAATCGTTTCTAAGAATAGGATGACCCATAATCATTCCCTCGAAAACGAACAATGGCAAACACTCTCTCAATGAATAACAGACAGTAATATTAGATTTAGATATTATATCTAGGACATCATCTTTATCTAATCGTCCATAATGGGAGAAATGCTTTCCGAGCATCTTATCGGCCTGTTTAATCATCTGCCTTGATATAAAATCGTTTTCCATACCAACATATACCAATTCAAAATCGCGATAGTCATTTGGATTTTTATCATAAACATTTCTCTTGAAGTCGGAAAAGGCATAAAATAGAGGCATCTGACCCTTTCTGCCGTCACTGACGGTTCCAGGAACAATGAATCTTATCTTATCGTTAAAGTCATCTTTCTTAATTTTTCGATGATATTTGTTTGGTATGACTACTTGGTATTTTTGAATATCGATTCCGGTTTTATTTTCAAAGAAGGCCCTATAGTTATCTCGTGTCTTAACCGCTGCAGTCAATATCTTTATTTTTCCGGAATCCAAAAAAGTTTTAATATTTCTAGTATCAAAATCATTGAAAATTAATTCTGGCTCATCTTCATGAACATACCAGATTAATTTCTTGATATAACCATTTTGTAATTTTGAATAAATATCCCATTTCAACTCATCTGAGTGCGCCACTGTATTCAATATTACGATATCACCTCTATTGAGAGGTATTGTAGAATTTCTATCCGTCAAGATTATAGGCTTAATGCCAACTTTATTTAAATGCACTATGTTTTTACTGCTTGCTGGATTGAATGTATAAAATTTAATTGGTATTTTGGATATATTTCTTTTCAAAAATTCAGCGACGTCCATAATTATGAATGGAGCGCCTGACATATCAAGCTGATGGGAGACGATAACGATTCTTGGAGATTTGTTAAATGCAATGTTATTTATTCTACCCGTAACCTTTGACTTGATCGCGACCAGGGTGTTTGTCTTGCCGTATTTTTTTACATATTTTGACAATTTCTTCAAAATATAAAAGGCTTTTTTAACTTTGTTCTTTGCGACAGCATCTAGCTCAGACGCGTAGATATCATAGTATCCATACCTTTCGAAATCTGCCTGCCTCTTGTGCCTTATGATTTCTTCGCTCAGCTTGGCGGTTGCATTATCCCAATAAAAATATTTTCTAACAGACTGCAGTTTGCTTTTCATATCATCCAACAGATCATCGTCTTTGAGTAGGCGAATCATATCATTAGATATAGATAACGAGTCTATGCCGCTAAATTGGCTTGCTGCACCGGATTTTATCAATACCTCGCTTACCGGGTCTCCTCCATTGGTCATTATAGGCAAATTGGCCCAGGTAAAATCGACTAGCCTGGTACGCCAAGCAAGACTATTCTCTTGACCAATCTTATTAATAACCACTACCACATCACTATCAAGGTACCAGTCAGCCCTATCATCAAAGCTAACCCAATCCTGAAGCAGCACAAGCTCTTCTAGTGAGTTTTCTTTAATGTAATCCAATAACTCATCGTACTTTTTTATAAAATCAGGATGACTATTAAATGGATTGCGAGCTCCAACTATGACTAATCTTGATGGTATGGTTTGATCAACTGTCCTAACAGCTTCTACTAATTCTCTTATATCAAACCATGGGTAAATACCGCCAAACCAAAGAATCTTCTTAAATAATGAGTGCTTTTTACCCAGAATATTATTAATCGGATATTCTTTTTGCTTTGGCTTGTCCCTATATATACCGTAAGGAACAATCAAAATAGTGTCGTCTCCATACGTAACTGGATTGATTCTACCCAAACCAGCTAAGACACCTTCATAAAATCTCTTCTGTGGCTCGCTTGCGCACAAAAATAAATCGCCCCTACGAAGAACATGAGACCATCTCGGAACATCATTAAGAAAAGCACCGTATTCTACATCAAGATTATTACTCTGACGGGCCGACACCTCTATGTATATAGGTACGTAACAATCTAGAACTAATTGTTGACCACTATCGATATTATCAACGACCTTTACTGATAAGTCGCCCATACAATAACTTACTATCACCGAGTCGAATCCTTTAATTAGTTCGACTATATTTTCATTGTTCCATGTTTTTATATTGATATCTTTATAAAATTCAGTAAATTTGCCATTCACAACATAAGAATCATTGTAAGCCACTGTTATATCAATATACTCGTTGTTCTTTTTTATGCCATTAGCAAGACCCCAGCATCGTAAGCCTCCACCTTCAACTTTTTTATGTTCAGGCGTTGGAATTGGCCCTTGCGATAGAATAAGACACTTCATGATAATTTATTTACTCCTAATTTTATTAAAAATAAATTTAATTACTTTATTTTTCTTCAATAAATAAATTGAATAATGATTAATTTTTAATAAATCTCTTAATCTATTATTGTCATCTTCATAATGCTTAATTATTTCGGCCTGCTTGTTAGCATGATCGTGTATGGCGTCGAGTTGGGTTTGAAAACTAGATATATAATCATCTCGATAGCGTAATGGTTTTTCAAAAAGATCAGGTTTTATTTTGTTTTCTTTTTTGAGTTTGGGTTTTAATATAAATTTATATTGATAAGCCCTGCTCTCAAGGCTATTGATATTTTCCCAGAATAATTTCGAATGCTTTAAACCTATCTTATTTAGATACTCTACGATTATTTCTTTCGGTACGTCGTTTTCCGTATATTCAACTAATTCCACACTTAAGCCTATATCGTTGGACATACTAGTAAAGGTTTCTTTTGTAAAAAATTGAATATGGGTATTGTCAAGCAGCCCGGTTTGCTCATATCTAAAATTGCCTAATAATAGCTCGAGCCTTACGCTCATATGAGCAACGTTCGGTATAGATACAAAAATAACCCCATTGTCTTTTAACATCTTTGAAGCCTGTATTAAAGCTTCTTTAGGATTCCTCAAATGCTCCAAAACATCACCAAAAAAGATATAATCATATCTAGAATCAATTAATGGCCACTTCTCGTCTAGATTGAACGAGTACACTTTATCTAGTTTTTTTCTCGCTTCTACTGCATCATCGCTTAATTCAATCCCGTCAACAACTATTTTTTTATCTTTTTTAATATATAGACCAAAATAACCAGTGCTACAGCCTACATCCAAAAAGCTTGCTCCTGGCTTTATATAGTCGAGCATCCAGCCAATCGCTCCCTTTATATCCGATGGTACGCTTTCTGAATATTTTGACATTTATCTAATCCACCTATAATCAAGCTTGGATATTCCTTCAACCTGAGTGTCCTTCTTTATTCTAAAACTATAGGCTTTAGTCTTATAGAATAAAGAGCTCGTTGCATTTTTATTCATTATTGCAACATTTATATAATAATTTCCTGGCAATAACCCTAATGCTAGTTCAATTTGCACAAAACCTTCGCTTGAATTAATCGGATCAAGACCGCATATCTTCGTGTTGGTTCCAAAGCAATATACGCCCGCATCATTAAATATTTGAAATCCAAAATTTATATAATCTTCATTTTCGTTAATATATTTCATCCCAACCCTACATACGTCTCCAGAGTTAGGGCTGGTTGTTTTTTTGCCATTGGCGTCAATAAATTCAATGCTCTCTATTGCTACGCGATTACCGTCTGCACTATCGACGACTGAACTCTCGTCGTTAGTGTTGTTATCATAATTTAGCTCTAAATACATATCAGATATCGTATATGGATCGCCAATACCAGTCACTGAGCCTTTATCTACGATAATAGCTTTATCACAAAATCTAAGTACAGAAGACATGTCGTGCGTAACTAGTATTATAGTTGCGCCTTTTTTCTTTAATTCAGCAAAAACATCAAAACATTTTTGCTGAAAAGCAGCATCGCCTACCGCCAATACTTCATCAAAAATCAATATATCGCTATTCGCCTTTATGGCAATCGAGAAAGCTAGTCGCACCTGCATACCAGATGAATAGTTTTTTAACTTTTGGTCCATAAATTTACCAAGCTCAGCAAACTCGACTATCTCATCATACATGGCTTCCATTTCTTTATGATCAAATCCTAAAAGAGCGCCATTCATAAATACATTCTCGCGACCAGTAAGTTCGTGATTAAATCCAACTCCAAGTTCAATAAAAGGAGTCAGACTTCCATTAACTCTTATTTTTCCTTTATCAGGAGTGTATATTCCAGCCAAAAGCTTGAGAAGCGTACTTTTGCCACTACCATTTTTGCCAACTATTCCAAAAAATTCACCCTTTTTTACTTCAAAAGACACGTTTTTCAAGACGTGCTGAATTTCAAAACCTTTTTTACCCTTAAGTCTATTTACGAGCATCTGCTTGATACCGCTATGTTGTTCATGTGGTAATTTAAAGCTTTTATGTAAGCCACTAACGATAACAGCCGGCTGATCTTGATGTTTGCTCATATTAACTCCGCAAAATATTTAGAGTGCCGCTTAAAGTATAGGGTACCGCCAATAAAAACAATCAACACTATCGACACCGGTATTAAAATATAAAAACCGCTACCCAATAAACCGGAAACAGTTATGCTTTCTCTGGTTATTAATACATACCTTGCATCCTGAATGGCTTGAGCGATAGGATTCATTAGCAATAACTTAGCAACCGCGCCACTCTTAGCGACAACTATAGACAATGGATAGATAATCGGCGTAGCATAAAAAGCTGCCTGCATAATTATTTCCCAGATATGGCTCGTATCTCGATATTTTACATTTAAAGCCGATAGATAGAATGCTAATCCCAGGGCTAATAAATATATTTCCAGTATGTAAAATGGCAGCATCAAGGCAGACCAATGCAAAGCTACACCATTGAATAACATCAAAACACCTACAATTATTAGATTTAATGTTAGGTTGATTAAAGCTGATATTGTCGTTGATAAGACGATGATATACTTTGGAAAGCTAATCTTGCGTAATAAATCACCGCGACCAACAATCGATCCCATGCCCTGGTTAGTTGCTTCTGCAAAAAAGTTCCAAAGAATGATACCCAACAACAAATAGACAGCGTAATGCTCAACCGAGCCGATTTTTATCATCAGACCAAAAACAACATACATAATCGCGAACAAAAAAAGTGGTTTTAACAGCGACCAAGCATAGCCCAGTACTGATCCCTGGTATCGTAACTTGAAATCCGTTATCACAAGCTCACGTAACAGTACACGATTTCGTTTACAAAAAACGTTAGATAGTTTCATAAGTATATAAAACATTATAAGATAGAATTAGTAATATGAACAGAGTCGCAATCATCATTCTCAACTGGAACGGCATTAACGATACTATCAAATGCCTCGATTCTTTTCGGCATCAAACATACAAAAATTTTAAGATTACCGTAATCGACAATGGATCGACGGACGACTCGCTAATTCGGCTGGAAGAATATAGCCAAAAAAACAAATATATAAAAATTATCCATAATGACAATAACCTCGGCTTCGCCGGCGGAGTAAATACTGGCATTAGACACGCCCTGTCTGAAGGTTTTGATTATGTCGCTCTGTTCAATAATGATGCCGTTGCCGATAAGGATTGGCTTAAAAAATTAGTCGAAGCTATCAAGCCTAATGATATTGGCATCAGTACCGGTTTATTGCTTCACAGAGATGGTAAAACGATTGATTCGACTGGCGACTGGTATTCAATCTGGGGATTACCTTTTCCAAGAAACCGTAACGATAAAGCTAAAAAAGCTCCTTCTGGAGGCTACGTATTCAGCGCCAGTGGTGGAGCGAGTTTATATAAAACAGAAGTCTTGAGACAAGTCGGTTTATTCGACGAAGACTTTTTTGCCTATTACGAGGATACCGATATCAGCTTCCGGGCTCAATTATTTGGATGGAAAATAGTCTATACACCTGCCGCCATTGCTTATCATGAACAGGGCGGAACAAGCAAGAAAATACCTGGTTTTACGGTTTATCAGACCTTTAAGAATCTACCGCTTTTGTTTACAAAGAACGTCCCTTGTGGCCTGATTTTGCCGATTGGCATACGGTTTTATTTCGCATACTGGCTGATGTTTTTTAATGCAATCAAAAATGGCCGTGGACTACAAGCAACCAAGGGCTTACTAATGAGCTTTGTCTTGGTAATCAAAAAACTTCCATTAAGGTATCATATCCAAATTAATAAATCAGTCGGCAGTGATTATATCAAAAGTATCCTATGGAGAGATTTGCCGCCAGATCAAACCGGTTTACGCAAATTACGTAACCTTTTTATCCGAAGCAAGTAATAGATGGTATAATACATCTGATGAGTAAGATTAGTATTTTGATTCCTGCTTATAATGAACAGGAAGTTATAGACCACTTATACCAGAGATTAGGCAAACTAGCTAACGACAACAAGGCCTACGACTTTGAGTTCTTGTTCGTTAATGACGGGAGCCGAGATAGTACCCTAGAGAGAATCAAATATTTTGCCAGCCTAGATAATCGCGTAGCTTTCGTTAACTTATCACGCAATTATGGTAAAGAGATCGCCATGGTTGCCGGTTTTGACCACGTCACCGGCGATGCAACCGTAATTATCGACGCCGACCTTCAAGACCCGCCAGAATTGATTCCAAAAATGATCAAATACTGGAAGGATGGTTACGACGACGTCTATGCTAAAAGAAATAGCCGCGAAGGCGAGACTTGGCTCAAAAAGTCCACCTCAAAATGGTTCTACAAGATACTCCAAAGAACCACCAATATACCGATTCAAATCGACACTGGCGATTTTCGCTTGCTCGACAAACGCTGCGTCGAAGCAATTAAACAGATGCGCGAATCGCAGCGATATACAAAGGGCATGTATAGCTGGATAGGCTTTAATAAAAAAGAGATTACCTATGATCGCGACCCGCGTATCGCTGGCGAGACAAAATGGAATTACCGAAAATTAATTAACTTCGCAATCGACGGCATTACCTCATTCACTACAGCGCCTCTCAGGCTATCTTCGCTACTCGGTTTTATAATTTCAACGGCGGCATTTATTTATATAATTTATATAATCATTAAAACCGCAATTTATGGCGACCCAGCCGTCGGCTATCCATCGCTCATGGCAGTCATATTATTTCTAGGTGGGGTACAGTTATTGTCGTTAGGAATTATCGGCGAGTATATTGGTCGCATCTTTAACGAAACTAAATCCCGACCACTTTATTTTGTCGAGGAATATCATCGTGAAAAGACTGATAAAAAAACACACCGATAAACTTCGATTCGGCGTAGTCGGGGTGGCTAACACGGTCATCGATTTTCTTGTACTGTTTTCACTGGTTAAAATTGGACTAAGCACAATTACTAGCAATATTATATCAACGACAGTCGCGTTGATATTTAGTTATTTTGCTAACAAAAACTACACGTTTCAGAACCTAAACAAAGGTTCGGCTAGAACGATTGTATATTTCCTCATAATCACCTTGTTTGGCCTTTGGCTAATGCAGCCGGTTATCATTGAGACTACTTCCCCGCTTTTTAATAAAATATTAAATAATAATTTTTCGCTAATAGCAAGTAAGGGCCTGGCGACCCTCTTCTCTTTGACTTGGAACTATTTTATGTATCGCAAATTTGTTTTTACGGATAATAAATCATGAAACATATCGTTATCGACGCCCGAATAATTAATAGCTCGACCGGTACCTATGTCGAAAGACTACTTAGTAATCTCGAGAAGATAGATAATAATAATCAATATACCATCTTGGTACCAACCAAGGATTTGAATTATTGGCAACCGACAAATCCCAACTTTAAGGTTATAGCAGCCGATTTCGCTAATTACTCATTGAGTGAACAGATTAGACTCAAAAAACTACTCGACCAAATAAAACCCGACTTAGTGCATTTTTGCATGCCGCAACAGCCAGTATTCTATAAAGGTAATCACGTTACGACTTTTCACGACTTAACGCTTCTCAAGACTTATAACTCGGATAAGAATTGGCTAATTTATCATA
>JAAXXM010000002.1:0-15906 GCA_013334475.1 Candidatus Saccharimonadota bacterium | reverse complement strand
CCCGACTTAGTGCATTTTTGCATGCCGCAACAGCCAGTATTCTATAAAGGTAATCACGTTACGACTTTTCACGACTTAACGCTTCTCAAGACTTATAACTCGGATAAGAATTGGCTAATTTATCATATCAAACAGTATATTGGTCGTTTCGTTTTTAAATCGGCCCTTCATAGTAGCGCCGTGATTATTACGCCGAGTCAGTTCACCAAAGATGAGATTGTAAATTTCAGTCATATAAGCCCTGATAAAATTACAGTAACCTATGAGGCGGCTGATGTCGCGATTGATAAACTCGAGACCTATAATCACCCGTTCAAGCAATATATCATGTATGTCGGCCAGCAAAGCGACTACAAGAATATTCGTCGCCTAGGTGATGCACATCAAAAACTACTTAAGGAGTATCCAGGTCTAGGCTTGATACTAGTCGGCAAATTGAATGCCAGTGCTAAGTCAAATCAAAAATACTTCAATGAAAAAAACTACCAGAATATCCTATTTACGGATTTTATTCCTAATTCACAACGCGACTGGTTATATAAAAACGCCGCGGCTTACGTCTTCCCTTCACTCATGGAGGGCTTTGGACTACCAGGGCTAGAGGCGATGGGCTATGGCACTCCGGTTATCAGTAGTAACGCGACCTGTCTGCCAGAAGTCTATGGTGATGCCGCGCACTATTTTGACCCTCAAGATACCGACGACATGGCTCGAGCTATAAATGTCGTATTAAAGAACGAAAAGCTTAGAACTAGCCTAATCAAAAAAGGCACCGCAAAAATCAAGGAGTATTCTTGGCGACGCATGGCCCAGCAAACTCACGAAATATATATGTCAGCGCTAGGTAAGCAAAAATAGCCTTCGATCGAAGGCTATTTTTATCACGCAATATCCAGATTTAAGATCCAGCCTGGGCAATCGTTAATTTACGATCCCGGCCTTCACCTTCCGAAAAAGTTCGAATATCACCGTATTCACTGGCAACCTGATGGACTACTCGACGATCGGCGGCATTTAAATTAACTATCTTGGAATCACCAGTTCGTCTTACCTCTTCGATCCATTCTTTGGCTTGTTTGGCAATTCGGTCAGCTCGTTGTTTTTTGTAATCAGCAATATCAATATTAACCCTAACAAGTTCTGCCTCTTTGTTGCGCAAGACAGTCGAAACGATATACTGCAGGCTACGAAGATTATCGGCATTACGACCAATTAACAGGCTGTTCATTTCGCTAGATGGCACCGAAAGCTCTATTACATCGTCGCTAGAGGTTGAGGATACGGCTAAATTCGCTCCAAAAAAAGATAACAAATCTTCTAGGTACTTTTGTGCGAATCTGATTGATTCTTCTTTATTCATCACTTTTTCTCCTTTTTACTACGATAATCAGTCGTGTCCTTAGCCACTATTCGAATTACCTTACCTTCCACGGCCTGCTTTTCCCTAGCTTTTAAAGTAGCCTTCTTGCCAGCAGCGGGCTTATCGGCACTATCGGCAATCTCGATCATCTCTTCGGTATCTTCTTTTAGAATACTCCTCTGCTGGAAGATTGCCACGACGTTAGAGACAGTATAGTAAAGCACTAGCGCGCCCGGCAGATTAATCATAATAAAAAACATCATGATTGGTAAAAATTTCGTCATCTTGCTCATCATCACGGCGTTAATTTCGCCCTGATCGGCTTGTTTACCATCAGCCGCTTCGTTCAATATTTCCTTTAAACTCTTCTTTGAAGATTGTTGAGGAGTGGTTTGCTTGGACATAATATACTGAGTCACGGCAGCGCCAACAGCGACAATCAGGACAAAAATATTAACAGCATTCGCACCGACTGCCGGGGCCGACAAGTCAAAAAACCCTAACATCTTCTGATTAAAATTGTTTGGATTAACAATTAGATTAGATATCGGACCGATACCTTTAAAAATCTCATATGTAAAGCTGGCAATTTGTTCGCGTTGGCTAGTGAATATTCGAATAACTTCATACAGCGCGATAAAAATCGGTAACTGAATTAGTAACACTAGAATCGAACTAAATGGTTTGATGTCGTGCTTTTTATAAAGCTCCATCATCATCACTCCTTCGAGCTGACGATTACCCTTAGCTTCTCGTTTAATTCGAGCTAGCTCTGGCTGCATTTTGCGCATCGCCTTGGCCTGATGTAGTTGCTTTTTGAGTAATGGCCACATCAGCAACCTAACGATAATCGTAAAAATAATTAAAGCAATACCAAAATCACCACCCGGTATTAAACTATAAATGACCAAAAGAAGGTTAAAAATTGGCTGTACTATAAAGGTATTAAACATGTCTAAACACTAATCTCCACATTTAGCTAACAATAACTATTAGCTATTATACCAGTAATTATGGTTTATAGCTAACTACTTAATAATTCCAGCTTGACGTAATAATTCATCGATTTGCTGAGATAAATCATGATGAGAAATGTTGAGTAGTTCACTCGAAATAGCAATAAGCGCCACATCATAGACGGTCGTAAAATGCGGTAGCCTGAGTCGAATAATTTCATAAATTCTTCGACGGATACGATTACGTTTTACCGCCCCTTTAACAACCTTTTTACTGATGACTATCGCTATCCGAGATTTTTTGCGACGCGGGTTTTGAATATATTTTATAGTGAATAAATGCGAACGAACCGCCTCGCCATTTTTATATACGAAGCGCAAACTACCGTGACCATGGAATCGATTAACGGAATTTATCATTACTCTATATTATAACCTCTCGGAATATTAAATACACTGCGCTTTAAATTGGCAGTGTATTTAAGTTTTATTAGGCTGTTAGACGAGCGCGGCCTTTTAGTCGTCGCCTCTTGATAACATCACGTCCGGATTTGGTCGCAATTCGCGCGCGAAAACCATGGTTCTTAGCACGATGCCTAGTGTGTGGTTGGTATGTTCTTTTTGTTGCCATATGGAGGGTATTATATCTTAAATAACACCTTAAGGCAAGGCTATTGAATTAGTTCTCCCCAAAACAACGTTACTTGTCCACAATTTTACAGATGGAGTGGTTAATTGTGCATAAATGGCACTACTATAGCGTGTTATTCAATTTTATAGATTATATGGGTTGTGGAAAACCTATTTTTTTGGTTATAATTACTTTAATAGATTGTTTTTAAAGAGGGATACGTAATGAATCATGCGCTTTGGCAGAGTGTTTTAGGAGAGATAGAACTAACCGTCTCGCACGCCACTTTCACTACTTGGTTTAAAAACACAGAACTAATAGATAGTAACGACGGCCAGGTGGTTATATCAGTTCCCAACATATTTGCTAAGAAGCAATTTGAAGTTAAGTTTAACGATCAGATCAAGTGTGTGCTCGAAAAAAACGGCGTAAAACCAAGATCTATAATTTACACAATTAATACATCGTCCAGAACTAGCCGACCAAATCGCGATAGCGACCAAATCACCACCTCTCCTTTAATTAAAGAAGATACTTCAACTAACTCGTCAAGTTATAAACCCGCCCAGTCAAATCCAGGTGGATTAAATCCACGTTATACTTTTGATAATTTCATCGTCGGATCAAGTAATGATCTAGCCTACACCGCCAGCCGAGCCGTAGCCTCTAGTCCTGGCGTTAAATATAACCCTGTTTATTTTTACGGTGGTGTCGGACTTGGTAAAACTCATTTAATGCAGGCTATCGGTAATGAAATTTTACAAAAAGATCCAAAAGCCAGGGTCTTATATCTCAGTTCTCAAACCTTTGTTAATGAATTTATGGATCATATCAGGTTCAAAAAAAAGGATACTTTTTCAGATAAGTACCGTAACGTCGATGTTTTGATTATCGACGACATGCAGTTTATTGCTGGTAAGGAAAAGACTCAAGAGGAATTCTTCCATACATTTAACCATTTACATCAAAATAATAAACAGATTATTATCAGTAGCGATAAACCACCAAAGAGTATTCCAACCCTAACCGAAAGGTTACGTAGTCGATTCGAAATGGGTATGACGATTGATATCCAGATGCCTGACTTTGAAACCAGGTGCGCAATCGTCAGTATTAAAGCTTCTCAATCTGGTATCACCCTCAAACAAGATACCGTCGAATACCTCGCTACCAACATTAAAACCAATATCCGTGAACTAGAGGGTGCTCTTAATCGACTACTTGCCTATGCCGAGATGCGCGGTATCGAACCGGATATCTCAACCGCCGAGGGTTTACTAGGTAATATTAGGCACTCTAGACCACAACATATAACCAGTAAACAAATCATCGACCGTACCGCCAAACATTTCCAATTAGATGTAAATGAAATATGTAGCGAAAAACGTGATAAACACATTGTCGTTCCGAGGCAAATCGCTATGTATTTATTGCGTAGCGAGCTTCATTTAAGCTTTCCAAAAATCGCAAGTGAACTAGGTCGTAAAGATCACACTACTGCAATTCATTCTATCGAGAAAATTGAAAAAGCCATCAAGCTCGATTATTTAATTCGCGAACAAGTTTCATCAATAAGAGAGAAACTTTATGCCTAGTAATCTAAATCAAGTCTGGGTAAATTTTGTGAACAACCAGCGAATAGATAGTTACATAAACCAAGTACAAACTTTCACAGATTTAATAATTAATACATTCGATCAACTAACTAGCTGTATAAAACTAACCAAATCTAGGACAAAACACCCAATTAAATACACTGTTGTTTCCACAATCAAAATCCTATATTTTAACCTGTTGAATAATTGTTTTACCCAGATTCCACAATACCTATTATTAATACCACTAAATAAAATTTGTTAAAGAAAGGAATAATAATGGAACTCACAGTCAAACAAGAAAATCTTACCAAAGCTCTGAATGCTGTCGGTAAGGTAGCAAATACCAAAACCCAATTACCTATCTTAAGTAATATTCTACTCAGGACTGATAAAAACCGTTTATTAATCGCTGCAACTAATCTAGAAATAGCCATCACCCAATATATTGGTGCTAAAGTAACCAAACCGGGGGCTATTACAATACCAGCCAGATTAATGACCGAATTCATTTCAAGTCTCCCGAAAGAATCAGTTGAACTAAAGGTAGTTGGAGATAATTTACACATAAAGAGCGGTAAATACTCATCAATAATTAATGGCTATGTGGCTGATGAATTCCCGGAATTACCTACCATTAATGAATCATCATCTACAAGATATAGTATTAAGGTTGATGATTTCAAAAAAGCCGTATCACAAACAATTATCACAACCAGTAATGATTCAACCAGACCAATATTAACCGGTGTCTATTGGCACACTCATCAAGGAAAATTATATCTAGCCTCAACTGATGGCTATAGATTATCAGAACGTTGCCTGTTTGAAACGAATAGTGAACTTTCGGTAGTTATTCCAACCCAAACCCTCCAGGAGGTATTGAGAAATATTAGCGATGAATCGGGTGAAGTTGATATCTTATTTGACGAGACTCAGGTTAGGTTTAGGATTGATGAAGCCGAAGTTATTAGTCGCTTGATTGATGGTAAATTCCCTGATTATCGCCAATTAATCCCCTCTTCGTCTGAAACAAAAGTATTGATTAATAAAGATGATTTTATTAGAATCACGAAAATCGCTGGCCTATTTGCCCGAGAATCTGGTGGTAGCGTAACCCTATCGGCTGATATGGCGAAATCTAGTTTATCGATTCATTCAGTTGCTTCACAGCTAGGTGAGAATACATCCGAAGCTAATGCTGAAGTTTCGAGTGATGGTCGGATTACGTTAAATTCACGTTATCTAAGTGAAGCTCTATCGGTTATCGATGGTGATAAAGTGGAGTTTGGATTTAGTGGCAAGCTTGCGCCATGCCTAATTCGATCGACTGATAAAGATTCTAACTATAATCATATAATCATGCCACTAAAGAGCTAGAATATTAATATGGCGGTAGTTAATAAACTATCAGTACAAAATATTCGGTCGCATCAGAAATTTACGGCCATTATCTCACCAGATATCACGGTTATTACTGGTGGTAATGGTAGTGGTAAAACTTCATTACTTGAAGCCCTATATCTTTCACTACAAGGCACGTCATTTAGGGGTAGTGATTTGGATATTCTAAACCATGACTGTCCATGGTGGCGGATTGATGTAGAGTTTGATGATTTTTCAAAAAGGACAATATCTTTTGATCCGAGTTTAGATAAAAATCGTAAAAAAATCGTCGTCGATGACAAGGTTATGTATCGTTTATTACCGCGTCATAAGCATCCGGTGGTTTTATTTGAGCCAGAAGATTTACGACTATTGCACGGTTCGCCAAATCGCCGACGTCAATTTATAGATCGACTAATTAGTCAACTTGATCCGATTTATTTAAGTTCGCTCCATAAATACGATCGAGCATTACGGCAGCGTAATAATCTATTAAAACAAAAGAATTCATCACGGTCGGAGCTATTCGCCTGGGATGTAGCACTTAGTGAGTACGGCGCTTATATTATCGAAAAGCGCATCGCTTTCATCGAGATGATTAATAATCAACTAAATGATTTCTATGATATTATCGCCAAATCTAGGGATAATGTGTCGATTCATTATTCACATACCTATATCGGTGATATCAAGCAAAAATTATTAAACGATCTCCACGCACATAGCGCGCGCGACTTACTATTAGGCTATACCAGTACCGGTCCACATCGACATGATGTCGTATTCCAATTTAATAACTCACCCGCCCTAGACGTCGCCTCACGCGGCGAGGTGCGGTCAATTGTGCTGGCGACTAAATTTATTGAAGTCGATATTATCGAACAAATAACCAATATTAAACCAATTATATTACTAGATGATGTATTTAGTGAACTTGATGAGACTCGGCAAAAATATCTAATGGATAGCCGTCGCGGTCAAATAATAATCACCTCGGCTCATACACCAGAGGTGATTAAGGATTACTATACGGTTAAGTTATCTTAATATATTTTATAATGTATATAGTAGTCGTCTGGATTAAGCCCGTTTGATTTTATCCATTTGTTAATTTCTTTCTTATACTTCTCTACTGACGCAGCTGTTTTCTCTTCTTCAGTCTCGCTTCCTGTTGGGCGTGTATCATAGGAATGGAGAATTATATCCGCATTAAAAGAAATGTGACCTGCTTTGTCGTCTTTATATGATATTACGTAATGGTCGGTTTCATATGGGGTTATATTTTTTATCTTATCCAAAGAGGGTTTATTGCCTTGATAACCCATACCGTCAATACAATCAAACTCCATAGTTCTATCTTCAGGTGGTACACAACCTATATTAGTGGAAAGTGGACCTATGGGATGTTTTGATTTATCCTTGATATATAATGTCTCTATATTGAAGGTTAATATATGTTCTGGATCGACAGAAACATCCACATCAAAGTTAGCTACATATAAACTATCTTTTTCGTGATGTTTTATTTTTATCGATTCTGGCCTCACCTTTGTGCCTATAATACTAGAAAAATCATGTCCGAGATTACTCTTTGTTATCTTATATAGTTGAGTGTTTATAATATTCCGTTTTTCCTGAGGGATATCGGCTAATTCTTGATTATAATCCAGTATGATTTGTCGGCCATCACTGCCTTCAGTAATCTCGATATTTTCTATGTTTTTATTGTCATTAATCTTATTACTATCATTATTTATAGCATTAAGCGAGTCAACCTGGTTATTATTCGGCTCTTCATTTATTTGTTCTATAGTTGGCTCCCCTGGGTTGCTATTATTTTCATTCGGTTTATTTTCTGGATTCTTTAATGCCAAATAGCCATAAATAGCTGCAAAAGCCAAAGCGACTATAGCCCCACCTGCTATTAGTTTTTTTCTCTCGATATCTTCAGATATTAAATCTTGCTTTTTATTGAATTCATAAGCTGAAAAATCAAACGGTTTCATATATCTATATTATACACTAATAATGAATATATTTCAAATTAATATATTTTATATGAAATAATGAAGTCATCAGGGTTAAAGTCTTTTGATTTAATCCAGTCGATGATCTGCAACTTATATTTATTAATTGATTCCTCTTCGTTTTTATCTCGGGTATCGTATGAATATAAGATAATGTCGGCATTTAGACTTACTGTGCCGTCTTTATTGATATTGGCCGATATAATAAAATTATTCGTTGAATATGGTAGATATTGAAGAATTGGGTTGTTTCTTTCTATATCCTCCAATTTTGTCGTTTCATCCTGGCAGTTAAAATCTCCATAAATAAGATTATTAACAGGCAGACACCTTATCCTTACTGTATCGCCAATAATCTGAGTTCTGTCATTTTTTGACCACTGGATTGAAGCTTTGTATGATTGGCTCATTTTTTTAAGATCGACAATAAATGATCCTGAATAAATCCCTGTTATCTCATTTTGTTGATATGACGATGACCCATTTCTGATAATAGCGTCAGATATATCAATACTCTGATCTCTTGTGTTAATTCCTACTGTTTTGGCTAGTTGGTCATTGATGCTATCCTTCATATTAGCACTTAGGTTTGGTAGATTACTATCGAAATTATTTATACCATTTTTCATATTCATAAAGTGGTAAGTGGCCGATAACGTAATAAATAACGTAATGAATACCGATATTATGATTATAATTTTTTTTCTAGAAATCATCCTATAGTCCACCCTCTAAAAAATTATCAGTATAGGCGTACGTGTAATCACCACTCGAGAATTCTTCAAGGTTATATTCCCGGGCTTTAATCCAATCAAGCCCTTCGCCACAGCCGGCTTCGCCTATGATTATTTTTCCGGCCTCTTTGTCTATGCCTAATACCACACCGGTGTGACCGTATTCAGTGTATTTATTAGCACTGAATATCGAATATACTTTCGGCGTAGTGCCACCATCCTCAAAGCCTAGGTCAAGTAGGTCACCTACTACCATGTTGCCATTACCAAGATGGTAGGCTTTCTTGCTGGTGTACCGATTAATAAAATATTGAGAAAATGCCACGCAATTGGCTAGCGAACTTTCTTTGCAGGTAGTTCCATTGATATCATATTCAGTGCCGAGAGTGTTTTCTTCCCAGTTCTTCGGCTCGAGACTTTTATACTCTTCCATAAAACTATTAGCCTCGTCTAGATTCATACCCCCGGACAATAATCCACCACACTCGGTACCGGAGCTATAAGGACCCGTTGCCTGGTTGGCGTATTTAATGTAGGCTTTTTTAGCGTATTCCAGCCTTTTCGACCAGCCCTGGACGTCTTGGCTCGCTTGCTCATCACTCGACCAACTCTTAGATGCACTATCGCTCTTTATCGCTACTTCATAATTACGCGTAACAGCGTAGGTTGCTTTTTCTATATCGGAAACTGAATTTGATTCCCAAAAATCAGACAAATCTTTCTTGTAACCACCATCCATTTCCTGCTGCATATAATCCAACTGGTTCTCTAAGTCATCTCGAGGCTCCTTAATGCCATCCCAGCGACCACTGTTCCACTGGGCAATTCCTCTGTATAGGTCTTGATTATTGGCTTTTGGGTCAAAGCCCGATTCTTGTTGTAGATTTCCGAGTATGGCTGCTATCTGAACGGCATTAAGGGGCGCTTTGTTATTACCCGAGAAGTTTTTTGTAGTAAGGTGTCTTACTACCGATGCTTCATTATCACTAACACTACCGGTCGTTTTTGTAATCGAACCGGTATCAAGAACACTACAAGCGTCGGCGTTATAAAACTCGATCCCTTGGCTGTTTTCATATTGCTTATTAGTGGCGTAAACCGGCAAAATCGTAATATCCGATATTAATATTGGCAATATTGGCAATATATAAGCTATTCTTTTTAGGTTAATAAGATTTTTTTTCATTGGATGGACAGCATCTCAATAAGGTTAAATGAAGTAGTGTCCGAATCTGTATTCTCACTGGGAGTATTTAGTTCTTCTCTGGTGTTCTGAACCCTCTGAAGAATATTATAGGCATAGAAATCTTTATTGGAATCACTCAGGATACACTCAGAGCCGTCAGATATTTTTCCGTCGCTGTCGACGCTACCTATAGGGGTTGATCGGTTAATGCAGTTATTGACGATTTCTTCATACTTAGAACCAGGTATAGCGCTGCCATCATCGTCAATCTGGCCATCCATTTTGCTTAGTATTTGATCTGGGCTCTTATCAAAATCATACACCAGTCCATAAACCGGATTACAATAAATATCGGTCGCTATTCTGTCGCTATCGTCACCGTCGCTGTTTGGATCGGAATAATCTACATCTTCGCATGATTTGTAGTCGTATGATTCGGTGGCCGCGAATACTCGGTTGCTAAATAAGCTAGAAAAACTACTAGATACTATTGAGGCAATCGAACTTATTGTACCTGATAACGTCGATATCTTAGATGCAAACGGGGTTAACACTGATACGATTTGTCCAGCAAAGGTGTTTGAATTCGATGGATCAAGTGGGCTATATGCCAATCGATCCTCTGCGGCATATTGAGCGTTAATCTCTCTTGCTATTTCGCTATATTCTTTGGCTTGGTCTGGGCTTAAGGGGGCATTGCCGCCGGATTTTGCCAGATTTCCCATTAGAACCGCTGCTCCTGATGATATCGCTTCGCCAGCTAACTCACCCACCGTCGATTCATCAACTAAAACTCCCGCCACGATATCCTGGAGCATTGCCGGAAGAATGAATTCTGCCGCTGCAAAGGCTACGCCAGCTGCACCCTGGGCTATGTCCTTTAGGGTCATAGCTACCGCTCCGCCTGGTAAAAAGAACATAGCCACGCCAGCTATAATCGATCCGGCTCCGACAAGTGGGTTTGCTAAAACGCCACAGGTTGTTTTCGCTTTATTGCCTCCTCCGAGGAATGCATTAACTCTATTGGTTATGCCAGTGAGACTGCCAGAGAATCCGCCTCCGGACATAAACTGGCTTGAATATTTCGATGTATTATATTCACCATAGGCAGCGTATTTATACCCGACAGAATTACCGGCCGGCTCTATCTTAACGGTTTTGCCGTCTATAGTGGTTGACTCGGCTGTAAGCACCTTTCCAAGATACTCAACATCCTTAGGATTGGCCACTCCGGCTTTTATTTGATCGGCGACATTAAAAAAGAGCATAGCGTACCTTGCCATTTGGGCGGCTCGATACATCTTCGCGGCATAGCCGATAGATTGTATTGTTCGATAAAGCGTGCAGGCATCATCGGCTAGACCTGTAATCTTGAACACGTTGGCTATCTTACCCCCCGCCTCAAGAGCGGCTGTGCCGACTTTCTTTCCACTAGAGGCGACATCATCAGCGCCCTTGGCTAGGTCGTTGGTTGTATCTATTGCCTTCTCGATTTTATTATTCACCTCGGCTACTTTTTCGGGTGTGTACTTTTCCTTAGTATCGGGATCTATATCATCGGTAGTGACTTTTTTTATATCACTATCATTACCGTCATAGCCATTTTTTGTACTATCTTGAATCTTCTTTAGCTTATCACTATCGGTTTCACCATCAAGGTCAGCCTTTGCTTGAGACACTTTTAGTCTTGAAAAAACATTTTTTGAGACCTTATCAAAAAAGCCACTTGACCTGGCACTATATACCTTACGCATAGCCGAGCTGAACTCCAAGTTGCCGCGGATTTCACTTCTGAAATTCTTGGCGGTAATCATCTTATTATTAAACTCAAAACTCTCAGGCACGTAGCGGCCGGTTATGGTTGTTTTTGTGGTCTTGACCTTTATTCCGGCATCGCTGTAATTCTTCATCTCCTGTTCGGTAATCGTCGATAAACGACAGGCAATGGTTATTTTTGACCCGCATATTCCCTTGGTGGCTTTCAGCTTGTGCTCCAGTAGAGAAATCGACATTTTTTCAGCACTAATAGACTGGTAATTGAACTTTTCTAACATCACCTCTTTAAATTGCGATATCAGGGCGCTAGGCGAAAGCAGTGCCATGCTAATTATTCCACCAACTCCTAGGGTTGATAAGATGGCTACTATAGGCCCCTTTTTCTTTATTAAGCCAGTCAGCCCGCCGCTGGGAGACCGTTTTTTATTGCCTCTAGTATTATTATAGATAAAATTATCATCCGATGCCCCAGCTTCATTATCGCTCAGTCCATCAATATTCTTTGCGTTACTCGTCGCTCCGCCATTTACGGCCTTTTCGGCGTCGTTTAAAAATGAACCTCGATTTTTATCGTAAGAATTCTGTATTCGATTATCGTCTTGGTCCATGGCTATATTATACCTCAATAGACGCTCTTATTATTGAGTATTGGCCTCTTGAGTGAGTGGTATATTTTGGGCGCGCTGAGCTTGTCCGACAGGTGTTGTGCTGATTAGTTGCTGCTCGGTTTGGCTAGCTTCGACCTGAATATGAACATGGCTTTGACCAGCAAAGAATAACCCCTGGCCGACTGGGAAATTAGCCAGGCGCTTCTTTTCCTCTTCAGTCAGTTTGAATACGTCCGACAAAACATCGACAGCACTCGATGATTGTTTTAATAGAATTTGCATCGAACTGTTGGCGACGATTGCTCGCCCCATCTTGCTGCCCATGAAATCTTCGACGTCTTGGGTGATAGTCGTTAGGCCCAAGAAATATTTACGAGCGCGTTTGGCGAGTGAGAACAAGAAATTAGCCGAGTCGTCATATTTCATTAACTGCCAGGCCTCGTCAACTATCAGCATGCGCTTTTTTTGCTCGGCGCGGATAATGTTCCAAATGTGACTGAGGACAATATACATGGCAACTGGCCGCAATTCATCCTCGAGGTCGCGGATATTAAATACCACTAATTGGTTGTTGATTTCGGTGTTAGATTGTTGGCTGAAAATACCTGCAAACGTACCAGTCGTGTATTTACGCAGTCGCTGAGCAAGTTGTGGGCCACTGCCGCCCATATGTAGCAATGTGTCGTATAAGTCGCTAATCGTTGGTGGCTGAGAATTGTGCGTCAATGGATCGCTAGTAATACCAACCCGAGCGTAGGTGTCGATTAAGGCTTGATCTAGATCTGCCTCTTCGTTCGGGGTTAAGGCGGCTAGTGGGATACCGTTAGCTGCGACTTGTTGCGATCCACCAAGCATGAGCTTTAGTAAACCGTGTAAGGTTATTAGGTTAGCCCTTAGAGCATTATCGGCCTCGTCGGTATCGATGACGCGCGGCAAATCGAACGGATTGATGCGAGTGTTCGAACTTAGGCTGAGGCGAATATAGCTACCGCCGACAGCATCAGATAACTTTTGGTACTCGTTTTCTGGGTCGATAATGATTATCTCGGTGCCCATCATCATGCTACGCAGAGCCTCTAGCTTGACGGTGAAAGATTTACCGGCACCAGACTTGGCAAAGACAACCATATTGGCGTTCTCTAATGAAAACCTATCAAATATAACCAGGCCATTATTGTGCATATTAATGCCATATAACACTCCGTTTTCTTGGGTTAGATCGGCACTGGTAAACGGAAAGCTGGTGCTAATAGCGCCAGTGTTCATATTGCGCCTAATCTGTAATTGGTCGGACATTTGCGGAATAGTACTATTTAATCCCTGCTCTTGTTGGCTACTGGCGACCTTGCTAAAGACCATTTGCTGGCCAAACAGAGTTTCGATCTTGTGCTGAATGAAGCCTAGTTCATCCAAACTGTCAGCATACAAAGTCACGTATAGGCCGTAGCGGAAGAATCGTTCGGCGCCAACCTGTAATTGATCACGTAATTCCTCGGCGTCGTTAATGGCCGCCTCAAGGGCTGGGTCGCGAATCCGACCTTTTTCGCTATTGATCGACATTGAGGCCTCAAGTTGAGTAACTTTTTTGCGTAAATTATTTAATACCACTTGGCTTTCGACCGGATAAAAGAACATGCTGACGTCGATTACCTCATCGATATTAATTAACGAGCTGAGCCAACCGGTATAAATCTGGCGCGGATAGCCATAGATATAAATAGTTCGACCATATTTGGTGCCAAGTCTGAAATAAGATGAATGAACTTCTAGGCTACTTGGTGCGATTAGATCGCGTAGTGTGGTTACCCCCTTAAGGAAGGCTTGTTCGACCTCCTGCTGTTCGCGCGCGCGTTGTTCGGCGGCAATATCGACGACGTCTTTTTTCTTTTTACCTAACATTACATCATTCCTCCGAAAGAGTTTGGAGCCTCTCCTTGCCCTTTTTTGACATACATCGACGTCACGTCGTTAAAATCACCTAGTGGCTCCCTGACAGCAGTGTCAGGATTATAGAAGTTATAATATAATTCGCCTAGGGCCTTGGTGTCTAATTGAATACTCTGGATACCGATTTGGAAAAGGCCGGCCATGATGCCATCAACACGGTTTTTAATCTCGGTTTTAGCTTTTTCGTAAGTGGCGGTATCGATTTTTGTAACGACATTCTGTTTCGAGAATAATTTGTCAAAAAAGCCTTTGCTCTGGCCAACGATGGAATTAAAATCACCGCCCTGGGTATAGTATGGAACTACGATAAAGAATGATTTGTCCATAATATTAGCCTCTTGGGACAGAACATCAATAAAATTAATGTAATCATCCATTAGGACATTCAAGAGCATGTTATCTTGACCCTGACGAATTTTAATTAGTTTGTCGATATATGGACCGATATCAATGCGCTGCGAACGGACCAGGATTTGAATCGGATGGTTGAGGGCGTTCAAAAAATTCTGATAACTATATTCTACGCCTTCGCGCTCGCGACTACTCATTAGGTCAAAGTTAATGGACTTGCAGGCTATGACTGCCCTGAATGAACCATCGGCCATGATGACCATATTGTCACGGATTTCGGATAATTGTAGGGTGTTTTGAGTTGAATTGGGATTCTTGGGTTTTGGAGCGGCGGGTTGAGCGGCGTTTGCCGAACCTTGCGCAACCGAACTACCACCGGCTGCCATAACAGGGTTAGGCGCAGGTGTTGAATCCTGAACTGGAAATTGGCTGCTTGGTGGCATATTGTTTCTTTTCCCCACTCCCTTTTGATATTACCGAAGTGAAATCACTACCTCTTCACCCATATCATGTTTATCCTGGATGCGGTTAGCCTCGCGGGCAATCGCCTCGATTGATAAATCAGTGTTACTTGCAAGATTTATTATACCAGGCGCTAACGGTTTATCGCTAGTGGTCGAATTGTCGTGAATTTCTGGCTTTAGTTGTTCACTGGGGTTAAGTGGTTGGATAACTGTCTGTTGGATACTGTCGGGGTACGGATTATACTCTAAATGCTCATCTGTTATGATCGGTTTTGGCGTTGGAGTAAAGGTCGGTTTAGAGCTGGTCTTGCCTCTGACTATATCAACCATTTCTTGATGACGCTTAGCGTCGCTTTGGTCAAGTTTTTGGTCGAAAGAATGAGCGACAGAGGCGTCGTTATCCAAGACGTCTTCGACCTGTTGAGAGGCAAAATAAATGTCGCTACGCATCGAACTATTAGGGGCCTGAATGCCTTGACCTCTGACGGCCCAACCTTGGGTATCGGCAATCTGCGCAAGATAGCTAAAACGTTGTTGGACTTCGCCCTGCGACAAATCCTTGATTCGACTAGGTTCGACTAATTTCGGTACGGTAATCTCGATTAATGATTCAATACCGTCTGACTCCCAGAGTCTCTTGCGTGTTTTTAGTAAAAAGGATACGACCGCCGCCAAATAGACCTCCATCGGTTGATCTTTGCGTAGCGGCAACGCCAGTGCGCCAAAGAAAATAATTACCGGTAAAGGAATAATAGCCAGCGGCAAGAACAACTGGGCTAGGCCCCAAGTAATGCCTCCAGCAAGGGCTACGATAATCAAATAGACAAATTGTCGGAAAGTAAACGGTCCGATTAATTTATCCTCGGCCTCGACATCCTGTGGAAC
>JAAXXM010000028.1 GCA_013334475.1 Candidatus Saccharimonadota bacterium | reverse complement strand
GCCGAAAGCTGGGGCCAGGACATCATTGATAATATAAAGCGTCTGGTTGATACTGGACGAACCGAAATTGTAGCCGAAACGTATTACCATTCACTCGCCTTTTTCTTTAATCGCAGTGAATTCGAAAAACAGGTTGAGGCTCATGCCCAAAAGATCAAAGAACTATTTAATGTCACGCCAAAAGTATTTCGAAATACCGAATTGTCATATAACGATGAACTTGCCAAATGGGCCGATGAAAAAGGCTACAAAGGCATCTTGGCCGAAGGTTGGGATCCGGTACTTGAATGGCGCAGCCCTAACTTTGTCTATAAACCAAAAGGCACCGATAATATTGCCCTGCTACTCAAAAATTACAAGCTAAGCGATGATATCGCCTTTAGGTTCAGCAATCAGAATTGGTCAGAATGGCCATTGACATCAGATAAATACAGCCAATGGACCGACGCTTCACTATGGGATCAGAATATCATCAATTTATTTATGGACTTCGAGACTTTTGGTGAACATCAATGGGAGGATACTGGAATTTTTAACTTCTTTGAGGCCTTCATTAGCAAATGGCTCGAGAACCCGGACAATACCTTTTATTCGGCTTCTGGTGCGATTGATACGTTCAAACCAGCCGGCGAAATCAGCATGCCAAATACTGTTACTTGGGCAGATACCGAAAGGGATTTGACGGCTTGGCTAGGCAACAGCATGCAACAGGAAGCAATGCATTATCTATATTCTCTTTCAGATGATATCTTGCAGACTAACGATATGATGCTGATTAGTGACTGGCGCAAATTACAAACATCTGACCACGTATATTACATGTGTACTAAATGGTTCAATGATGGCGACGTACACGCCTATTTTAGCCCGTATGATTCGCCGTATGATGCATTCTTGTACTTCTTGAATGCAATTCGCGATCTCCGTTGGAGGTTGTATCATTACCATCATACGGGGGGACTGAATGGCTAGACCGATAGTTCTTAGTAACGGGCAGCTTCATGTTGGAATAAATCGGTTCGGTAATGTACACGACTTTTATTATCCATACGTAGGCTTTGAGAATCACTCCGCTGGTAGCACTGGCGCCTTGAGGCATCGTATTGGGGTTTGGGTTGACGGTCAAATTAGCTGGACGGATAATCCCGATAATAGCGAAGGCGTCAACACGGACTGGGTCTATGATTTCAAATATCCCCACTCTGCTTTGATAGGACACATCAAAGCTCGCAACGACAAGCTTGGCGTGCTGTTGGAGTTCGATGATTTCGTCGATGCCGAAGTTAATGCTTTTTTCAGGAATATTCATATTGTCAATTTGAGGGACGCATCCCGCGAAATTCGACTATTTATGCACCAGGCATTTATTATTGGTGATTCGCGTAGCAACACCGATACGGCTCAATATATACCTGATAGTAAAGCAATTCTGCACTATCGCGGTCGTCGGGCATTTGTGGTTTCGGGAAACAATGGTGAGACATCATTCGATGATTACTCAGTCGGTCTATTTGGTATCGAGGGCAAAGAAGGTACCTATATGGATGCCGAAGACGGAGAGTTGGATCGCAATAACGTTGAACATGGACGGGTTGACTCGACAATTCGTTTTACGGTAAATATCGATGCCCACAGCTCGAAGCGGGTTCATTATTGGATTGCGGCCGGTAATTCAATCCATAGCGCGTTAGGCGTCCACCGCAAGATTCAGAAAGATCACGCTTTGACGAACCTCAAGCGAACGGCCGATTGGTGGAATAATTGGCTTAAGCCGTTATATGACATTATCGACAAAGTGCCTGATGGCCATCGCGAATCTTTTCTAAAGAGCGTGATGATCATCAAATCACAGATTGATAAGAGCGGCGCTGTCATCGCCAGTACCGATACATCAATGCTGAATTATTCTCGCGATGCCTACGCTTATTGCTGGCCGCGCGACGGAGCATTTGCAATCTGGCCGCTAATCCGCATGGGTTATAAGGACGAACCGGTTAATTTCTTTCGATTCGTACGCAGCGTCTTGCATCCAAATGGTTATATGATGCACAAATACAGGGCTGATGGCGCGCTTGGCAGTAGCTGGCATTCATACGTGCATGAAGGTGGCATAATTGCACCACCAATTCAGGAGGATGAGACGGCTTTACCCTTATTAATGTTCGCCGAATACTTCAAGAAACATAATGACCGGGCACTACTCGATGATTATTATGAGACGATGGTGAAACCGATGGCTGAATTTTTGGCAAACTATATCGATGAGGAAACTGGCCTGCCTAAACCAAGCTATGATCTATGGGAGCAATTTTTCTTGACGACTACATTCACTACCGCTACGGTCTATGCGGCACTAGTAGCGGCTTCGGAACTTGCAACTGCTTATAACGATCAAGATAACGCGATCAAGTGGCAATTAGTCGCTGATGACATTCAGGCAGCGGCCCATAAATGGTTATATAACCAAGACAAAAAGATGTTTTATCGAGGATTACTAAATAGTGGCGAAAGAAATATCAGAAAAGATGATTCGATTGATAATTCAAGCGTCTTTGGAGCGTATGTCTTTGGTTTATTCAAACCCGATAGTTCAGAAATTAAATCGTCAATCGCGACGATAATGCAGCTTTTCGGTATCAATGACGGTAAAGTCGGACTTCCAAGGTACGAGAATGATGATTATCGACGCACCGACAAAAGCATCACAGGCAATATATGGTTTATCGTGTCATTTTGGTTAGCTCAGTATTATATCGATGAAGGCAATAATGATAAGGCATTAGAAATCTTGAATAATTCCATAGAGTGTTCACTAAGTACAGGTATGATGGGTGAACAAATGGATCCTGTGAGCCACAAGATGATTTCGCCTTCCCCGCTGACCTGGAGTCACGCTGAATACATTACGACCATACTTAATTTGATATCAAAAACCAAAAACTAGTCATTATAACTTGTCGGCAAAATATGGTAATTAAAATATCCGGACATAAATCCGGATATTTCGAGCGATACAAAGCTATTATCCCTTGCGGGCTTTGACTTCGTTTCGACCTAGGTTTGTTTTGGTCTCGGTATATGTCGCATGTTTGCGAGCAATCGGATCGTACTTCTTTAGCACCAATTTATCAGGAGTATTTTGGGTGTTCTTTTTGGTGTAGTAAGTTCGGTGACCGCTTAGATCGCTAACCAACCCAACTAATTTACGCTTTGTATTCTTTTTTGCCATATCAATCCTTAAATTTTGTATAAACTTACAGGTGATTATATCAAAAATCACCCAGTTACGCAACAGGCCCTATCTGTAGTTAATAAATGACACCGGAAAATCGAAATCAGCGTTTTTAATCAATGTTATTGCAGATTGTAAATCATCCTTGCTGGCGCTAGTCAGCCTGACATTTTCACCTTGAATCTGCGTTTTGATTTTTGGTAACTGATCTCGAATCAATTTAGTGACAAGCTTTGCCTTGTCTTGATCTAGGCCAGACAAAAACGGAACGTCCTTGGTTGCCTTCATGTTGCTTTGATTAATCACCTTTGATAAATCCAACACTTTACTGCTTTGATTGCGCGATGATAGTTTTTTGCGGATGATATCAATGATACTTTCAACTTGCCAGTCATTCGACCCGATTATCTTGAAGCCTTTTTTGTCGTCGAGCCAATTAATTTCGGCTGGCGTGCCTTTAAAGTCATACCTATTCTGAATTTCTTTTTCGACGGCTGCGAAAACGTTATTCATTTCGGCCTTGTCGTATTCAGAAACTACATCAAAACTAAAATTTGCCATAGGATAATTATAACAAAAAATCGCCCGATTTGGGGCGATTAGTTTCAACTGGAGCCACGATCGGGATTTGAACCCGAGACCTCATCCTTACCATGGATGCGCTCTACCAACTGAGCTATCGCGGCATAATACTGGATTATTGTAGCAAAATATCTCTTTAAAACCAAGTGTATGATAATTATAATAAAAATGTTTTTATTGATAAAATATAATCAAAGATACTATTTTGTAGATAAAAATATGTTAAAATAGTGTAAGTGCCGACTTAGCTCAGTGGTAGAGCAGCTGTTTTGTAAACAGCAGGTCTTCGGTTCAAGCCCGAAAGTCGGCTCCAGATGCGCTGGAATCGTGTAGCGGCAATCACAGGAGACTGTAAATCTCCCGCCATTCGGCTTCGTAGGTTCGAGTCCTACTTCCAGCACCAAATTAAATAACCCACTGTTTGTGGGTTATTTTGATTATAAGTATTTAGCGTAGGTTGCCGATTACATTATCACGCGTCGTGGTTGACGTATGCGCTGCTGGACTTGCAACTGTGGTAGCACCATCTTGGCGGCTTTTTCACGCATAGCCATTGCTTCGTCGGTGCGGCTGTCTTTTTCATAGGCATCAGCTAGCATGTTCATTGCCTGAGGAACTGGTTGCAGCTCAACGGCTTTTTCTAATGATTCGATTACTTTCTTGGTGTGTCCTAGCTTTTCTTGAACTTTGGCATAGGCGATATGGCGCGATGGAAGACTGCTGTCAATTTCAAGGGCTTGTTCGAATGCTAGTGCGGCTTTTTCTAAATTATCAGTCTCGAGGTATATCAGACCGACGTTGTGTAGGCTAGATGCACTTGGTTCGAGGCTTTGGGCGATTTCAAAACATTCGATAGCGTCCTTGAGAGATTTTTGTTTGGCGTATAAAATGCCGAGTCGGTTATAGGCACTGGCATTCCTCTCATCAACGCGCAAAATTGTAAGTAAGGCTTTTTCGGCGCGTAGATATTTATTGGTCTGCAAAGATTCCTGGGCAATCGTCCAGAGCTGATTTAGTTTCTCGGATAATTTAGTCGGGATATCAGCCGCCACTTCTTTCATGGTCTGTGGCTGGTAAATTGCCCATGAGCTGAGCAAAACTATTACTATTAGGCCTAACATGTCTTTATCTATTATACCAGATTACGCGATAATTCTCGCTAATGTTAAACGTATATTACAATTAGACTCTATCATCTGATAAGCGTCAAGAATATCATCTAGCTTGTTTATAGTATCGGATGGATGGCTAGTTAGGTTGGCCTTGAGCATCTTCGCCATGTCGCCGAGTAATTGCAGCGCAGACGGTCGATCATCTTTGTACTTTTGAGCTATTTGAAATTTTGCATATTTATTACTAGCTAACATCTCTTTGGCGTCTCGGATTATCTGACTGCGTTTTTCAAAGTAAGTCGTATCACCTGCTAGTCTGATGATTTCTGCCGGTAATCCAGAGGCAATATACAAAAGTTGCGCACGCTTTTTTTCATCTGTTATACCCATCGAATCTAATAATTTTTCGGTCTGACTTTTGGATATTGGTTTGATTTTAATTTCTTCGACTCTAGACATGATAGTCGGCAGAATACCAGTTGTGCTATGGGCAAGCAATATAAAGTGCGTGCCAGAATTAGGCTCCTCGAGTAATTTCAAAAAAGCGTTCTGAGATTGATGGGTCATCCGCTCGGCGTAGTCTATGACGATAATCCTCTTTGATGATTTCGTCTTTAACATATCGTATAGACGACGTATCAAATCCACGCCGATTATGCCTTTTTCGATATCAATTTTTTCATCTTTCTCTGGCAAGATAACGGTCGTTCTGACGTCATGTGCATCAGCGATAAAACCTGCGATAGCGCCTAGACCAACTCCCGGATCACCTGATAACATCAGTGACTGTGGCAATTTTTTTGTCAGGGCATCAATAAATTTGCGACTAGAGCTATTTAAGTATATATTCTTCATCGTTTGCTGCCTTTGGAAAAATTTTTATAAACTCGGATGGTAATTTTGATTCAAAAATATGTCGTTTGCCATTTGGAATGGTTATTTCAAGTTTGGCGGCATGAAGATACAGTCTATCGGCTTTTTTGCCATATACCCTATCGCCTAAGATTGGAGCGTTCAAATAACTCAAATGTACCCTGAGTTGGTGGGTTCGACCAGTTTTGGGACGAAGTTCAACTAGTGACATCTTATCAGTCTCGTCGATGACTTGATATTCAGTAATCGCCTGCTTGCCAGTTGGATCAACTCTAAAACTACTCGGATTAGCTAGATTACGTCCGATTGGCAAATCAAGTTTGGCAGACTTGTGTTTGAGTACTCCTTTGACGACGGCATAGTAAATTTTTTTGACTTTACGGTCGGCGAATTGTTTTTGAAGCGATACGGCGGTTTCGTGATTACGAGCGCCAATCAATAAACCACTAGTATCGCGGTCTAGCCGATGAACGATGCCAGGACGGTTCGTATCGAGATTATAAGACGTATATTGTCGAAAGAAGTCAGCCACCGTGAATTCTTCACAAATCGGCCCTTTGGCGTGTGTCAAAACGCCGCTCGGTTTGTCAATGACGATTACATTATCATCAATATAAATTATCGGTAGTTTAGTATCTGAATAATCGGGACTTTCAGGTATATCGATGGCGATATTGTCGCTGTCGTTTATTTCATGTTTTGGAGAAATGATAACCTTGTCGTTTACGCTGACAAAACCAGCTTTGATGTATTTTTGCCACACTCCCCTGGATCGATCAGGGTATCGCTTGGCTAATTCACTATCAAGACGTTTTTTGTCCGTCATGACTTTGAATAAATAGCATTCTTTTCCCTTAAATGGCATACCGTAGGTTATTGATTCATCTTTGGGGTTGGCTATTAACTGCCCATTAAGACCAGCCTTGGCTGACTTCATCTGATTTAATATATAGTTGACATCATCATCGGCCGTGTCGTCTATCAGTATATAATATGGTTGATTATCGAACCTAAAAACAGCCAGCATGTTAATCGGACTTGGGTTCGATACTTTTATCGACTCAATATTTCTGGGTACGTTGCTATCGTCGGCTATTTTAAAAGCTCGTAGCACTTCTAGGATATCGCGACTTGAAACAGCGGCCATTTAATTTGCCTTCGGCCTTAGACCGACGGCTTGTTGAGCCCGTAGCAGTGTTGCATTGGCAATTGGCGTCAGATCACGTTCGGATTGTTCGAGCTTGGTAATTAATTGCTCGTCGGTAATGCTATTAAATTTAGCTTGAAAATCAACCAAGAAAGCCGATACGGCATCAGCCACGGCTTTTTTGAACTCGCCGTAACTGGTCTTGCCTGTCCACTCGGCATTGACTTCAGCTTGTGGGCGATGCGTCAACATCGACATCATTTGTAGCAAACTGGTGATACCTGGCTGGTTTTCCCAGTCAAAATTAATTACACCGATGCTGTCGGTAGTTGCACTCATGATTTTCTTTGACGCGACTTCAGGGCTGTCGATTAGTAGAATCTTTGACTTTTCGTCATCCGAGCTTTTGCTCATCTTTTTTAGCGGATTCGTCAGGCTGCGAATCCTCAGGCCACTGTCGCGCTTGATAAATTGGGTCTGAACTTTGGTGTCTTCCGGAATCGTAAAGATATCACCGAATTTGTTATTGAAACGAATTGCGATGTCACGAGCGATTTCAAGATGCTGGAATTGATCTTCGCCGACTGGAACGTACCTAGCGCCATATAGCAATATATCAGCAGCCATCAAAACCGGATAATTAAATAGCCCGACAGTAACGCTTTCGCTATGTTCGGACGATTTCTCTTTGAATTGAGTCATGCGGCTCATCTCACCAAAGTATGTAAAGCAGTCTAATATCCATGTCAGTTCGCTATGTGCTGGAATATAGCTTTGACGATATATATAAGTGTCAGGATTATCTAGGCTCAGCCCTGCGGCAATAAAGTATTTCAGATTATTTAATGTATTACGGTATAGCTTCGTATGGTCAACTGGAGTAGTAAAACTGTGCAGGTCAGGCACAAACATATTGATTTGATACTCGCCGGCGTATTGGCGTTGCATATCAACCATTGGTTCGAT
>JAAXXM010000027.1:1717-8447 GCA_013334475.1 Candidatus Saccharimonadota bacterium | reverse complement strand
CCGTTAGTGTAGCTAATGGAAACCGATGGCGCACTTGTTGGATCGGCAACAGTCGAAGTCGGAGCGTGCTGACTCTCGATAGCTACGATATCGCCAGTCGATTCTTTTTTGTATTCCAAAGTGTATTTTGAAGTGTCACTGATATAGGCATAATCCGATGTCGATCCTTGGGTTAAATCGGCGCAGGATGAGGCAAAGGAATTGGTACCAGAAGCGCTGCTAGGCGACGTCAGTACTGTAGCATCAATATCTGACAAGACGCTTGTCGCAACCGTGTTAGAGTCTTGTGACATAGCACTACAGCTTGGGTATTCGCCGTTCTTGTTAAAATAACTCTCTAGGGCATCCTGAATGACCGAAAAGCTAGCCTGTCGTTTTGAATCGTGTGCGCTAGCGGTGATGCTGTCGTAGGATATGATACTAAGGGCAGCAAGGATACCGATAAGACTTACAGTTACTAAAATTTCTACGATAGTGAAACCGCTTATGGCTTTTCTCATAATGTAATTCTAGCAAACGTTAGTGTAAGTTACAACAATTATTTCAAATCAAGGATTACCAAGTGTTCGATATGGGGCGTGCGCGGAAAAAAGTTATAACCCCGATGCCAAGCAATTCGATATTTTTGGCCTAATAGTGAGACATCACGAGCTTGTGTGACTGGATTACATGACAAATAGATGATTCTTGATGGCGTTTCAACTAACAATTTATCGGTAACTTTTGCGTCCAGACCAGCGCGTGGCGGATCGACTATAATTAAGCTATCTCTAGATATGTATTCAAGGGCTGCTTCGCTTGGCGACAGAACTGCTTTTGCGCCCTGCCTACCCAGTAGCTCGATGTTATTGACCATTTCCCGATAAGCGTGTTCGTTGATTTCAACCAACGTTGTATCTTTGTTATCGAGTACCAGTCCAATTGTGCCAACGCCACTGTATAGATCGACGACTGGCGTATCAATGCCTGTCCACTTTTTTATGTCAATCAAGGCCTGTTCGTAAACTGGCAGATTTATTTGGAAAAATCCTTCGACGGCGTATTTAAAATTTACGCCAAGAATATCATCCGTCAAATTGGTTATACCCCATGATTGAAGCCGACTGGTGATGACGCTAGCCGGACTTTTCGGGTTAGAATATATAATCTCAAAGCCATCTATGCCTATCTTGGCGATGTCATCATCATTAAATTTAAGAAATTCTTGATTTTTGACATAAAGTTGTGCCGATACGGCCCCTTTTCTATTCGAGCGAATTAATAAAGTCTTGAGACTATAGGCATCAATATTTTTATCGCGTAGTAAATCACGGATTTTGATTGCGGTTTGATTGATATCTGAATTTGCCAGGCTGCTACCATCGACTGGTAATTTGCCATGTGAACCGCGTCGGAAAAAAGCTAGGTCTAACCTATTTGACTCATTATCCCACCACCAACTAAACTCTAATTTATTGCGGTATCCGTAAATCTGGCTGTCGGTGTAGATCGTGATTTCATTCGGTAGCTTGACATCGCTTAAATCAAAGGCTTCGTGGATCAAGTTTGCTTTTGCGGATTGTTCGCCTTCTAGCGACATTATTTGCCAAGGACTGGTCGATAGATAGCTGTCTTTATCGAGTGGTTCTACTCTATCGGGACTGGCATTGATAACTTCAGTGACGATGCCTTCGGCAAGTTTCGATTTGATTTTCGTGATTTGGACGCGGACTGTCTCGCCTGGCAGACCACCCCAGACGAATATCTTTCGACCATCATCCATCGTCGCGATAGTTTGTCCACCGCCAACGATTTTTTCCAATTTTACCAGTGTGGTTGGATATATACGATTCATCTGACTAGTATAACTGATTGATGACGAACTTAGGCGGTCTTTAGACTTTTACGTTTCATCAGCTTTTTAGTTTGTATAAGTATCATACCGCTTCCAAGTATCATCATACCTATCCAAACCAAGCCACCGACAAACGGCACATAAAGCAAAATAGCTAATATGGTTACTCCGAATAACATCGCCCAACCGGCTTGATAATTCGAGCGCATAATCAATTTGCCAATTAGGTGACCAACGAATGGTCCGGTCGAAAGCATGACTAATATCCAGATAAGTAGTGTCATTACTGCCAGCGGAATACCGATAATCGAGACAAAGGCCATGACGATGGCTATCGGCGTGACTATTAATGACAAAAAGCCGACCAGCACTGCCCGGCCTGGTTTCTTGATAGTTTGCTCGCTGGAGTCAACAAATATCCTTGGGAATAAGGCAATCAAGACTAGCCCGACGATTAGCATTGGCAATAGTGTAAAGAAAAATGAGCCGATATTAAGAGCCGCGGTGTAGTCGTTTTGTTGTTTTTTCTCTGGTTCTGTTCGATTTACCGAGCCGGTGATTTTGCCGCCAGTGTTAACAGTTGGGTTTGAGGTGCCGATGTAATCGACGTTGCCCCCAATTTCACCAGTTGGACCGACGGTAATTGATTCAAGTTGTCCTTTTAGATTACGACCGATTTGGCCATCGATTATTAGGCTAGAGCTGCCTATGACCGAATCTCGTCCAATCTTGCCTGCTATAGTTACATTTTCGCTACCACCCAACAGATCTCGGCCGATTATTGCTTGACTGCTAAGCACAAGGTCCTGTGCGCCGATTGAAGCACTGCCGCCAATAGTTGAATTAATCGTTATACTCTGGCCAGCTAGTCGTACACTGCCACTAATCGGTCCACTGACGGTTATAGTTTGGCCAGCGCAAAAAACGTCGCCGTTAATTTGACCGCTTATGGTTATACTTTGGCCAGCGCAATATACGTCACCATTAACCACGCCTGCTATTTCGATTGTCTTGCCGCCTGCCATTAGCATGCTATCAATGGTCTGGCTTTTTTCGACTCGAATCGAGTCCCCGGCCTTAAAGCTTTGCGCGTTAGCGATGCCGGTGAATAACAATACCGAAATCAATATGGCGCCAAGACTGATTGCGGTGGTCTTAAAATTTATCATTTTATGCCCTCCTTGTAGTAATTATATTTTACTACAAATCGGAAGGTTTGGTATAGCGAAAAGCCCACAGACGATATAGACCGAAACCGGCAATCATGACTGTTCTTTTTGGTCGTTTGCCCTTAGAGTAAGGGCGATTCATGGCCATTATTATTAAAACTTATCGCCGCGTACTGCCCGGCCTCATAATAAAATCACTGTCATCAGTTTTTTCTAGCGTTAAAAGTAGTGCGCTAGCGGTGATTCTTTGGTTTTCTCTAACTATATAATTGCTCATATTTACGGCTTATCTTTGCATGACAACCTTAACGATAGCTGATTTAACAAGTTTTTAATTTATTTTTTTAAATTCTATTATTATTGGTTTTTTAAAATGCTGTTCAAGTTATCAAATTAAATTGCTAAAATAGGTCTTAAGTTCATTACGCTTATGGATATAAAAGATCGCTTTAAAATGTTAACTGATGAACTGGCCAATTCCAAGCGCCGGCTTGATTTTGATGGTTTTTTAGCTAGAATCGGGCGACATGATTTATCCGGTAAATTGACCGCGAATACTCCGTGGGTCTATTTCTCTCAGGAAGTCTATCGGGAAAAAGATCTTGGGCTCAAGGGTGACGGCGGACTTGGTGTCTTGGCTGGCGATATATCCAAGATTGCCGAAGATTTAGCCATGCCACTGACGGTCGTAACGCCATTTTACTCCGGTAAAAGCCGCCAAGCGTTATTCAACTACTGGGAAAGCGACGGTTATGAAACATTAATCCCTGGTGAGCATGGTTTTGAAAAAGTCGGCAAGGTGAAATTGAAATCACTTGCTTATTCCGAAATACCGATTGCAGTTTATGTCAAACGTCGTGGCTCGGTTAATATAATTACGCTTTACGAGCCGAATATAGGATTACTCTATTACAGTGAGTCAAATAGCGATCATAGGTTATACCAAGAGGTAGTGTCCGGATTTGCTGGTTATCAGGCATTAATTTCGGCCGGCATCGAACCAGCTATCATCCACATGAACGAGGCGGCGACTGTCTTTGGTGCCGTGGCTAGACTAGATGACATCTGCAGTCATGGGGTTGGCTTTGATGACGCCCTGAGCGCGGTTCGTGATACGGCTATTTATACTAATCACACCCTACTACCGGCAGCCGAAGGGGTTTTTGACATCAAGCAGTTCGAGCAACTGGTTTTCACGAATCTCAAAAACGATGCGGTGATTGATTGGGTTAAGACTAAATTCGGTAATGACGGAAAAATCAGACTAAGTACGCTAGCTCTTGAAATCGCAGCCCGTCGTAATGGCGTGAGTTTGCTTCATTCTCGATTGTCTAGCCAAAATTATCGCGACCGGGCCGGCAATTCGGTTGAATTTTCGAACGTCACTAACGGTGTTGCCGGTAGATGGATTGATGACGGTATGTTGGATTTATTAACCGATAAATCGGCTATTGATGAGTATGGCCTGCCGACTGATGATTTTGCATCGCGGTTGAATAATATTAGTATCGACGAGTTGAGAGATATAAAAGCTGCTGGTCGTCAAAAAATGAACCAGATACTAAAGTACCGTCAAGATCAGCGCGGAAATCCGATTCATATCCCCGAAGATGCGATTCTATTTGATTATAAGAGGCGGCTAGTCAGCTATAAACGTTTCGATATGATATTCAAGGATTTGAATCGATTAGCCGATATTCTCAGCCGCAATAATGCCCATCTACTCTTTACCGGTCGTCCACATATCGGTGATAGTAATATGATCAAAGAACTGCACGATATTTTGGTCGCGATTGATTCTAACCCAACCCTAAAAGAAAGAGTTCACTATATTCAGAACTACGACGAAGAAGTTGCCGAGGCTTTGATTCTGGGAGGAAATTGCGCGGTAAATATTCCGATTGTTGGTCAAGAAGCCTGTGGCACGTCTTGGATGAAAGATATTGCTGCCTGTAAAATCCTGGTATCGACGACTGATGGTGGCGTAGCTGACGTAACTCCGCCTGTCTATCTTGAGGTGAATGGCGTGACGTATGAACAGGAGGCCGAGTCGCTTTACAGTCGCATGCAACAAGCCTGCGAAATTATCAAAGACGACATCAGCTATCGAGAACAAACTATTCACCAAATCCAAGCGTATTTGCCGATTATATCCGGTTCGCGAATGATTCGTGATTATTTGAATCTTGGTTTTGACAACAACTAGTCGTTATTTATTATTAATTAATAGCGCCAGGTCTTTTAGCACTTGCTCACCGTGGCCAATCGGCGTAACACGACCATAGGTTTTGACAATTTTGCCTGCCGGATTAATGATGAAGGTCTTGCGTAATACGCCTTCTCGACCGAATTGTTTTTTGCCCCAAGCGCCATAAGCCGACATCACTGAATGGTCGGTATCGGTTAGTAGTGTGAAGTTCAGGTTATATTTAGTTTTGAATTTGTCATGTGATGATGCATTATCTCGACTAATACCTATTACTTCGGCTCCAAGGTCGGTGATTTTGTCGCGATTATCCCGAAAACTACATGCTTCGGTGGTACAGCCTGGCGTCATATCTTTTGGATAAAAATATAACACTAGCCATTTGCCTTTGTAATCGCTAAGATTACGAATCGTTCCGTTAGTGTCTGGTAGTGAAAAGTTTGGTGCAAAATCCATGTTCATTTATATATCATCCCGTTTATGCTAAATTAATTATATAATGTATTGCCCTAGAAAAAATAGTTCTGGCTTTACGATCATTGAATTATTGGTGACGGTAGTTATTATTGGCGTGTTGGCCACGATCGTCACGCTTTCATATGTCAACCTATCCAGTCGAGCCACTTCGGCGGCGTTGCAATCTGACCTCAGGAGCGCTGCGACTCAATTAGAAATCGATAAGACTCAAAATGGCGATTATCCGGCAACTGATGTCGATGCGAATGGCGGTAAAGGTTTGCCAAAAAGTTCGGGAACATCCTATCAATATACGTATTCCAATGGCCAGTATTACCTAAGCGCGACCTCTGGCATGATGGCGTTTTATACATCAAGTTTGCTAGGAACTATCACATCCGGTGTCTGGTCAGGCCATATTCCGCCGGGTGGTGGTGTGATTTGGTCTCAAATTTCAATTAATCAACAACATTCTTGTGGTGTAGCTAGTGACGGTAAGGCTTATTGTTGGGGTGTTAATAACCAAGGACAGCTAGGCAATGGTACAAAAACCGATAGTATGACATTAGCGCCGGTTGATATGACTGGGGCTTTAAACGGGCTGACGGTCAGTAATATAGCGGTCGGTTCGAATCATACTTGCGCTATCGCTTCTGATAGTTATGTTTATTGTTGGGGCTCGACTACAGGTGACGCTGTTGGTATCGATTGGACTATTTACGGTTACTGGAAGACTACTCCGACGGCAATAACTACTTCTGGTGCTCTTGGTACAAAGACGGTCAAATCACTGAAAACCGGTTTTAATCACAATTGCGTCATCGCCTCAGATAATAACGTCTATTGCTGGGGCGGCAATTCTAATGGACAGCTAGGAAATAATTCGACTAGTTCGAGCTATGCTCCGGTTGCTATCGATACCTCCGGCGCTCTAAGTGGTAAAACAATCAAAAGTTTATCGGCTGGCGGATATACCACATGCGTTATCGCTTCTGACGATAAGCCATATTGTTGGGGCTATAACAATTACGGTCAATTAGGTAACAACTCTACTTCGCAAAGCAC
>JAAXXM010000027.1:0-1617 GCA_013334475.1 Candidatus Saccharimonadota bacterium | reverse complement strand
GACTCTGAATCAAGAGCCGAGGTTGCCTCATCTAATATCAAAATCGGTGCGTTTTTTAAGATTGCTCGGGTGATAGCGACACGCTGCCTCTGCCCACCCGATAGCTTGACACCACGTTCACCGACCATTGTTTCAAAACCTCTTGGAAGTTGCTCGATAAATCCTAGGGCGTTTGCTTGTTTTGCCGCCGTTTTGATAGATTCTATGTCAGCTTTTGGATTACCATAGGTAATATTTTCGATTAAGCTGCGGTGAAATAGCAGTGGCTCTTGTGGTACATAGGCGATGTTTTGTCTGAGACTGCGTTGAGTGACCTTTCGAATATCTTGTCCGTCGATCAATATCGAACCGCTTGTTGGATCGGCAAAACGTAGGAGCAAATTAACTAGTGTTGATTTGCCCGCTCCGGAATGCCCAACCAAGCCGACTTTTTGACCAGCCCTAATATCAATCGATATGTTATTAAGAACATCGGCATCGTTGTCTGGATAGTTAAAAGACACGTCTTTTAGAGCGATTGATGGTGATTTTAGCATTAAATCTTGGCTATCTTTTTCATCGTCAACCTGGTTGGGACTTAATAACATTTCAGTCATCGGTTGGGCCTCTAGAAATGCCTGATCATAGCCATTGATGATGTCACTGAGGATAAATAGTTGTGAACCGATCCTCTGCATATAGGCCAAGATGAATACGGCGGTCGCCAAATCCATCTTGCCGCTTTTTATTAATACCGAAGAAACAACAATCGAAGCGATTTGGACGCCAATCATCATGGCAACTCGCGTTGAACCCTCGCTCATCACGAAGCCAATATCTTTTCGAAAAATTGTCGTAAAGCGTTTTGTCTTTTTTCGTAAGTTCTTAATTTCCCTGTCTTCACCCGAATAGCTTTTGACGACTAGGCTATTAGTTAATGAATCGGCAACGTCACCATGTATTTCGCTAGTCAGATTTTTTCGTTCGTGTCGCCAAGGCGCGCGTATTTTGGCACTCCATCGTATTTCAACAACTAGAATAACGATTAATCCGGCAATGATGGCTGCAATTAGTGGCGATTGGTTTGATAAGATGAACAAACCGCTACCGACCGTCAAGATGAAGCCAAGCGTGCGAATTGTAAAAAGGTCTTGAATTGTAACGTAGCTACGAACGAAATCGATATATTTGCTGGTCATCGAGCCAATTTTATGATTAACAAAAAAGTTAAAATCCTTGTTAATCAATGATTCAAAAGTACTTTCCCTAAGGTCCTGTAGCATACTCGATTCGTGAATCGTCATGCTTCGAAAACCAATGAAATTTAGAATTGCGCCAACCAGACCAACTCCAGCTGCGGTCCACAAAATACCGGTCAGGTTCTCGGCACCTTTGCTGAGATCGCCGATTGCTTGGCTAAGAACATAAGGCAGAATGCTATCTATAATCGTTGCGCCAATCGGTATCGCAAGCGTCATGGTAGCAAACGTTAATTTATGACGTTTAATGTGATGCCAATATAGGTTAAAAGTTTTTCTGTTCAAACGAACCTCCTGTGATTATTCTTTTAATGTTAACTAGCAGCGGCTAGTTCGCTAGAGGTTCGAATCAATCGAACTTGAACGAAAAGATTCCCGT
>JAAXXM010000026.1 GCA_013334475.1 Candidatus Saccharimonadota bacterium | reverse complement strand
GGCGATAGTCACTGGCCCAATCCAGACTGCAAGATTACCAAATTAAATACCCCACAAAAGTGGGGCACTTAATTTGGTAGTAGCGACTGGAATTGAACCAGTGACCTTAGGCTTATGAGTCCTACGCTCTAACCAACTGAGCTACGCTACCGCGTCAGGACAAACTATAAACGTTCCGTTTTGCCTCTAGAGGCAAAAGCTTCACGTTTCCGTTGTCCTTCCTTACAATTTAACAAACAGCTAAAGCTTGGTTTGTTAAATTGACTAATCACATGATGAGAATAGTACTAAGCGATTGTAGCAAAAAACAGGTGGCTTTTCTAGTCGTTTGTTGAGGTGGCGGCATTCAGGGCTGTGGCTAGGGTCGCGGCATATTCGGCAGCTGACTGCTTGAAGGCCTCGTTGGCATTCTGAATGGCGGTGTTTCGAGTGGTTGCCAGTGTCTTGATTGCGTCGGTATCCTTATTCGATTCTCGGGATGTTTCAAGAGTCTCGCGGGCATCTTTGATGGCAGCTTTTAGAGTGGTTATCGTCGAAGAATCACTACTACAGCTAGTGCTGGCGGTCTTGAATGCGTTCGATATTGCCTCTTGATAGGCTATGGCCGCGTTCGTCAAAGTTTGCTGTTGGTTAGTCAGGAGTGTTTTTAGGCCATCACGATAGGCTAGTCTAGCGGCGTCAATCGTAGCTTCGCGAGCCGTTTCAGCGGTCTCCATGTTGGTTTTGAAAGTATTGATTGCTTGTTTTTGAGCATCAGTCAAACCTTCTTTGGATAGCATCGCGGCGATTTTTTCTTCGAATTTAGCCAGCGCTTGTTGGCGATGAATCTCTACTTGTTGGTCGATATTGTCTTTGTTCGTGTTGATCTGAGCTAGACGAGCGCTAAAATTATTGCGCATCGTTGCCATATTGGTGCCGACGGCCATCTCGTTAGCGTCTTCTAGGGTAGAAACGCGTTCGCAAAGCCTGACCCGTTCTGTGCTTAGACCGGTCGTGGTTTCGGCAAAAACTGAATTAATCGGCATGATGGCTAGGATTGATGCTACTACTGTCGCTAGGACGACTTTATTAGAAATTGCTTTCATCGATACTACCTCCTACGTTGTTTGTGGCCGTGCTGGCGTCTGACGCCATTGAACTATCATCGGTACTAACTAAATCTGATTCGGTACCCAGGCTATTAATTAACGAATTAACCGTGTCGTCAACGGACGAATTGCTAGTGCTGACTGGTGTAATCGCTCCTTTTTGGCTGGTTTCGGTTTTTGAGTTATTGGTGTTATTAGTCGATTGATTAGAACTTTGATTAATATAGCTATACACCAAATAGCCTACGGCAGATAAAATCGCCAAAACGGCTATTATTATCAGGACGGTTACTAATTTATGTGATTGTTTTTTAGCTGGCTGGTTATTAGTTATCGGAGCTGGTGCTACTGTCGAAGATGTTTCGGCGACCGGCGCTTCGGTTGAGATTTCTTGCTCGACCAGTTGCGGTGCGACCGATACCGGAGTGGATTCAATCGTGTTATTGTCGATGACTTCCGTTTGATCGGAGTTGGCTGGTTGATTTTCCATCAACTCACTTGGAGGTGACGCTTCGGGCGTCTGGTTTTGCTCGTCAAAATTATTCGGTTCCATTTTATTAAAAATACCGTTTATGTTTAGTATCAGGATAATTATCCTATGAATCAGACTGTATGTAAATATATGGCTGCTGGTGCTACAATATTAATTACAAGCATGTGATACACACCTCTGTTATTATCTAGCAGAAAGCGTCCCTCGCAATCGCGTTTATCATCACAATTTGTCTTCGGGCTTTTCGGCTAAGAAACGGGCTGAATAGGACGGGCAAAAAACAACTAACAGCGTTTCCTAAACTTTATAGGATTTTTTGTTATGGATGATGAACTATATCTGAATGAACGTATCAAGGTAGTAGTAAGTTTTGGCGATGGGCTTAACCCATGCCGACCAATCAAATTTAAACGGCTTAGTGGTCGAGAAATTAATGTCAAGGAAATCGGACTTGGTTATCCAAATATGTCGGGTCGTAAGACTATCCATATCTTTGATGTGACTGATGGTCAGGCTGATTATCGATTGGAATTCGATTCCGAGCGCTTGACCTGGCGACTGACAAGGGAGGCTGACCATGTATAACCAAGAGGTCCCGCTTTTAATGCATGTCGATTTGAATTCGGCTTTTGCTAGTATCGAACAACAATCCAGACCACTACTGCGCAATCGACCGATAGCGGTCGTTAATCGGCGCACCGTCAATACTGCCATAGTCACAGCAAGTTATGAGGCCAAGGCGCTCGGCGTCAAGGTCGGTATGCGTTTTAGCGAAGCTTCGCGTCTGGCACCAGGTTTAGTGGCTATCGAAAGTGATCCGCCAAAATATCGCTACGTTTATCGAAAATTGGTGGCGATTCTAGGCGATTATTCGCCCAGATTGACCATGAAAAGCATCGATGAAGGCGTGCTTGATTTTCACGGCTTTACTAATCACCGGCCACTGATTGATATCGGGTACGAAATCAAGCAACGACTTAAAGACGAAGTTGGAGTGGCAATGCGTTGCAATGTCGGTATTGGCCCTAATCGATTTTTGGCCAAAACAGCCGCCGGTCTCCATAAACCCGATGGCCTAGATATTATTACCTCTGAAAACTTGCGGGCGGTTTATGGCGAACTTGATCTGACTGACCTAACTGGTATTGCCAAACATTACGACCAGCGCCTCAGGGCGGTCGGTATAGATACGCCAATTGCTTTTTTAGATGCTGATGAAAAAACTCTCGAAAAAGTAGTCTTTAAAAGCATCGTAGGTCGTCATTGGTACGTTCGGTTACGCGGTTTTGAAGTTGATGATAGAGAATTTTCGACCAAAACCGTTGGTCGTCAATATGTGCTGGAGGATCGAAATTTGACCAGACGAGAAATTACGGCCAGGTTACATCATTTATGCGAATCGGTTGGTTTTAGGCTGAGGTCGCAAGACAAGTTGGCGCGCGGAGTGTTTGTTTATGTAAAAACAATCGATCATCAATATTGGCATGCTAGTCGTATGGTTCAGATGCCATTTTATAGCGATACGTCGATTAATTCGTTAGCTCAGGCGCTTTTTGTCAACGCGCCGGAGGGCATCAAAGAAATCGGCGTGCGTTGTTACGGACTGTGTGGTGGCGATGATAACAAACAGCTAGGCTTGTTTAGCGACGATATAGTTCGCGAGTTGGGGTTAGTAGGCGCGATCGATGCTATAAATTATCGCTATGGCGATCGAACGATTCATTCAGCCGATACCTTGTCTGGCAGTAGAGTTATTAAACAAAAAATTCCGTTTGGCAGTACTAGATATTTGTAAATGACTATCGAATAAACAACTTGCTTATGTATAATAGATTTGATTATGGGAAAGTATGTCTTGGCAATTAGTGGAGGGGTTGATTCGGTAGTTATGCTGGATATTTTGTCCAAGATACCCGGTAACGAATTGATTGTGGCGCATTTTGATCACGGAATCAGGCAAGATTCGGGCATAGACGCGATTTTTGTTGCTGGACTAGCCAAAAAATATGATTTACCTTTCGAAACCAAGCGTGAAAAGCTAGGTCCAGATGCCAGCGAAGACAAAGCCAGGCTGCACCGCTATAAGTTTTTACGCTCGATCGCTAAAAAACACAATGCAAAGTTGGTGACTGCCCATCATGGTGACGATATCGTCGAATCGATTGCTATTAATCTGTTGCGCGGTACCGGTTGGCGTGGACTAGCGGTCATGGATTCCGATGTTGAAAGGTTGATGACATCATTAACTAAATTAGAAATATTGGAATACGCCAAGCGCAACAAACTAGTTTGGCGCGAGGACAGCACTAATGCTGAGGATAAATATTTGCGCAATCAAATTAGACGCAAAACCATGCGTCTCGAAGAAGATGTCAGACGGCAATTATTAGCCCTATGGTCTGATCAGAAACGTATTAAAAAACAGATAAAAGACGAAGTAAAAAGGTTGGTTGGCAATGGGCCGTCATATAACAGGCATTTCTTTATCCATATCGATGAAGCATCAGCCATAGAGTGCTTGCGTTATATCACCGATAATCGTCTAACTCATCCGCAACTCGAAAAATTATTACATGCAGTTAAAACCATAGCTCATGGAAAAAATATCGAGCTCGGCGGTGGTGTTAAGGTCAAATTCACCACTCGTAATTTCACGGTCGAACTGATAAAATAAGAGTATATCAATCGAAAGAGGCGTCTGTCTGAAAGGAACCCTGATTTTTTATGGTAATGCAAGCTCAAAAATCTGATAAAAAACCGGGCAATATTGCTCGTTTGGCTTTATTTTGGGTAATAATAATATTTTGTGTCGTCGCGGGAATCGCATTTTTGTCACCGCACGATGATCTAAAGAGTGTGCCAGTCTCGGACGTAATTACTCAGGCTAACGCCGGGCAAATCACCAAAATCGAAGTCCAAGGCGATGATCTGATGATTACGCCTAAGGGCAGCGACCATGCGACGGAAAAATCAGTCAAGCAATCAGGTGTAAGCTTGCAAGACCAAGGTCTTAAATCGGACGCTCCGGTTCAGATTGCCGTCAGCCAGCCTTCAACGACTGGGGATACGCTATGGAATCTAGCTGTGATAATCATACCAACAGTGATTATTATCGGATTCTTCTCACTTATGATGCGACAAGCCCAGGGTCAGAATAATCAGGCGCTTGGTTTTGGCAAATCAAAGGCCAAATTATATGGCATCGACAAAGAACGTGTGACATTTAGCGATATCGCCGGCAATGACTCGGCAAAACAAGATTTGCAAGAAGTCGTCGATTTCTTGAAACATCCGAAAAAGTACGAATCATTAGGTGCGAAAATTCCACGCGGCGTGTTATTAGTCGGTAATCCAGGTACGGGTAAAACTATGTTAGCTCGGGCGGTTGCCGGAGAGGCTAACGTGCCATTTTTCTCGATATCCGGTTCGGAGTTCGTGGAAATGTTTGTCGGAGTCGGTGCCTCAAGGGTACGTGATTTATTCAGCAAGGCAAAAAAGAATTCACCATCGATTATCTTTATCGATGAAATTGACGCAGTTGGACGAAGGCGGGGCAGTGGTCTTGGTGGCGGTCATGATGAGAGGGAACAGACTCTTAATCAGATTTTAGTCGAAATGGACGGTTTTGAGACTGGCTCGAATGTCATTGTTCTAGCGGCGACTAACCGCGCGGATGTCTTGGACCCAGCCCTACTCAGGCCAGGACGATTCGACAGGCGAACTAATATTACTTTGCCAGAGCGCAAAGACCGCGAAGCTATTCTAAAAGTTCATTTCAAGAAAAAGCCAGTTGATAATACGGTTGATTTAGATGCGTTGGCTGCCAAAACCGCCGGCTCTTCGGGCGCTGACTTGGCTAATATTGCCAACGAAGCGGCAATTATTGCGGCTGGTCGTAATGCCAAGAAAATTAGTAACAATGACATCACTTCGGCCTTCGAAAAAATTGCTATCGGACCAGAGCGCCGAGCAAAAATCATGAACGAAAAAGATAAAGAAATGACGGCTTACCACGAGGCCGGACATGCTTTGGTCGGTCATGTAATGCCAGATAGCGATCCGGTTCATAAAGTTACGATTATTCCACGCGGAGCTACTGGCGGTGTGACTTGGTTTTTGCCACCAGAAGACCGCAACTATACCAGTATAATTGAATTCAAGGATATGCTGGCCAGAGCTATGGGTGGTCGAATTGCTGAACAAATCGTCTATGGTGCTGATAGGGTTACGACCGGAGCTGGCTCGGACCTAAGATATGCGACCGAAATGGCTCGCGATATGATCGTCGAGCAAGGAATGGGCACAAAGTTACGTAATCAAGTTTTCCACGAAGACAGTGGTAATATGATGTTCGACCGAATCACGCATGAACGACCATACAGTGATGAAACGGCGCGTGAAATTGACAAAGAAGTAGCCTCTTTGATGGTTGAATCAGCCAAGAGGGCCGAGGAAGTTATCCTAAAGAATCGTAAGTTTCTTGATAAACTAGCCAAGGAACTACTAGAGAAAGAAACTTTGGAAGAAGACGAAGTGGCGGAAATTTTGAAAGATGCAGTATTGCCAAAGGAGGCTAAGCTTTACTAGTAAGCCTAGCGGTATCTAAGACATGGGAAAACTGCAAAGTACTGTAGCCCGCGCCAATAGCAAATTGTCAATCAAAGTGGCGGCGTTTTTGCTAGCGGGCTCGACCTTGCTATCTAGCGTTCTGGGATTAGTTCGTGATCGACAATTAAACGGCCTTTACTACAGCACTTATCCAGTTGGGATTGATGCATATACTGTTGCTTTTTTGGTGCCGGATTTCATGTTTTTTATCTTGGTTTCCGGGGCTCTCAGCGTAACTTTTATTCCGGTTTTTTCGCAGCGTTTATCAGATGGCAACAAGAAATCAGCCTGGGAATTATCGACAAGCATCTTGAATTTAATGGCGCTGGTAACTCTAATTACTAGTATTTTGATAATTATCTTTGCCGATCCTCTAGTAAGGTATGTTGTCGGTCCTGGACTGGATGAATCAGGTCGGGCGCTCGCTATCAGTATGATGCGAGTAATCGCGGTCAATCCGTTTCTTTTCTCGATTGCTACCGTGGTCGCTAGTATGCAACAGGCAGTTGGTCGGTTTACTTTCTTTGCTATGGCTCCGGCAATTTACAACACCGGTATCATCATCGGTGCTACGGTCTTTACCAATGGTATCAATCTTTTTGGCTGGCAAGTCTTTGACGGCGGTATCATGGGCGTGGCTCTAGGCGTCGTGCTCGGTTCGGTCATGCAGCTATTAGTTAGCTGTATTGGTCTCATCGGAATGGGTTTTGATTATGATTTCAAGATTTATTGGCGTAATAAAGGCTTTTTAAAAGTTCTGTCATTATTACCAGCCCGATCACTTGATCAAGGGATAGATTACGTGAATAGTATCGTCGAGACGAATTTGGCTTCACGTATGGCGGCAGGAACGATTCGTGCCTACCAACAGTCATCAGTTCTATCGTATGTGCCGATCAATCTGATCGGCGTGGCTATCAGTACGGCCGCTTTTCCAAAGATGGCCGAACGGCTAGGCCAGCATCGGCCTGATTTGTTCAAGAAGGAATTGCAAGCGGTTTTACGAGTAATAATATGGCTCGCCATGCCGGTAACTGTTATCGTTTTCTTTGGCAGGGGATATTTGGTCAATTTCATCAAAAACGGTGGTGACGTGCTGATGGCAAGTATTCTCGGTATCTTGGCCGTCGCAATCTTGTTTAGGTCGATATATTACATTGCTGCACGAAGTTTTTATGCTCAGCAAGATACCAAAACCCCGCTATATATTTCGTTTTTGACAATCGGACTCAATATTTCGTTAGCGATTTGGTTTACGATGGGACTAAATATGGGGGTCTATGGACTAGCTTGGGCTACGGCAATCGTTTCGATTTTTGAAGTTATCATCTTGTTTTTTATGATGTCTCGACGGATAAAAGGGCTATTCGACAAAGCGTTCATGAGCGCTATCGTTAGGATGGCCAGCGCTACCGGCTTTACGGCTTTCATTATGTACATACTGGTTACTCTGATGCCGCTCAGTTCTTCGGACAAGGGTTTTTTGGCGACTTTCCCGAAATTTACTTTGATAGCGACGCTTTCTCTGTTATCATATCTGTTATTCAGTAAATTATTGGACCTAGAGGAAGTCAAACCGGTCATCGAACGTGTCAAAAAGATTTTGTTCGGTCGATTCAGACGTGCATAAATATGAAATTAGATAAAATTCGCAATTTTTGTATCATCGCCCATATCGATCATGGTAAATCGACGTTGGCCGACAGGATGTTAGAGATCACCGAAACGGTGGAAAAGCGTGAGATGAAATCGCAGCTACTTGATAGCATGGATTTAGAGCGCGAAAAAGGCATTACGATTAAGTTAGCGCCGGTCCGGATGAACTATAAATACGGTGGCGATAACTATGAACTCAATCTGATTGATACACCGGGACATGTTGATTTCAGCTATGAAGTCAGTCGATCCTTGCAAGCCTGTGAAGGCGCGGTCTTGGTGGTTGATGCCAGCCAAGGGATCCAGGCTCAGACGCTAGCTAATGTCTATTTGGCGATGAATGAAGATTTGACGATTATTCCGGTGTTGAACAAAATCGATTTGCCGGCGGCTGATGTCGAGCGGGTAAGTGCGGAAGTTATAAATCTACTTGGTTGCAAAAAAGATGAAATCATCAAAATTAGTGCCAAGACCGGTGACGGCGTGAATGAGGTTCTTGACGCCGTGGTTGAGCGGATTTCTTCACCAAAGGGTAATGAAAACTCTCCGACGAGGGCACTGATTTTCGATAGTTATTTCGACGATTATCGTGGTGTGATTTTATACACTCGAATTGTAGATGGCTCAATCAAAAAGAATGATCAAATCGAAATGTTAGCGACTGGCGCTCGGGGAATTGCGCTAGAAGTTGGTATTTTAAGTCCCAGCAAGAAAGAATCCAACTTGCTTGATACGGGTGAAATCGGCTATATAATTACTAATTTACGTACGACACGCGATGCCCGAGTCGGCGATACAGTAACGGTCAAGCGATCAGAGGCCTCAATGCCGCTGCCTGGCTATAAGTTAGTCAAACCGTTCGTTTATGCCGGATTCTTCCCGGTTAGCAATGACGACTATCAGGATTTAAAAGACGCAATCGAGAAGCTATCCTTGAGTGATTCAGCCTTGCAATTCGAGCCCGAAAATTCACCTGTTCTGGGATTTGGCGTTCGAATTGGTTTTTTGGGACTGCTGCACATGGATATTATCCGCGAAAGGCTAGAGCGAGAATATGATCTTGATTTGATTGTTACTAATCCATCGACTGACTATCATGTCATACTATCTAGCGGCGAAGAATTGGATATCAAAAGCGCCAGCGATTTACCTGACGCGAGCAAGATAAAAGAAATTCGTGAACCTTGGATCAAGGGCGAAATAGTCGTACCCAAAGAGTATATTGGTGGTGTT
>JAAXXM010000054.1 GCA_013334475.1 Candidatus Saccharimonadota bacterium | reverse complement strand
ATTAGCGAAGACGTAGCCGATACGGCCACCATCAGGACAGTCAACATAATAGCCGATGCGATTAACACGGTCGGCAAGGCAAACCCTCGCTTTTTCTGCGATATCATGGGTCCAATTATAACATAAGTGCTATGGATTTATCGCAAGGACATTGCCGCCAATCGCGCTGCGGAAATATCCGTCGTGGCTGACATAAATTATCGCGCCTTGGTACTTTTTCAAAGTAGTTTCCAGCTCTTCGATGCTCGGTAAATCCAAATGGTTAGTCGGTTCGTCGAGGATTAATAGTTGCGGGTCGTTAGCTAACATCGTTATGATTTGAAACCTGGCTTTTTGGCCGCCCGACAGCTTGGCAATCGGTATTTCGCGGTCACTGTCGGTAAATAAATAATCACTCATCAGACCGCGAATTTTTGTGGTCGAAATCGATAATTTGCGGTCCAAGTACATTTTTTCGATAGCCGATTCTAGCGGCAAGTCAAAATATATCGGAGAAATTTCTTGATCATAGATACCGACCCGAACGTTTTTGTCGAGTGAAATCTCGCCGGCAAACAGAGTCGGGGAAGTATCACCGAGAAGCGCCTTGATTAGCGTCGTCTTGCCACAACCATTGCGACCACGCAGCTCTAACGCCTCGCCCTCACGCAAATCAATATCAATACCCGCGAATAACGGCCTGCCATAGCCGATCGAGAGTTCACGTGCCGACACCAGAACGTGTTTGCTGCGCGACTCTTCGTTTTTGATATTCATCCGAATGTTTTTCGATTTGAACTTTTTGTATTGTTCAGCGGTCTTATAGTTCAAGCTGGCCGCTGATTCCTTATCGATCCAAAAGGTCGGTTTTTCTTTTTCTTGCAGTTCAGCCAGTTCTTCGCGCGATTTTATCTCGAGGCGTTTGAACTTTTGAATCGTGCTAGGATTACGCGATTTTTCCTTTAGCCTTTGGTAATCAATGACTTTTTGTTTAAGGTTAACAATCCGCTTTTCGATCATCTCGAAATCATTCATTTGCGTGCCGGTTTTGACGGCATTTTGCTTTAGATAGGCGTCGTAATTGCCCTTATAACTGATGCTTTCGCCGTCTTTTAGCTCGATAATCCGATTAACTTCCTTTAGGACGTCTCGATCGTGAGTAATAACTAACATTGCTTCGCGTGCCGACTTCATCCAATCGATATATTGTGCCTTGGCCACATAATCCATATGATTTGTCGGCTCATCGACTAGCGCAAGATGAGCGTCGCTATGCATGATTTTAACAACTTCTACCAATCGTTTTTGGCCACCCGACAAACTGGCGAACCTCTGATGCGCGATACCCGACAATTGAAAGTTATCAAGTTCTCGTTCGATTTTTTCTTCAATCTGATAAAAGCCCTTATCGTCAAAACGAGTCAAGGCCTGTGTATATTCGTCAATCAGGCGCATATTGTCGCCCATAGTATCGGGGTAAGTCTCGATAATATGGCTTAGCTGCGCGTATTCTGGCAAACCAGCCAAAACGTATTGCAGTACTGTTGTGTTACCGGTATTATGATGTTCCTGAGCGGTAGAAACGACGGTCACACCACGTTTAAAGATGATGCTACCCGAATAATCCTTATCGACACCCGCTAAAATTCCAAATAAAGTTGACTTGCCAACGCCATTTCGCCCGACAACGCCAACTTTTTCGCCGTCATCAATCGAAAACTTGATATTTTTCATCAAGATTTTCGGACCAAAACTTTTTTCAGTGATTTGTACGTCGGCAATCATTCGAATAATATTACCATAACAGAGGTGAAATTAGTAGGCTCAAAGCCCAAAAAAGATATATTCGACTAGTTAATACCGATGTCAAATCAGATTATTTATCAACGTGTATTCCAAAAAGCTACGGGACGGAGAGACCATCGTACGAATACGACAGCCTCTCCAAATACCAGATAGAGCATCACGGCTAACGGCCACGGACTGATATCAATAATCGCATCGAACGATAATCGTTGTGATATCGTTAGGATACTTTTCCGTTTTGCAATGGAAAGTATCTCCCGGCTTTAGATCATCGTACAACTTGTCGTAGTTTTCGAATCTAAGGTCCATGCTAAAACGATAGACCTTATCTCTGGTGTAAACATACGACTTCATGGCTCGTCCGTACCGATCAAGTACCTGCGTCTTCGATTCGACCGTAATCGTCTCGTTTGAAACGATTGGCGTTGTTTCGTAATCGATCAGCCTACTCACTGATACGACGATAAGCAACACAGACAAAAGGAACAAGACGTTTATAAGAACGTCAGTCCGATTAGTCTTGAGCCAGCTTAGCATCGACGAGAAAACATCCTTTAGGTTCTTCATAAGTCTCTCTTAACCTATCCAATACAACCGATCATATCGGCATGCATGGATAAACAATGATTATCACTTACGGCTCTTAGTAATCTAAGAGCGCCCAACTCCGGCCATACGTCTGGTGACCGACATGTTATTTTGTCTTATTGCTTAATTCTACGCACTCCAAGGAATACACGTATAAATAATCTGACTTATAAACGAGCTAAGGCTGCATGAACTTTTGCATGCAACATCTACTTATATTATTTTATCACTAAATTACTTTATTGTCAATAATTTTATTAATATTGACACCAAATCAAATTATCAATCTCTACTTATTATGGGGTTCGGGG
>JAAXXM010000025.1 GCA_013334475.1 Candidatus Saccharimonadota bacterium | reverse complement strand
TTTGGTGAGGCCAGTGAGACTTGAACTCACGACACCCTGCTTAAAAGGCAGGTGCTCTAACCAGCTGAGCTATGGCCTCATAAATATTGTTAAATCACTCATCGCACTTACAGGTATAACCATCGTTTTGGTTAGAGCACCTGGTGCTTTATGTCTTTTTTCTCGGCGGCAATCGCCTCAGACAGGGCAGCTGAGCTATGGCCTCGAATTCTACCTAAAGAATGTAACATTTTTAAGGTGTTTTTGTCAATGTTTGGATTTCTTTTCTGACAGTGCAGCCGGCTTGGTCAAAAACATATCAACAACTGCCATCGGCAGACCAATTCCGATAATTACGTCTTTGTTTTTTAAAATCCAGTCATAAATCTGCAGATTACTACCCTGAAGATTTAATATTCGTCCGAGTGGTTCGGCCAAAAAAGCCAGCGCCAGAACGGTAAATAGCCCGGCACCGATTATCCTCAAAACTAATGATTTATAGCTATAACCATGAAATAGTAAAATCACTGCCGGTAGTAAGGTTATGAATACCAATATCATCGCCGCGGTAACAGCATTATATGGCAACCCAGCGAGCCCTACTACTAAACTGGCGCTATTAGACCAAATACTGCTCAGAATATAGCCCGATCCGAGCGCTAGTCCAAGTAGCCCAAAGCGCCTTTTGGTTATAAAAGAGGCAGCGAACAGTCCAACCGCTAGAATACCAAAAGCCAAAATAACACCCATTATTTGACTCCGGTTTCATCAAAGCTAAAACTCGCCAGACTATCGGCCGAAATCGCTTTTCTATCGACAGTTCCAGCCGGTAGCTCGATAACATACCGGGCATCAGTACGTGGTTCATAAACTTTCGTTTGGTCATCAGGCGAAACGTTTTTGACGATATATACTACTTTCTTCGAACTATTTAACCAAATTATATCAATCGGGAACGACATATCCTTCATCCAGATACCCCATTTATCATCAGTCGTAAAAGCCATCAGCAAAGCCTGGTCTTCTGGTAAATTACTGGTTCCACCTAGGCCCTTTTGACGACTCGATTCGTTCAGGGCGAGTTTTGCCCTAAAAACTCCGTCGCCCAATCTCAGACTAGTGACAGATTGTGGTAGATTCGGCATAATCACGTAAATTACTATCGTCGCAACGATAGCGAAAACTACGCCGATAATAAACCATCGGTTCATTTCTTTATGCATCGCTATTTTGCCCCATGGGCTTATTATATCAAGAAGATTTAGCTTTTAGGCGCCGACTTTGTCTTTTTTGTTGCGGCGCTTGGCGTTCTGTTCGACATAATCAATAATTGCGCCAGCGACATTGCGACCAGTGACCCTTTCAATTCCAAAGCCAGGGCTAGCATTAACCTCAAGAATTAAAGGACCACGTGATGAACGCATCAAGTCAACACCAGCCACATTAAGACCCATAGCCTTGGCCGCCTTTATGGCTACCTTTTTTTCGTCATTGGTTAATTTTACAGCCGTTCCCTGACCGCCTTTATGCAGATTAGATCTGAAGTCGTCATCTAGGCTCTGGCGTTTCATACTAGCCACAACCCTACTGCCGACTACAAAAGCACGGATATCGGTTCCGGCCGATTCTTCGATAAATTCTTGTAGCAATATGTTCGTACCATCATCATCTGTCAAGTAAAATGCCTGAAGAACTGATTTAGCGGCTTTTTTCGTTTCGGCGAGGACTACACCGTTGCCATGAGTGCCACGAGCCAGTTTGATGATAATCGGCATACTGCCCACTCGGGTTAGTAAATCGTCGATATCAGTGGTGTTACGCGATACAACAGTCTTTGGAATACCAACGCCAGACTTTGCTAGTAGTTGAAGGCTGCGCATTTTGTCGCGCGATCGGCTAATAGCGATTGAACTCGACAAAGTATAAACACCCTGCATTTCTAGCTGTCGCAATATGGCAGTACCATATTTGGTCATATATGATGCGATTCGCGGGATAATTGCGTCAAAACTACTCAGGTCTTTTCCCTGATAACGGACTGTCGGATTATTTTGCTCTATCGAAGCATAACACTCTTTATATTTCACGATTTCAACTTCGTGCCCACGCCCTTCCGCCTCTTCTTTGAGACGCATCGTCGAGTAATTAGCAGGACCGTTGGATAATATGGCTATTTTCATTTTTTTTCTTCCTATCAATATCTAAATCCTGATTGAGCTTTACGTCAACTAGAATATGATTATCATGTAAAAATCGACGACCGAGTAAAATCTCGTAATTCATATCCTTGCGATCTGATAAACCGATACGAATACTATACTCTTCGCCTTTTATTATCACTTTAGTATCAAACAAATATCGACGTAGCCGATGGCCCGACGAGCTTCGGACGAATGTCCTGACGAATTTTTTTAGCTCTACCGTCCTGCCGCCTGGCAAAATAAACCTCAGCATCGTCTTGCCGTCTGGCAATAAACATTCTTCGATTGATTCGCAGTGTAAAGCACCGGAATACGCCCCGGTATCTACTTTGGCCGGCACATCGAATAGCCCCACTTCAGGTAGGCTGACGTGCTCAATAATGCCAAATATATCCTTATACTTTTTCACTTCGATAATAACGCTAACTTAAATTTTATTATGCATATTCTATCATTTTTTTACAAATTAGTCAATAATAAAACCTGCCCGCTCTAAGTATAAGAGTTTTTATTAAAAAACGGTAAACTTTTTGTCGGATTGAAATTCTTCTAGCATAGCTTTTTGTTTTTTGGTCAGCTTGGTTGGCGTATCGACAATAATACTGATGATATGCGGTCCCCTGGCGTTACTACGATGGTGCGGCACGCCGTGACCCGACAACTTGAAGTCAGTCCCAGATTGCGTACCGGCCGGGACTTTCATCCGAATCTTGCCATCGACCGTCTCGACGTCAATTTCAGTACCAAGTGCAGCTTGGGGCATGCTTATATGCTGTTCTGACAAGATAATGTCGCCTTCACGAGTAAATTTCTTATGCGCCTTAACTTTGATATGAACATATAAATCACCTTTTTCACCTTTGCCGATGGCCTCGCCATAGCCTGACAAACGAATAGTCGCACCATCATCAATGCCAGCTGGAACCTTGAGTGAAATTGTCTTTTTACGTCTCTCAACACCACTTCCATGACAGACACTACAGACCTTTTCGGGAACCTTACCGCTACCGCCACAAGTCTCGCAGGTTGTTGCCTGGCGGATTGGTCCAAAAATCGTGTTCATAACTCGATTGACCTGGCCAGCGCCTTGACAAGTTGGACAAGTCTTCATGCTATAGCCAGGCTCGACGGTCGTTCCCTTGCAATGCGTACATTGGTCGTTCAACTCTAAGTCAATTTTTTCCTCTACTCCAAACACCGCCTCTTCAAAACTAAGCTGCAAACTGACCTCGACATCACGACCACGCCTCGGTGCCTGACGTCCACCGCCACCACCGAAAAATTGGCCGAATATGTCGCCGAGACCACCGTCTCCAAAGTCAAAATGAACGTTCTGGCCACCGAATCCACCAAAACCCTCAAACGGATTACCACCTTGCGGACCACCGTTATTTCCACCAACTCCGGCATGACCGAATTGGTCGTAGCGTTGACGCTTGGAACCGTCCTTCAGGACCTCGTAAGCTTCGCTAATTTCCTTGAATTTATCTTCATTACCGCCTTCTTTGTCGGGATGATGTTGTACTGCCAGACGACGATAAGCCTTTTTAATCTCATCATCCGATGCGTTTTTCGAGACGCCTAATATTTCGTAATAATCACGTTTTGCCATTAGTTTTATTGTAATAAATTAGCACTCTATTTTCAAGAGTGCTAGAAAACTACAATAGGATTTTTTTGGCTGCCACTACATGGTTGTGTAATGGCAGCCGTTTTTTTTAATTTCCCTTTACTTTTTCGGAAAGCGACGAATACTTGACGAAGTAAATCACTCCCGAAACAATCGTCAGCCAAACCGCGATAATCATCGCGAGGTTGACTAGTCGGCCCCAAGTTCCATCATCTGGTATCGGGGCAACTATTAGGCCAACGACGATCGACTGGGCGACCATCTTGATCTTGCCGCTTAGATTCGCGGCGATTACTACACCTCGCAATTTTGCAAAGTATCGCAAAAACGATACGACAAGCTCTCGGACCGCAACTACTATAGTTAGTCCGAAAATCATACGTTCGTTTGGCTGAAGCCAGCATATCACCGCTAGCGTAGTCAAAATCAAGAACTTATCGACCAGTGGGTCCATAATCTTGCCGATGTCCGTGACCTCATCGAAACGACGCGCCAAATGGCCATCGAGCAAATCGGTCAGGCAGATGATCGTAAACACTGCCAATGCTAGCCATCGAGCCGCTACATTATTCCAGGCGACAAAGATTATCGCGCCGGGAAGCGGGCTCAGGACTAATCTCGATAGTGTTACGATGTTGGCTTTGGTAAGCCAATCGCTTTTCTTACTTTCCATAGTCACCTCGGTTTTGTTTTTTTGGGGAAAATTAAAAAAACAATTACGCACTTTGACGTAATCTCGATATATTATCATATAAAATCATAATTTCATCAACCGCCTGGCTAGAGTTTAGCGACTACCAATGGACATTGCCATCGGTAGCCGCCTAGCACTTCATTTATCTGTCAGCTCTTGGTATTCGTCCAGATAAAGAACGAACACCGTACCTGACATAATCATCGCGCCAAACAGAGTCACGATACGCACCGGTACCATTACTTCATCGAAACCAATCGGCATCAAGATGAAGATTAACGATACCAGCTGAACCAGTATTTTTAAAGGTTCGAGTATTTTGCGACTAATACTGACGCCTTTTTTTCTAAAGAACAAAACTGCCACTTCGAACAGCAAGGTAAAGGCAAAAACCCCAGGAACAATTTGGTCACTAGGATAGTGCCAAGTTAGAACCCCCAGGGTAGCCAGTATCATTACTGTATCAGCAAGGGCATTTCTTCGAAAGTTTCTTTCGAGTATCTCGGGTTGCTTGAACAGCGACCGGCTGTTCATAATCCTCAGCGACATCACCGTAATAAAAATAATGGTTGACGCCCAATAGGCAAATAGCCTGTCGGGAAAGATGAGAATTATCATTGCCGGAGTCGTACTTAGCAGCAACCTGATAATCGTAGATTTTTCGGCAATTGCCGCCCGTCCTAAATTGCTTAACTTTTGCATTGTCGTTTGGTTTTGATTATTTTTGAAGTGCTATACCGTTTTGCGGTATATAAGAATTATATGTTAAGACATCTTTTTTTCAAGTAGTAAATGAATGGGCGGCCAAGGTATTACCTAGGCCGCCTAAACGCAACTTACTCAACCTGAACGTAGGCGTACTTACGAACGTAGTGAAACCACGAGATGATAGATATGGCGGTTGCTATAACAATCAAGTCAAGAACACAAACGTTCGAAGTTCCACCAATCGGCAAGAACAGCATCGTCATAACTAATGCTACAACTGCGGTCTTTACTTTACCACTATAAATAACCGCTGCTTCTTGACCTCGCCTATTAGCCTGGAATAATATCCAAGCGACCGACAACTCCCTGATAACGATAAAGACCGCAAAAATCCAAACTAATGGATCTCTCAAGCTCAAGGCTATCAGATTGACGACGCACAGGACCTTGTCAACTACCGGATCGAGAAATTGGCCAAGTTTAGTGACTTGGTTATATTTTCGAGCCAAATAGCCATCAAGATAATCAGTAAACGACACGGCAGCAAATATTATTGCTGCCACCCAGCGAATAAGAATCATGCTGTCGTAATCCCAATCAATCAAGATTAGCGATCCAGGCACGAAACTCATGACTAGTCTGAGTAAAGTAATTCGATTGGGCAATTTTGCCCAATCACGCCGTACATCCCGAAATGTAATCATCGTAGTTATCGGTTGGTTATTGTGAATAAGTTGCTAAGTCACAAAATCGTGACATTGTCATAAATTATATATTAAGACATCTTTTTTTCAATGGGTAAACAAATATCCGTCGTTTTACCGACGGATATTATTTAGACAAAAGTTAGTTCGATTTATTTTTTATCGACGACTTCACCTTCGACTGGTTCTTCACTTGAGCCCTCAGTCTTTTCGGCCTCGCCTGATTTACTATCATTAGCGGCAGCTTGATACATTTTGGCTCCAATCGGCATGATTTTGTCATTCAATGCCTTGGTAGCAGCTTCGATTTCATCTTTGTCTTCGCTAGACTGATGTTTCTTGGCTTCTTCTACAGCTTCTTCGATAACTTTTTTATCATCATCGCTGATTTTATCCTTGAATTCATCCGGCATCTTGCCAGCCTGATAAATCGCGCTTTCTAGTTGGTTACGCGCATCAATCGTATCACGCTTCTTCTTGTCCTCTTCGGCGTGCATCTCGGCCTCTTTTTGGGCCTTTTCGATATCCTCTTTAGAAAGATTGCCACTATTCGAAATCGTAATGCTCTGCTCTTTGCCAGTACCCTTATCCTTAGCAGTAACGTTAAGAATACCGTTCGCGTCTAGGTTAAAGGTGACTTCAATTTGCGGTACGCCACGTGGCGCCGGGGCGATTCCATCAAGCACGAAACGACCGAGCGACTTATTGTCAGCTGCCATCTGGCGTTCGCCCTGAGTAACATGAATTTCAACCTGAGGTTGATTATCGCTGGCAGTTGAAAATACTTCAGATTTCGAGGTTGGAATGGTTGTATTGCGATCAATTAATTTGGTTGATACGCCACCCATCGTCTCGATACCAAGCGATAACGGCGTAACGTCTAGCAGTAAGACGTCCTTGACGTCGCCGGCTAGCACACCACCCTGGATCGCGGCACCTACAGCTACGACTTCATCCGGATTAACGCCTTTTAGCGGTTCTTTACCGAAAATGGCTTTGACCTTTTCGACTACGGCCGGCATACGGGTCATACCACCAACTAGGACGACTTCGTTAACCTCGCTAGCTTTGAGGCCAGCGTCTTTCAAAGCCTTTTCAACTGGTTCGGCAAGGCGAGCAATCAGATCAGATACTAACTCTTCTAACTTTGAACGAGTCAATTTGTATTCGAAATGCTTTGGACCATCAGCATCGGCTGTCAAGAACGGCAAGTTGATTTCGGTTTCGTTAGTAGATGACAGTTCCTTTTTGGCTTTTTCCGCTTCGTCTTTTAAGCGCTGCATGGCAGCTTTGTCATTTTTTAGATCAATGCCTTCATTCTTTTTAAAGACATCGAGAAAGTGATTGACGATGCGATTATCAAAATCTTCGCCGCCAAGGTGCGTATCACCATTGGTTGATTTAACTTCAAAAACACCATCGCCTAATTCGAGAATCGAGATGTCGAAGGTACCGCCACCAAGGTCGAAAACAGCGATTTTCTCTTCTTTTTTACTCTCAAGACCGTAAGCTAGGGCTGCGGCAGTTGGTTCGTTGATAATTCGCTTAACCTCTAAGCCGGCAATCTTACCAGCGTCTTTGGTCGCCTGACGTTGACTATCGTCAAAATATGCTGGTACGGTAATGACCGCTTCGGTGACTTTTTCGCCCAAGAAAGCCTCGGCATCAGCCTTTAATTTTGACAGAATCATCGCCGATACTTCTTCGGGCGTATAATCTTTACCGTCCATCTTTACTGCTACACCATCGCCTTTCTTGACGATTTCATAAGGCATGATATCTAAATCTTTCTGAACTTCCGAATCCGAAAACTTACGGCCAATCAATCGCTTGACACCGTAGATCGTATTTTTAGCATTAGTTACTCTTTGGCGTTGAGCCACTTGACCGACCAACCTTTCGCCATTTTTGTTGATAGCTACGACGCTTGGCGTCGTACGATTGCCTTCGGCATTAGCTATGACATCCGGCTTGCCAGCTACCATATAGGCTACGGCGCTATTGGTCGTACCCAGGTCAATTCCGATAATTTTACCCATTTAATTTAAATCTCCTATCCTTAGATTGATTTGCTTGTTTATAATTCTAGCACTCTAGCTAGTAGATTGCCAATACACTAATTGTATTTTAGTTAGCACTCCTATGTCAAGAGTGCTAACAATTAATATTGACCGTCTAGGTATTGTTCGGCACGACGCGCAATTTCGATTGATTCGTCAGTTGAAATAACATAAATCGGTTTGCGACGACTACCAGAAATAGCGATATTAATCGGCTCCTTGGGTTCATAAACCTTCACATTGGAATTATGATTATATTTAAAGCCTAGGTATTGCATATCATCCAGAATACGACTACGGATAATCGCCGATCGTTCTCCGATCGTACCAGTGAATACAATCACATCCACACCTCCCATACTGGCCGTCATTTGACCTATCGCCTGCTGAACATGATAAACATATAACTTTAGGGCCAGACTGGCTCTATCGTCACCCTTTTCCTCTAGTTCAAGTAATTTGCGAATATCGTTTGATTCACCACTGACACCCAAAAGGCCACATTTGGTATTGAGGTAATTTTCTAGCTCGATATCACTGATTTTTAGAGCCCGCTTGATTGCTAGGGCCGCAACCACATCCATACTACCGCTTCGTGACGCCATCATCAGACCCTCGAGTGGCGTATAGCCCATTGTCGTATCAAGACTATCGCCGTTATACACGGCCGTTACACTACTGCCACTGCCGAGATGACAAACAATCATCTTGGGGTGAATAATATCTAAATGGCGCATTTTACGTACGATCGAACCAACGGATATGCCATGATAACCAAATCGTTTTATATCATAACGATCAGCTAATTCTGGATCGATACCATAATCCCAAGCCCAAGTGGGTTTAGTGCTATGAAAAGCGCTATCAGAAATCGCAATCATCGGAATACCGTACAGATTCAGTTTTATTTCGGCGATTTCGTTTAAAAGAGTCGTTACATGTAACGGCACAAGTTCTTGGAGACTAACCAAAACCGCTTCGATTGATGGCGTAATCAATTCATCTTGCAAGAAACGACGGCTTGGCGCTACTACGCGGATACCGATAACCGATATATCAGTCGGGTGATGAATCACGCCATAATCGATGAATATCGGAACAATATAGCGAGAAACGATACCTAAGTCTGCATCGGGATATTTGATTATATGTTTATTCCCATCGAACTCAAGGCGACCTTCAACTTGACCATCAATATATTCAAACCACAAATCAGCCCGCTTGCGCCCATCCTTATACAAAGCATACTTACGACTTGCGCTACCAGGGTTGACCACTAGAGTCATTGGCTGAAGCGTCATATCTTTTCCACCCTAATCATAAGCTTAATTATATTACTGTCTTGTCACTTTAACCATAGCGTGACGAATCGGACTACCGTCCAAATAATATCCAGGCTGCAATTCTTCGGCAATTACTTCTAGTTCACCTTCTGATTCATCGTCGAATTGCACCGCATCATGGAGCGACGGATCAAATGCAATGCCAGGACTGGCTTCAATCCTAGTCAATCCCATCGATTCAAGTGATTTCTCAAGAGTCTTTGATAAACCCATAATCCCCAGAGCCCATTTATTGTCGGCTAAATCATTTGGCATATGGATGATTGCTCGTTCGATGTTGTCGATTACTGGTAATAATTTTAGAATCGCGTTTGAACGACCAGATTCGCGTGCCATTACTTTTTCGGCTTCGACACGCTTACGATAGTTCTCGAAATCCGCCCTGGTCCTCTGCAAATCAAGCGTTAATTCTCCAAGTTGTTGTTCTAGCTCGATAGTTTTCTTAGTTTTTGTCATTTATCTTTTCCCCTTTTAAATCTATTTCTGTTCGTATCCGCCAGCGGAATATTCTACAATATTTCTTCGAGCATCGCTCCGGCATGACGAACTAATCGCATAACTTTAGCGTAGCTTTGTCTAGTTGGCCCTAGCACGCCGATATAACTTCGGTCGCTATATGGCGAACGATACCGACTAATAATCAGACTGGCACCGCTGTTTTTGCCAATCGGATTCTCCGAGCCAATAAAAACGTTCAAAGGCTCATTAGGGGCAGCCTCCCTTAGCCATGGCTCTAAATTATCTAGCAATCTAGCAACCGACTGGACATGACCAACCTCAGAAAATTCAGGTTGAGCAAACAAATTTCCAATTCCGCTCATATATAGTTCGTCACCGATAGTGGCAATGCCTAAATTATGAGTTAGCTCCACTAGACTATC
>JAAXXM010000024.1 GCA_013334475.1 Candidatus Saccharimonadota bacterium | reverse complement strand
GCGGCTTCGATTTGTTGAATGACGGCAATCAATTTCTTTGGAGTTATTTCGGCTTTGATTAGGTAGGCGTCGGCACGTTGTTGCATGGCCATGCGCGATTCATCGTCTTGCTCGAAATTTGTCAGAACGATTACATGTGAGTTGGGAATCAAATCTTCTTGACCGCGTAGTGCTGCCAAGATGTCGCCACCGCGTCTTTCTGGCAACATGACGTCGAGCAATATTATGTCGTATGGTTTGTTACGAGCGGCAATCAGGCCGTCGTTACCGTCAACCACCCAGTCAACTTCGTAGCCAGCTTTGCGCAGACTTCTGACGTACATCTCGCCGATGAAACGGTCGTCTTCGATACATAAAATAGTGTGAAATGCCATATTATCCCCTGTACATTGAATGGTTTTTAATCCACCCGTTACCTTCGTTAATCATATTAACGTTACTATTATCACCTGCCTTTAACTTATCTGCAACCGTCGAATAAATCGGCAGAGAGACGATAAATGTCGAGCCGTGGCCGTCGATGCTGCGGACGCTGATATTGCCACCGTGAGATTCGACAATAGCTTTCGAGATATATAATCCTATGCCGGTGCCGGCTACCGTCTCGCGTGAACGGTGCGAACGATAAAACTTCTGGAATAGTTGACTGACAACGCTTTCCGGCATGCCGATGCCGTGATCTTCGACTGACAAGTCAACAAAATTGCCGTTTAACTTAGCCGTAACATTAATTACGCCGCCCTCGTTACTATATTTAATAGCGTTATCAATCAGATTGCCAAAGACCTCACTGAGGCTGGCCCGATCGGCGGCAATGGTTGGCAGATCGGTCGGAATACTGACGTTTAGTAATCGATTTTGGGCACCGGCGCGTAACTGCATATCGTCCTTTATCGTATCGTATATGTTTGCCACCGTATCTTCGGCTAGGTGAACCTTTAGGTGACGTCGGTCGTATCTTGAAGTATTGAGGATGTTATTGATATAGCCGGATAAACGGTTAGATGAAACGATAAGACGTCTGAATAACTCGGTTTGGTCATCTCTGAGGACGTCCGATAACTCATCGCTAAGGACATCCAAATATCCGCGAATCACGGTTATCGGTCCGCGTAATTCGTGGGCGGCAAAAGCGATGAAATCCAAACTTTCCTCATCGACGGCGTATTTGCCGGTTCGGTCGATCAGCGTCAGGACGGTTTCGGCCTTCGCGCCTTTGTGATAAGAAGCTATCACGTCAAAGAAACGACGGTTTTCTTCGTTCGGTAGTCGGTCGGGTACTCTGGTCCACATATTCTCGGCGTGTACTGCGGTTTCTTCGCATTCATCCAGCCATTTTAATAAAGTATTAGCTTCGCTAAACAGTAAATCAACCGCTAATTGACCGTTCGTACCAGTATGAACCGGCGCGGCTTTGTTGGCGTAAGTCACTTTGCGCTCGTTATCTAGAACAATAAAGCCGCAAGGCGTGTTATCCAGCGCCGCCAGGACTTCGGTCGGACTGTTTGGCTGTATGGCAATTGTTTGATTATCGGTCGTGACGATCTGAGGCTGGACAGTTGCTGCCTGAATGTCACCGTGATTCGATGCCATTTCGTAAACGGTTTGAAGTGCGTCACGAAAACCGGTTTTTTCGTAGCGTTTTTCGTTCGGATTTGGCGGCTTGATGCTGGTTTTTTCACCGGCTGCATGTAAAACGGCACCCAATAGGTCTTTGAGCGGTCGAATGGCCGATATGACGATGATTAGACTAACGATTAAATTAATGATTAGTCCAGAGCCGATGATAATCAGTGAGATCGTTTGATCGTCTTTGCCGATATATATCACTGTTAGCATGGTTAGACCAAAGATAAGTAGCTGACAGAATATCATTAACGAAACGATTTTTTTTGAAAAGCCTGACCAAAAGCCGGAGGCTAGTTTTGGTGGTTGGTTTACTGCCACGAGACACTGCCTTCCCCGTTCGGCACGGCTGCAATCCAGGTTTGGCCACGAACTAATTGAATGGTCTGTCCAGCGACATCAGTGAAATAAACCTGAGAAGTTTTACTGTCTTTGTGCCAAGTTGATTCGGTCGCAACTCCATTTTGAAAGATAACTGCTCGGCCATTGCCGATTGTCGTTACCTGTTCGCGCCAGCCATCTTCGAAAACTGAAGTTTCATCAACAAACATGGCAATCACGACGCTAGGTGTGATTGCACCGTCTTCACGGTCAGCGTGTGGCGCGCCGGCTTGGTATCTGGTGTAGTTATTGGTCGCGGCGTTATAGATATATTGACTATTAAATAGACTGCTACTGATATTAATATTAACTGTCGAGGCGTCAGGCTTGAGGCTAGCTTTTCCTTCGGTACGCGCAAAACCGGTAAAGCTGGACGAAGTGTAGCCTTTAGCCGCGTTTAGAGCATCCAATCTGGCAAAGCTAGTATAGACGTTATGCGGCGCATAGCGATCATTAGAACGCCAATAGCTACCCGAGTTGAAGAACTGGTCGATATCGCGGTATTGTCCGTTGCGAACCTCTTGGAGACCGTAATAACTACCGCCGACGTGCGCGAGTGAGGCATTAAACGCCGCCAACCATTCGACGTCGTATAGCCTGACGCTACGTACTGGCCCTATTAATTGGGGCTTTTCTTGTTGGTATAGGACCAAGAACCTGGTGATACCACCTTCGGCGATTGCTTCGAATACAACACCACTGTTTTTGAGGCCTGATTGTGGTCTGGCATCGGGACTATTCTCGATCATGACTCCAGTTACGGCTTGGGTTGTGGCGGCTTCACTGGCAACTTCTAGTCCGGTTAGCGGCGAGTAATATTTTATCGGCGCTGGTGCCGGTTTGGGTGTTGGTTTTTTGGTAACGACCGTACTTGTCGTGGTCGAAGCTGGTTTTTTATTGATTATTATGAGGGTGGCCGTCGTGCCAGCGGCTATGACTATCACTAAAATAATCGCCAAAATAATTTTTTTGCGTCGTAAAAAACGGTGTTTTGGGCCGGTTGAGATTTCGGCTTTTTTTTCTTTTTTGAGCTTCATAGCTTAAGCGTTATTATATCAGAAAATATTCGGTAACGTTATTAATAATGCGACTGTTTCTAGCTAGAGTTTATTAGTTAGTAAGAAAGTCTAATAAAACGTGAAAACAATTTTCGAGCGAGGCGATGCTAACCCATTCGTCCGACTGGTGAAGATTGGCGCCGATAGGCCTAAATAAGGCAGCTGGCATATCTTTGAGGCTGAAATAGACGGCATCGCTGGCGCCATTCTCGACGTCGTAACTGATTTTTTCCGAATTGAATTTCTGCATCGATTGGGCCAGCTTTTTAACGTACGAATTATCGGTGTCGGTCGAAAACATCTTGTGCTCATTCAGGATTTCGATGTCACCGGTCGAAGCGACGTGATTTTTTATAATCGATTGGATTTCGTTGTTATCTTTGGGATCGATGTATCGAGCATCCAAATACAGATATGCCTCGCCTGGAACCTGATTTATGCTATTGGATGTTTCGATACGCGAAAGCATCACACTGGTCTGCCATTGATTATATTCGGTTGGTTCAGGAAATCGTCGCGTTAAATCCTCGTAAAGTTTGAAGGCTTTGAGAATCGGGTTGTCGCCCCGCCATGGATAAGCCCCGTGAGCGCTTTTGCCAGTCAGGCGAATCTTGACATGCAATCCGCCCTTTTGTTTGGTGACAATCTTGGTATCAGTGCCCCCATCGCAAATAATGGCAAAATTGGTCTTAAGCCCAAGTTCTTCGATTAATGAACGCGTACCATTGCCGGTCGTTTCTTCGTCAGAGGTAATCACGACGGCGACTTTTCGCTGACCACCGGATTTAATGTAGTCGGCAGCCGTGACTACATAAAGAGCGATTGCCGCTTTCATGTCATAAGCACCGCGACCAGATAATCTATCATCCTCAATAATGGGCGAAAAAAGCTGTGGTTCGCCACTAACTACGTCGATGTGGCCCGAGAAAGTAACTTCACTGGATAAATCGTTCGAATTAGTCAAGACAACCGCCGGATGTCCATCGATATCAAAGCGAAAAGTCTTGAATACCGTTTGATATTTGTCGCAAATCAGATCGATGCATTTAATCTGCATATCTGGTCGATTAGGCGTCGATTCAATTGACATCAAATCGCGTGCAAGGTTGATGATTTCGTCTTGCTTGGTTTTGTCGATAGGCATAGAGTCCTCTCAATTAGTTATTTTATGTAATCAAGTGTCCGCGTGATTCTTGAAATGGTTTTGTCACGACCGAGAACCGACAAGGTGTCGTTGAGAGCCGGGCTAAAAGGCGCCCAAGATACGGCAAGTCGGATTAGACTGAATAATATTCCGGGTTTTTGGCCGGTTATTTCTAGCAGACCATTCAGGATAGTCTGTAGGTTGTCGGATGTGTAATTATCAATATCGAGAGCAGTTTTGGCGGCCTCAAGTAGTGATCTGACGTCGTTTTTTGCGAGGCTAGCTAGTTGTTTGTTGTTTTCGATCATTGACCAATCAACCGACGGCTCGCCAAAGAAGTAATCGGTCAAGACCGGTAAATCAGACAAGGTTTTGATCCGGTCTTGGACTAGTCCGAGGACTTGTTTTTTGGTTGACTCATCGGCACTAGCGGCGCTAATCGGCCAAAAAGCTTGGCAACGATCATATAAATCGTCGAGAGTTATTCGGCGAATCCATTGGCCGTTCAGCCACATCAGGCGCTTTTCGTCGAATCGAGCTGGGCTGCGTTGTACTCTATCAAGCGTAAATTTTTCGACTAATTCTTGGGTCGAAAATATTTCCTGCTCGGTACCATCATTCCAGCCGAGGGTCGCTAGAAAATTAATCATTGCCTCGGGCAAAAAACCCTCGTTACGATAGGCCAAGATATCTTTGGCGCCGTCGCGTTTGCCAAGTTTTTTCTTGCCGTCGATGGCCATGACGTATGGCAGAGTCGCTAGAATTGGCCGTTCGATTTCGAGTGCTTCGTACAGGTTCAAAAAGTTAGGTGTCGAGCTGATAAATTCTTGACTGCGGAGAACATGAGTAACGCCCATCAACAAATCGTCGATGATGTGGCAAAAATTGTAGGTCGGAAAGCCATCTGATTTTATCAAAACAAAATCGTCGATAACCTCTGGACCGGTCGATAGATCGCCCATGACGGCATCGTGCCATTTATAAGCCTTGGGATCAGATTTGAATCTGAGAGTTGACTTGCCATCCCAATCTGACGGTTGGTTGTCAGCGGATTCCGGCCGATAGTCGCGGTACAAAAAGGCTTTTTTGTTGGCGGCGGCTTCACCGCGAAACGCTTCTAGCTGTTCTTTGGTGTAAGGGTCGGCGTAGGCGCGGCCACTAGCAATAAGTTTTCTGGCCCATTCATGATAAATTTCAAGTCGCTTGGATTGTAGATATGGCCCAAACGGCCCATCGATATCAACGCCTTCTTGCCAGCCAATGCCTAGCCACTTGAGACTTTCGATGATGTGCTCAACACTACCAGCGACCTCTCGAACTTTATCGGTATCTTCGATGCGTAGGATAAAAGTGCCGTTATCTTTTTGGGCAATCAGCCAGGCAAATAGTGCCGTCCTGACGCCACCGACGTGCATAAAGCCGGTCGGGCTGGGAGCAAAGCGGGTGCGAGTAGTCATAATGACGTTATTATATCAGTTAATAAGGATATTTTATAGATGTAGATTAGTTACGGGTCCGCAGTTTTGCCCATTATTTTGTCAGAACGGTTTCCCGCCGCTTTCTCTAAGAGCCCCTGTTCGGGCCTGGAGCGAAGCCGTTCTGAAGGTGCAATGGTTGAAGTGGCGGAGTCTATCTAAGATGATGGTCGCCAGGCTTTGAGTGCAAAAAAACTAAAGATGACTCTATAGGCTGGTAGCGATGCGGCGGATTTGGTCGGTCGTCAAGGGGGCGTTACCGGTAATGGTATATAAAATGCCGCCATTGACCCAGGCGGCATTTCCGTCGTACGAGAAGATGGTGAGGCCACGTTCGGTCGTGGTAATGAATTTATCGGCTGAATTCTTCGAAACCATGCTTTTGACGGCGGTTGAATCCCAGCTGCTTTTAACTTGTTTGATTAAAAAATTAGTGTTGTTGCTGTTCGATTTAAAATTGATAATCACACTTCCGTTAGATAGCGAGGCTGGCCCGTTGAGACCGTAGCCATCCGGGTAATAATTAGGAAAAGTCGCGCTGATGCCCGCCTGGGCACCAACGACGCTCATTGAGACGCTAGGTACGTTCAGATAGATGAAATACATCAGGACGGCCAAAAACAACAAAGCGATTGAAGCGGCCACGATGTTAATGACGCGTTTGCTGTGCTTTAAGGCGTCGCTGTCCTTTTGCTTACTAAGCTCTAATTTGGCGAATGCTTCGGCGATGGCGGCTTCTTTAATTTCTTTCGGAGTCTTGGTGGCCGGAGATGGGTTATGCTTTTGTGTCGCACGCATATCGGCTTTTTGGGCTAGTGGATGCCTGATTGGAGCCTGAATAGCATGGACGGCCTTGGTCGTGGTATTCGTAACTGATTTCGAAAAACGAGCGATGTGATTGCTTTTTGCTATATCCATACTGACACGTTTGATCATTGGACGAACCGAAGGTGCATGCCCTGAGGCGATTTCATGACGCAGAGAAGTCGGTTTGTGTGAGACCGAATGGATGGTGTGACTATCTGGTTTGTTTACACTAACAGGTTTTGAACCTGGCTTTACGATAACGTCGTTTTTCATATTCCCCGCAGTATTCTTTTATAGACTATATTATGGTTATTTTTTGAAATATTCAAGCTAAATAGTATTTTTTGCGTTGCGCTTGGTATAATGTTATTCATAAATATGAATCAAAAGCAGTCAAAGAGACGGCAGATTATCAAGCGAATTCTGGTTTACGCCCTGATGATAACTTCGGTGGTTATTATAGCGACCTTTATCACTTTTTTTGTTATGGGCTTTAGGTTTGATGCTAGTGACGGCAAAATCGAACAATTCGCTTTTTTGCAGTACGCGTCCAAACCATCTGGTGCCAAGGTGTATGTTGATGGCAAGAAACTCGGATCGAGCACACCAACGCGTAACTCGGTTAAACCCGGTATTCATCAGATCAGGCTTAGCCTTAACGGCTATGAAGATTGGACGAAGACGGTTGACGTCAAGTCGGGCACGATTACTTGGCTAAATTATGCCTTGATGATTCCTCAAAAAGTTAGCCCCGAGATTCTCGATAGTTATCCGGCAGCTTACAAGACACTTGCCTCGCCTGACGGTGAATTTATCATGATGCAATCGGATCAAGTCAATCCAAATCTTAATTTGATTGATATCAATTCAAGCCCAATCAAGACCACTAGTTTTAATTTGCCAACTAGCTCGTATAGTGGGGCTGGCGTGTCGGGCCTGAGCCATAGTTTTGAAATGGTCAAGTGGAATAACAGTAGTAAATATTTGTTGATAAAGCACCAATACGGTAATGATATCGAGTGGTTAGTTTGTGACGTTCGGGATGCCGCTAGGACACAAAATATCACGAAGCTATTAAGTCTGCCGATTGATAGTATTGATTTTGCCGATAACAGCGGCAGCAAGTTCTTTGCATTGTCATCTGGTTTGATTAGGAAGCTTGACGTTGCGGCTGCGACGATTTCAAAACCGCTTGCTAGTAAAGTAACGGAATTTGGCGTTTATGATTCAGGCATCGTCACCTATATTGGAACTGATGAATCCGGTAACGCCCAGGTTGTTGGTATGTACCGTGACGGTGATGCGGATCCGATTATCTTATCGACCGTAAATAATAAAAGCTCGGTTTTGCATGTGTCGGCGACACGCTACTTCAACGAAGATTACGTGGCAATTGCCGATGGTAGAAACGTCACAATTACGGGCGGTAGTTTTCCGACGAGTTCAAGTAGTAGTGGTTTGAGTAAGGTCGCATCTTTTGCTATAGATAAAGACATCCAAAAATTATCGTTTAGTCCAACCGGAGAATTCGTTTTGATGCAAAGTGGCACGAATATCTCGACCTACGATCTCGAGCATCTTAGCTTGGCTCAGTACTCAATTGCCAGCGCTAGCATTAAATGGCTTAATGATGATTATTTATGGTCAATGAATGGCAATAATTTGGTAATCGAGGAATTTGATGGGGCCAATACCCATAACTTTAGTTTAGTTGCCGATCAAGAAGTAATTCTAACCGAGAATAGCAACTATATGTATTACTTTAGCCAGACGGCTAAGGGTTTTGATTTAAATCGAATATCGCTAATTGCCAAATAGCTTTTCGATTAGCGTTGGTGAATTACCAGGTATCGAACTTGTCGATTGAATAGACGCGTCGGACGAACTCTTGGTAGAGATTGAAGGATCCGGACTGATCTGTTTTGCAAAGACCAACAGGCGATTAATCGATGTGCCCAGGGGCGTACAAGTTAGCAGGGTCATTATCGGAACGTTGGTATCAAGAATAAGAGAGCCGACATCGCTCGGTCCAACGACCTTTTTGCCAGTCACGACGTAGGTGTAGCGGATTGAATTATAATTCGCGTAAATCAAATCGCCGGATTGAAGTTTGTCGAGCTGGGCAAAAATAAATTTATAGTCGCCACCGTCGAATAAGTCATTACTACTATGTCCGGCAATTACGGTATTGCCTATTTCGCCAGGGCGAGCGTTGGCGCCTTGGATCGCAAAGTGCGCCACACCTTTTTGCATGGCTGACATCTGGGACGTATAGTCGTTACCGACGCCGTATTGTACCGGTACGTCAACGTTGATCTTTGGAATGATCAGTTTTGGGCTAGATGAAACGACGACGTCCTTGATTGGATCGGTGATGATGTTCTGGGGATCGATATTGCCAGGGCTGATGTAAGCCATGACATTAGCAACCAGCAGTTGATTATATTGGACGAATAACAAAATTAGCACTACGATTACGCCTGATAATAATGGTTTGAAGTGACGGCTATGTCGGACTTGATTGGCGCTGGCGGCTACTTTATTTAAGAGTCTCTGCCTAAGACTGAAAACTGCTTCGTCGATTTGGGTTTGCGCACTGTCCGGCGCGGTGTTTTTGGCGCTAAAGTAGCTTTTGGGCTGCTCGATACGGGCTTTTTGGTTCTGAGCGGCCATTTCGTATTTTTGTCGAGCAATATTTAAGTGATGAGTGTAATAGTCCTCGTAGTATTTCCGATAGTAATCTTGCCAAGCAGTATGATATTCTTTCCACTGATCGACGGTTGGATCGACCCGCTTTTTATGGGTTCGTTCGTAGGGATTACTGGATTCTTCGGCCGAGGCCGAATCCTGAGCGGAGTAAATCGAATCTATATGGGCCTTGATGACGTTTTCGGTCGCCTCTTTGTTATCTTGGAGATATGTTCCCTTTCGACTATTAATAGTCGGCTGACCATCTGGCAGCGGTACCACGCTTTGACTGCTCTTTGGATCGTTCGGTTTCATTTAAATATAGATTCCTATTGCAATCTATTGTACAATACTAAGTATCGTTTTACAGCCGACAATCGGTCAATGAACGTGTTTTTTTATCTCTTGTGCCGCGATGGTGGAATGGTAGACACGCTAGACTCAAAATCTGGTGCCAGTAATGGTGTGCCGGTTCAAGTCCGGCTCGCGGTACCAGAGATAGAGAAAAATACTGTAATATTTAAAACTTTCGCTAGAATGCGGTCATGTCGCGCTTCGCCCAAAATCTGGTGCCTGTAATGTATGGCGCTAATTATTCAATAGACTCGCCGTGATGCTTTCTAGGGGTTTGGATGGGTTCCAGAGCCAATATGATGCCATGATGGTCGGAGTGATTCCGCGCCAAATAGCCATCGGGTTATTCCATGGCGTGGTCGTGACATTCCCGCCTTGGGCTACGATTATCGTGTCGTTATGAAACACAACAATAGTAATTGGATATGTAACGGTAAATTTATGAAGGGCTTCTACCAGATTAGTTATTTGCATGCTGAAAGTGATGACGATTGGATAATAAGCGTTCTTGAATATTCTTTGTAATTGAGCGAATGATAATACCAGCACTGTATTCGGCCGTTCGATCAGGCTTGACGGGTCGTTCGTAGTTAGATCAACCGCGTCGCGAGCGACGATGAGTGGTCCATCGTATTTTTTAATAAATTCTTCATACAAAATGGCAGTCTCGCTATTGCGACCAGCGTCGCCGATCATCAATATTCCTGTTGCCCATTCTGACAGTGCCTTCATCTCAGTAATAGCTTCGCGCGCCAGTCCGCCAGATGGGTTTGACGGTCCGTAAATTACCTCAACCGTACCGGTCGGGATATTTTTTTTGAGGACGTCCGGTAGCAAGATTCGAGCCATTCCCGCCCCTGTCTTTAATGCCGTTTGGTAACTCTCGGCGACAGCCGCGAATCCTAGGCTATTACCGCCGATTATTCCTAGCCGCCCAGCATGAGATTTTTGTTCAGGCTTGGACCATTCGATGTCAGGAAA
>JAAXXM010000053.1 GCA_013334475.1 Candidatus Saccharimonadota bacterium | reverse complement strand
AAAAAATAGGACCATCTATATAGTAGCCTTTTTTATATCAAGCGCGCAAGTAATTTTTTGATTATTTCTTTGGACTGGTGATTTTGGCTTCGCTGCCATAAAACGGCAGAACGATTTTTTCATTTTGACCAGACGATATTTTAGCCAAAGCTTGGTCGGCCCAATCATCACCACGGCTACCAACAATTGGAATACTCTGACCATCAGCGATCGTATTAGCCACCGTAAGGCCGATACGAAGACCGGTAAAGCTACCCGGACCCTCAAAAACTCCGATAGCCTCAATGTCTGTCCAGTCAAGTCCTTTCAGTGAAAGCAGGTCTGCGATTCGCTTTAATAGTTCTTTCGCTAGTTGCCGATCAACTTCCCAATCTTGAGCAATAATGACATTAGTACCGTCAACCAAACTGATATGACACGTAGATGTTGAAGTATCCAACAAAAGAATCTTCATCGTATTTTCTCCATTAACTTTAGACTGGCTTCACCATCCGCGCTTATCAATAGTCGCCTTGCCTCATTACTAGTAACATCAATATTAATAATTAGTCTGTCTTTTGGCAAAATATCCTTTACTGCATTGCTCCATTCTATGACTTTTACTGTATTAGGGTCTGCTAAAACTTCACCAAGCTCGACTGCCATGATTCCGGCATCAGCTAATCTATAGAAATCATAGTGTGAAAGCCTGATGTTGTTTTTTGCATCATAGACACGATTGATCGTAAAGCTTGGACTTTGAACTGTCTCATCTATGCCCATAGCTTTGGCAATACCCTTTACAAACGTCGTTTTGCCGGCCCCAACATCACCCACTAATTCGATAATTTCGCCGCCGTTTAATAGTCCGCCGACCTTGGCGCCAAATCCCAGCATTTCATCAATATTTTTTACCTCTATAATCATTACAAAAATCATTATAGCACCTGGTACTTTTTTCCCTAGTCAATTACAATAGAGCACAAGCATTATGTTGATTCAAGATGCCACAATGGAGAAGTTGCTAGCTCGTAGCGGATCTGCTAACGAGCAGCAAGTCGCAGCCCTAAAAGAAGAGGCTGTTCGTTCAAAGCGCACCTTGCAAGAAGTCGCACTCCAAAACGATGTTATTGATGAGATGAATTTAACCAAAGCTTTTTCCGATTATGCACAAATACCATACATCGAACTTGACCCACATGACATATCTCCTGATGTGTTGAATATGATACCGGAAAGAGTTGCTCGCCAGTACAATGCCGTTCTGTTCAAGATTGATGATGCCGGCATACGATATCTTGCCATGGAAGACCCGGATGATGTTCAGGCAGAAAACTTTATCGAAAAAGAAATCGGCAGTAATACTAAAATCTTCATTGCCACTCAACAAAATATCTTATCTGCGCTCGAAGCCTATCGAGGCGATGTCAACACCGAACTCAATGAAGTTATTGATATTCAACGATCGGATGACACCGAAAATACCGCTATCACCGAAAAAGAGATTTCCGAAGATTCACCAATCGCCAAGACTATCAGCCTACTGCTTGAATATGCTATTAAATCCCATGCCAGCGATATTCACATCGAACCTCGCGAAAATTTCGTTCAAGTGCGCTATCGTATCGATGGAGTTCTAAGAGAAGTGAATCGTCTTCCAAGAAACGTTCTTGGCGCCCTTGTTAGCCGTATTAAGATTTTGTCTAACCTAAAAATCGACGAGCACCGCGTACCGCAAGACGGACGTTTTAAGATCAAAGTCGGAGGCAAACAATATGCTCTTCGTGTCAGTACTCTACCTGTAGCCGATGGTGAAAAAACTGTCATGCGTATTCTTGACGAGTCTAACCAGGCCGTCACACTAGAAGAGCTAGGTGTTTGGGGAAAATCGCTTCAAACTCTCAACCCGTCGCTACGATCGGCAAATGGTATGATTCTCATCACTGGACCAACTGGTAGCGGAAAATCAACCAGCCTTTTCAGTATATTAACCATACTTAATACGCCTTCTGTCAATATCTCGACAGTCGAAGATCCAGTCGAGTATAAGATACCAGGTGTCAATCAGACTCAGACAAATACCAAAGCCGGAATGACGTTCGCTAACGGTTTACGTGCCCTATTGCGCCAAGACCCGAACATTATCATGATTGGTGAGATACGCGACCAAGAAACCGCTGATCTAGGCGTTCAGGCGGCTCTGACTGGTCACTTAGTTTTCAGCACTCTACACACCAACGACGCCGCAACTTGCTTGCCTCGTCTTTTGGACATGGGCATCGAGCCATTTTTGATTGCCAGTATCATGCGCGTAGTTGTCGGCCAGAGATTGGTTCGTAAAGTTCGCAAAGAAACTCGCATTCGCTACGAACCTTCGCAAGAAGAAAAAGAATTAATGATTAAAATGTTCAACCTTAAACCGAATCAAGATTTCAGATATATTCATGAACTTGAAAAACAAGCTGCGGCTGAAGGCGTCGGTGGCGACACGCCACTTTCAACCGATGAACATGGTATTAATTTCCTTTACAAGAATAATCACGAAGATAATGATGATGGATCATTAAATGGCTATGTCGGACGTATCGGCATCTATGAGGTCCTAAATAATTCGCTGGCCATTCAAAAACTCATTGTCGCCAATGCTACGAGCAATCAAATCAAAGATCAAGCTATGGCTGAAGGTATGATAACTATGCAGACCGATGGCTTGATCAAAGTCTTGAGAGGTGTTACGACACTCGAAGAAGTCATCAGAGTGACTAAGGATCAAGTACAATGACGATGTTCGCATATATTGCAGTTGATAGTAAGGGCAGCTCTTTTAAAGGTACTGTTGAACAACCTGATCGGACCAGCGTCATTAATGCGATTACGAAACAAAATCT
>JAAXXM010000052.1 GCA_013334475.1 Candidatus Saccharimonadota bacterium | reverse complement strand
CGACTATCTGCGTAGCTGATACCGGAATCGGTATTCCGGAAAACGCCATGGATGGCTTGTTCAAGAAATTTTCACAGATCAATAATTATCTGCAGCGCCAATCAGGCGGCACTGGATTGGGGTTGGCTATATGCAAACAATTAGTCGAGAGATTGGGCGGTACGATTTGGGTTGAAAGTACCGTTGGCGTTGGCAGCCGATTCTATTTCACTATGCCAGTGGACACGTCCAAACAATCACAAAAGTAAGATTTAGGTGTTAGTTTGAGCCAAAAAATTATATAATGCTTATGTATGGATTTGGTTTACTACGCATCTGATGGCCTAGTCTTTTTTGGCTTGATAGTCCTGTCTCTGCTTGGTCTCGTGCATCGTGGCTATAAAATCAGATTGAATCGACTATTTTCGTTCTTTAGTTTTTCGCTAGCAACCTGGTTGGTATCAAGTGATTTATTGAATTTTACATCCGTAATCTCTCCTTCGGTTGCGTCAATGCTTGATCACCTGCTTTATGCGTCGGCACTAGCGGCGGTGATGTTTTTGACGTTATTCGTCCTTGAATTATCCGGTGATAAAAAGGTTTATCAAAAAATCGTTAAATATTCGATGTGGCCGATGATGGTGGTATTAATCATGAGTGGCGTGACCAACCTGATTGATGCCGGAGTTGATATCCAGAATGGTATCTATATGGATATGTATGGGCCATATATATGGCTGTTCGTGGCTTCTCTGTTCTATATGACGGCTTTGATGCTTGTTGGTATATTCATGGGTGTTTTGAGGAGTACAGGTTATAAAAAGAGCCAAATCAAAATAACCGGTATCGGTTTAATGGTGGCGGTACCGTCGGTGATATTCTTTGCCATGCTTATGCCGCTAGTTACTGGCCAAGAATCATGGAGTTTTGTCAGTTCAATGCCGATATTAATACTTATCGTAACGCTATATTATTCGGTCGTTAGATATCACTTGTTTGACATCCGATTGGCGGCCGTTAGGACGTTGGCCTATTCGATGTCGCTTGGACTACTAGTCGGAGTTTATTATGGCTTGGCAATTATTCTTACGGGGCTATTCAAGTTTCAGGGTGCGATTATTAGCGAAAACCCATTGAATGTTTTGGTGATGTTCGTACTGATACTGGTTTTTCAGCCAGTCAAGAAGTTTTTCGACCGATTCACTAACCAGGTTTTTTACCGTGATTATTATGATTCAGATGCTTTTTTGGATGAACTTAACCGAGTATTAACGACGACAAATAATTTGCGGAGCATGTTAGAGCGAGCTGCCAAGAAAATATCCGGCACTTTAAAATGCGAACAAGCTTTCTTTTTCGTTCAATCACATAACGGACATTTCTTAACGGCCGGAACTGCCAATCATACGATTTTTAATCGGGATGATATTATGACTTTACGTGCCGCTATCAAGCATAATCAGACAACAAGGCATAACACTGATACGGCTACTATGGGTTCAAAAATTGAAATCGCTTCGCTTTTGCCTGCTGGCAATCCGTTGCGTCTATTTATGCAACACCATAAATTAGAAATTATTTTGCCACTTTATCACCAGGGCATGTTGGGTTATCTTTTTTTGGGTGAACACCGCACGTCGCACTATACATCGAGAGACATAAAAGTTCTGTCGGTTATCGACGATTCGTTGGCGATTGCCGTACAGAATGCCCTATCGGTTGAATCAATCCGCGAAAGTAATATCGAACTTCGCCAAATTGACAAAATCAAAGACGAATTCGTATCAATTGCCAGTCATGAACTAAGGACGCCGATGACGGTCATCAGGGGTTTTGTCAATTTATTGCAACGTGAACAGCTAGGCGGTTTGAATGACGGTCAGCAAGAAATATTGGCAAAAATCAACGATAACACCAAAACATTAATCAATCTGGTCAACGATATGTTGGATATATCAAAGCTTGAGGCTAATAAAATGGATATAACGATTGGGCGGCATAATTTGCTGGATCTGACAGATGCGTCGATTGATAAAATCAGGTTGATGTTTGATAAAAAAGGCATCACGCTGAAAAATACTGTCAAAGACGTCGTTGTCAAAACTGATCCGAATGGGTTCGATAGAATCATGACTAATCTGCTGGGAAACGCTTATAAATTCACTAATAGCGGCGGCAAGGTCGAAGTATCAAGTAGCGTTGATAAGCATACTGGTATGGTGACGATTTGCGTGTCTGATACCGGTGTGGGTATTCCGGAAAGTGCCATGGGCAAACTATTCAAGAAATTTTCGCAGATCAATAACTATTTGCAGCGTCAAGTTGGTGGTACGGGACTAGGCTTGTCAATTTGCAAACAAATGGTCGAACGTCTGGGCGGTACGATCTGGGTTGAAAGTAAGGTTGGTGTTGGCAGTAAATTTTATTTTACTATCCCAATCAAACGCGACAACGAAAACTAAAATCAGTTTATTAAACAATACGCGTCGGTTTTACCCCCTAGGGGGCTAAGCTTGCAGATTTAATCCGCAAGCTTAGCGTTTTGTTGCTCGAATCTACTCAAACTTCGATCGAAAAGTTTGGTGACCGATTCGGCCACTCGCTGTATCTTTTCATCGCGATGCTTTCTGTAGGCATCGAGCCTAGGCCCATCGATTCTTTCTTCGTCGTATTCATCGTAAACGATTTGGACCGTTATGGCGATGATCGACATATAAAGGCCACGTTCTTTTTCGAGCGCTATGCACTGTTGCTCGTATTCTTTGATAGCCTTTTTTGGGCTATCAAAATCACTTGGCCATGAGGCCCATACTGCCCTCGTGAGGCAATCGTGGCGGACACGATTCTTTTGTTCTTCGGTCAGAAACATGTTTCTGCTAATCATAAGATTTCTTCGATTAAAAAATTATGATACTCGAAGCTTTTAAAAGCGACGCGTATTTTAATAAATTGATTTTTAATGAACTAATTCGTGTTTTTCATCAAGTCAGGTTATCGATTGGC
>JAAXXM010000051.1 GCA_013334475.1 Candidatus Saccharimonadota bacterium | reverse complement strand
CGACTATCTGCGTAGCTGATACCGGAATCGGTATTCCGGAAAACGCCATGGATGGCTTGTTCAAGAAATTTTCACAGATCAATAATTATCTGCAGCGCCAATCAGGCGGCACTGGATTGGGGTTGGCGATATGTAAACAATTAGTCGAAAGATTAGGCGGTACGATTTGGGTTGAAAGTACCGTTGGCGTCGGCAGCCGATTCTATTTCACTATGCCAGTGGACACTCCCAAACAATCACAAAAGTAAGATTTAGGTGTTAGTTTGAGCTAAAAAATTATATAATGCTTATGTATGGATTTGGTTTACTACGCATCTGATGGCCTGGTATTTTTTGGCTTGATAGCCCTGTCTCTGCTTGGTCTCGTGCATCGTGGCTATAAAATAAGACTAAACCGACTATTTTCGTTCTTTATTTTTTCCCTAGCAACCTGGTTGGTATCAAGTGACCTATTGAATTTTACATCTGTGATTTCTCCTTCGGTTGCGTCAATGCTTGATCACCTGCTTTATGCGTCTGCACTAGCAGCGGTGATGTTTTTGACGTTATTCGTCCTTGAATTATCCGGTGATAAAAAGGTTTATCAAAAAATCGTTAAATATTCGATGTGGCCGATGATGGCGGTATTAATCATGAGTGGCGTGACCAACCTGATTGATGCCGGAGTTGATATCCAGAATGGTATCTACATGGATATGTACGGGCCATATATATGGCTGTTCGTGGCCTCTCTGTTCTATATGACGACCTTGATGCTTGTCGGTATATTCATAGGTGTTTCGAGGAGTACAGGTTATAAAAAGAGCCAAATCAAAATAACCGGTATCGGTTTAATAGTAGCGGTACCGTCGGTAATATTCTTTGCCATGCTTATGCCGCTAGTTACTGGCCAAGAATCATGGAGTTTCGTCAGTTCAATGCCGATATTAATACTTATCGTAGCGCTATATTATTCGGTCGTCAGATATCACTTATTTGACATCCGATTGGCGGCTGTTAGGACGTTGGCCTATTCGATGTCGCTTGGACTACTAGTCGGAGTTTATTATGGCTTGGCAATTATTCTTACGGGGCTATTCAAGTTTCAGGGTGCGATTATTAGCGAAAACCCATTGAATGTTTTGGTGATGTTCGTACTGATACTGGTTTTTCAGCCAGTCAAGAAGTTTTTCGACCGATTCACTAACCAGGTTTTTTACCGTGATTATTATGATTCAGATGCTTTTTTGGATGAACTTAACCGAGTATTAACGACGACAAATAATTTGCGGAGCATGTTAGAGCGAGCTGCCAAGAAAATATCCGGCACTTTAAAATGCGAACAAGCTTTCTTTTTCGTTCAATCACATAACGGACATTTCTTAACGGCCGGAACTGCCAATCATACGATTTTTAATCGGGATGATATTATGACTTTACGTGCCGCTATCAAGCATAATCAGACAACAAGGCATAACACTGATACGGCTACTATGGGTTCAAAAATTGAAATCGCTTCGCTTTTGCCTGCTGGCAATCCGTTGCGTCTATTTATGCAACACCATAAATTAGAAATTATTTTGCCACTTTATCACCAGGGCATGTTGGGTTATCTTTTTTTGGGTGAACACCGCACGTCGCACTATACATCGAGAGACATAAAAGTTCTGTCGGTTATCGACGATTCGTTGGCGATTGCCGTACAGAATGCCCTATCGGTTGAATCAATCCGCGAAAGTAATATCGAACTTCGCCAAATTGATAAAATCAAAGATGAATTCGTATCGATTGCCAGCCACGAATTGAGAACGCCGATGACGGTTATTAGGGGTTTCGTGAATCTATTGCAGCGCGAACAGCTGGGCCGATTGAACGATGGTCAGCAAGAGATACTGGCAAAAATCAACGATAGCACCAAAACATTAATTAATCTGGTCAACGATATGTTGGATATATCAAAGCTTGAGGCTAATAAAATGGATATAACGATTGGGCGGCATAATTTGCTGGATCTGACAGATGCGTCAATTGATAAAATCAGGTTGATGTTTGATAAAAAAGGCATTGCGTTGAAAAGTACTGTCAAAGACGTCGTTGTCAAAACTGATTCGAATGGGTTCGATAGAATCATGACTAATTTACTGGGAAACGCTTATAAATTCACTAATAGCGGCGGAAAGGTCGAAGTATCAAGTAGCGTTGATAAGCATACTGGTATGGTGACGATTTGCGTATCCGATACCGGCGTTGGTATTCCGGAAAGTGCCATGGGCAAACTATTCAAGAAATTTTCGCAAATCAATAATTATTTACAGCGCCAGGTTGGCGGTACCGGTCTAGGCTTGTCAATTTGTAAACAAATGGTCGAACGTCTGGGCGGTACGATCTGGGTTGAAAGTAAGGTTGGCGTTGGCAGTAAATTTTATTTTACTATCCCAATCAAACGCGACAGCGAAGACTAAAATCAACTTATTAAATAATACGCGTCGGTTTTGCCCCCTAGGGGGCTAAGCTTGCAGATTTAATCCGCAAGCTTAGCGTTTTGTTGCTCGAATCTACTCAAACTTCGATCGAAAAGTTTAGTGACCGATTCGGCCACCCGCTGAATCTTTTCGTCGCGACTTTTTCTGAAGGCATCGAGTCTAGGCCCATCGACTCTTTCTTCGTCGTATTCATCGTAAACTATTTGGACCGTTATGGCGATGATCGACATATAAAGACCGCGTTCTTTTTCGAGCGCTATGCACTGTTGCTCGTATTCTTTGATAGCATCTTTTGGGCTATCAAAATCACTTGGCCATGAGGCCCATACTGCCCTCGTGAGGCAATCGTGGCGGACACGATTCTTTTGTTCTTCGGTCAGAAACATGTTTCTTCTAATCATAAGATTTCTTCGATTAAAAAATTATGATACTCGAAGCTTTTAAAAGCGACGCGTATTTTAATAAATTGATTTTTAATGAACTAATTCGTGTTTTTCATCAAGTCAGGTTATCGATTGGC
>JAAXXM010000023.1:2415-11679 GCA_013334475.1 Candidatus Saccharimonadota bacterium | reverse complement strand
GATTACAAGGTTGGCTTGACGCAAACCGATATTGATAACGGTACTGATCCTCAGCTTGATAAAGCGAAAAGCGTATTAGGCTCATAAAGCTTGTGTTTTGAACGCTGATTGTAGTAATATAAGTTCAATATGGAAGACAAGAAAAAGATTCTTTTAGTCGAAGACGACGTCGCGTTGTCGGGCGTCTATAAGTCACGTCTCGAGATGGAAGGGTTTAATGTCAAAGCTGTTAATAACGGCGAGTTGGCATTATCGGCAGCGACTGATTTCAAGCCGGATTTGATACTACTTGACGCTATGATGCCAAAAATCAGTGGTTTTGATGTACTGGATATTTTGCGCAATACGCCAGAAACGGCCAACATTCGTATCATCATGCTGACAGCTCTTAGCCAACCAAAAGACAAGGAGAGAGCCGAATCCTTAGGCGTTGACGATTATTTAGTGAAATCGCAAGTCGTTATCGGCGATGTCGTCGAACGTGTCAAATATCATTTAGGTATTTTAAACGGGTCTGATTCGGAATCAAAATAATAAGTAAATCAAACAAAAAACCTCTCTGCGTAAGAGAGGTTTTTGATTTAGCGGACGCAGACTTGGGTGCGTGGTTCGGTTTTGCCGCTGAAGCGTGGCTTGCGGATTTTTTCGAAACCGACGATTCCATCGACGGCAGCGTGAATCGTGAAATCACGGCTCATGAAAGTTCCAGGACCAGATAATTTAGTCGAGCCAGTTTGGCGGACCAATACTTCACCAGTCTTGACTTTTTGACCGCCAAAACGCTTAACACCTAGTCGCTGACCGGCGTTATTATGAATATTTTTGGCTGTTCCGCCTGCTTTGACGTGTGACATTTAATAAACTCCTTGAGTTTTTATTAACAAAATCTAGACGATTGTAACAAAAATAAGGGGTTGAGTCAAGGGTAGTGATGCCCGTTATTTTGTTCGCATATATTCTCAGAACGGCTTTGCTCCGGGGCTGAACAAGGGCCCCGGCGCCTTGTCAGTCTCAGGCAGCAGATGTTCAGAGAATATAGCGACCGAAATAACGGCTGGCGTAGGCTAGGAAATAGCAAAAATAACGCACAACTAGCCGTAAGTGCTAAGTTTTGACTAAAACTAGTAGTTCTCGGGCGACGACCTGATCTTCACGGTAATATAACAGGTCATTTTGCGAGACTTGCATAAATTCGTGTGGCTTGTAGCCTAGCCGGGCGATCGTCGCGACGAGTGGCAAATGAGTAAAGTGGCCGGTTTTGTCGCGCCAAGCCGGCACGGCAACACAAAGTGGCGTGCCCGGTTCAACTTGACAAGCCAGGTTTCTTAAGAAACCACTGATAATGTGGTTGCAGTTACCGACCACTTCTTGAAGCTTGGCGTTTGAGGGCGGAGCGCTGAACGGTTGACCTAAGTACGATTCACAGACGACGGCACCGATTGGCTTTCTCCAGATATGCGTCATGGCGTCACCTGGCTCGACGTGATATTTGGCTTCTGGGTAACGAACGGCTAGCCAATCAAGGTTAGTCTTGGAACAATCAATCATTTTTTCGGACAGATCGGTACCATAAACCGGATAACCTAATAGAGCGGCTTCTTGTAAGATAACGCCAGTGCCGCAAAATGGGTCTAGGACCACGCCGTTAAAGTCGTCGCTCTGCGGTCGGGCAAGATTAACCATGATTTGGGCTAGCTTTGGCGGTAGCATACCGACGAAAGCATCGCGTTTCGGGCGTTTTTGATCACGATTAGCATAGGCGGTGATGTTCTGGGCGCCTGTACTGGTCGCAATGAACACTTTGCCATTATCTGATTTTACAATCATCAACTCAATTTTATTATCGGACAAACCAAGTTTATTATGATGACTAACGGCCGTATTCAGGGCAGTAGAGGTATTGGGTATCAATCGCAAACTGACTCCGGTTTCTTTTAGCTTGCGTTTTAAAATCAAGCCGGTTTTTTGAATGTCGCGAGTGTTGACCCTTAGATCATAAACGCTTATGCCGAGCGTCAGTTTGCCGTCAAAATCGGCGTATTTATCGATAATTACATTGATAATTTTTTGGTTTATCTTGAACCAGTCGGTACTATTAAGCTCGGCAATAACTTTGCCGGCTTTTTGGGTGCCGCCAAGATCTTGAATTTCAAAATCCTGACTGTCAATGAGCGCGGCTTGATGGGATAAGATTGATACGTTTTTGCCACCAAAGACTTTTTCTAGTTCGGCGACGCTGATGGCCGGTTGTCGGCCTAAAATTGCGATATACATAATTACATTATACGGGTTTTAGAGTGTATAATATATCATTAGTTATGAAATTCCGTTCATGGTTGACGATTATCACTTTTATTTTGTTGGCGGTAGTGGTACTTTTTGGCTGGCAAGAGATAGTCAAAGCCTGGAACTTGCTCGATAAAGTAAATCTATGGATTTGGCTACTACTGATACCGGTACAGCTAGTCAGTTATTATGCGGTCGGAGAAATCGTTTTTTCCTATCTGAGGTCTAAGGGTGATTTAGACAGTATTAGCCGATGGTCAATGACGAGGACGGCCCTAGAATTAAATTTCGTAAATCATGTTTTTCCGAGTGGTGGCGCGGCTGGCTTTTCATATCTAGGATGGGTGTTGCATCGTCATGGCGTCAGCGCTGGCCGGGCGACAATGGCACAGATTATCAGATTCGTTTTGGCGTTTGTCAGTTTCGTCGGTCTGGTGTTATTGTCGTTGATTGCTCTAGCCTTTGATCATAAGGTCAACGGATCAATCATTGCCGTGAGTTTTCTACTGGTCGTGATGACGGTCGTTGGTGTCGGATTAGTTATATTCGCGATAAGTAATCATCAACGACTAGTCAAGTTTTCGACTTGGCTGACTAGAATCGTCAATAAAATCGTTGCCAAGTTCCGTCACAAGCGCAAACCGATACTTGACGAAGAAATAGTCGAGAAGTTTTTCACTGATTTACATCAAGATTATATTGAGTTGATGCATGACAAAAGAGTGTTGGCCAGCCCGTTTTTATGGGCGCTGTTCGCTAATATTTGTGATGTTTTGCTGATTTTGTTATCGTTCGTATCGCTCGGTTTTTATATCAACCCAGCGATTATTTTCATCGCATTCGGTATATCTTCGATCATGAGTTTTTTTTCGGTTACACCAGGTGGCACAGGGGTTTATGAGGCGGTCATGATTGCATTTTTGGCCTCGGCCGGAGTATCGGCCGACCTAGCGATTGCCGGTACATTGCTGGCTCGAACGACGCTGCTGGTCGTTACGATTGTATTCGGTTACATTTTTTATCAATTGACGATAAATAAATATGGAAAAACCTCAAGATAACCAGTTGATTTTTTGCGTCAGTGATTTCATCGCTATTTTTAACCAGACAATCGAATATTCATATCCTAGCGTGGCAATCGAGGGAGAGGTAGCATCCTTTAAAGTTAATCAAGGCAAGTATGTCTTTTTTGACCTCAAGGATAGTAGTGGCAGCGTCGGTTGTTTTATGAGCTTGTTCCAGCTAAGGACACCGATCGAAGACGGCATGAAAGTTATTGTCATGGCCTCGCCTAAACTGACGGCCTGGGGTAAATTCAGCTTGACGGTCCGATCGATCCGCCCTAGCGGTGAAGGCTCATTAAAAAAGAGCTATGATTTACTAAAAACCAAACTGGAAAAAGAGGGTCTATTCGCTATCGAGCGCAAACGGCCATTACCTAGTCAACCGAAAAGCGTGGCAGTAATTAGTAGTGTCCAGGCTGCCGGCTATGCCGATTTCATCAAAATCGTCGGCGACAGGTGGGGTGGTATGCGAATTGACGTTGCGAACGTGCAGGTCCAGGGGGCAGTAGCGGCCGATCAAATCATCAGAGCGTTAAACTATTTCAATACGCAAGAGAGTTTGCCTGAGGTAATTATAATTATTCGTGGTGGTGGTAGCGCTGACGATCTATCAGTCTTTAGTGATGAAAAGCTAGTTCGAGCTATTGCCTCTAGTCGCGTACCGACACTTGTTGGCGTCGGTCATGAAACCGACGAAAGCCTAGCCGATTTAGTGGCGGACGTCAGGGCAGCTACGCCCAGTAACGCTGCTCAGATATTGGTTCCTGATAAAAAAGAGACTATCAGATCGATTAAGTTAAGATTAGGCTCGCTGGTGCCAATTATTCAAAATAATCTCAGTCAATATCGATCGGAAGTCAATCGTTTGGTAAATTTAGCACTAGATAATCTAGATATAAAATTTACGGAGGCGGCTAGTAATCTGAATAGCTTTAAGAGGTTAATTGGTCAGCTAGATCCCAACAAAGCCCTTGAGCGAGGCTATGCGATTTTGCGCGGTGAATACAAGACAGGTTCGATTATCGAAGTTGAAACCAGTAAGTTTATAATGAAAGCAGAGGTAAAAGATGTCCGAAACAAATAACGAAACCATACAGCAAAAAACCGAGCGATTATCCATGATTATCGCCTGGTTCGACAGTGATGACTTCACGTTAGAAGAGTCAATTGCCAAGTTCAAGCAGGCCGAAGAGCTAGCCCGCGAAATCGAAACTGATTTAACGTCGCTCAAAAATGAGGTCAATGTCATCAAACAGCGCTTTGAGGAAGAGTCGTAATGATAGGGCTTCTACTGGCTCTACTATTTTTGTTTACTTTTGGGCTGATCGCGCTTTATGGTGCTCCGTATGTACCGAGCCGCAAATCCGAAATCAAAGACGCTTTGGTCGAGTTATATCCGCTAGGTAGAAAAGATACTTTAGTCGATATCGGAAGTGGCGGCGGGGTAGTGCTGCGTCAGGCATCAAGTCTAGGCGCCAAGGCCATCGGTTATGAACTTAATCCGTTGCTTTATGGAATTTCTAAATTTTTATCGCGCAAAGACAAAAAAGTCTCGGTTCATTTCGCGGATTATTGGACGGCTCATTTGCCAGATGAAACGACAGTCGTCTATGTTTTCTCGGTGATGCGAGACATGAAAAAAATTGGTAGATGGGTTCAAAATCAAGCGAATCGGATTGACAAGCCAATTCATTTAATTAGCTTTGGTTTTGAGCTTGGCGGCAAAAAAGCTGATAAAAACGTCGGCGCATATTTTCTATACATCATCAATCCTTTACAGTCGGATAAAGCACAAGTATAATTACGATTATGAAATTAGGTTTCAAAAATTCAGATAGCGGTTCAGCCCGAAGTTGGATGATTATATCGATCGCTTTGATTGTCGGATTGGTTCTAGCCTTGGTTTTTGGAATCTGGTCTTTCGTTCAGTACCAAAATCAAAAGACTGATGTCGATTCGAGGATTGACGCCGCGGTAACGACGGCAAGAAAAGAACAAGTTGATACTGATGAGGCAAAATATCTAGAACGAGACAAACAACCGATGCGTGCTTTTACTGGTCCGGATGATTATGGCCAACTATCATTCAATTATCCAAAGACCTGGAGCGTTTATGTTGATAGGGACGCTTCGAGCGGCGGTAACTACGAGGCTTACTTTAATCCAAAGGTTGTTCCGCCAGTCAGCTCGAGCCAACAATTTGCCCTGAGGGTGGTCATCGAAGAAAAAGATTTCGATAAAGTTCTATCGGGTTACGATTCACTGGTTAAAAAGGGTGATCTGAAGTCTAGTAGCGTTACGATAAATGGTACATCTGGCACGCGACTAGACGGTAGCTTTTCGAAAGACATCCGCGGATCGGCAGTGTTGTTTAAAATACGCGATAAAACGGTGACTATCAGAACTGATGCCGATACCTTCAGAGTCGATTTTGACGCCTTAATCCAGACGATTAAATTCAACCAATAACTTTGTCCACATGTTACAATTATGATATATGGGTCGATTAGGGGAGCCTAGGGATGTTTGGAGTGGGGCGACGTTAGACGATTTTCCGTCATATATTGCCGCTGCCCACGAACTCAAATCACCACTTGTATTAATGCGCCAACTATCTTTGATGTTAGAGGATGGTGGGCTGGATGACAATGAACAAAAACGGATGCTTAGGCAGATTAGTTTGACGAGCGAGCGGGCACTTAGGCTGACGAGCGATTTGACTAGGACCGCTCGTCTTGACGGAGAACTTTTTGGGCTAGAGCCAATTAACCCGGTAGTTTTATGCGAAGAGATAGTCCGTGAACTATCACCACTGTTTACGGCGCGCGATCGAGAGCTTAGATTGATTTCGAGACACCATGCACCGCATTTGATATTGGCTAATCGTGATTTACTGAGGCGCGTAATCATGAATTTTAGCGATAACGCCCTAAATTATGCTGACGAGTATTCGTCGATTGATATAATAATCAGTTCACTTGACTATGGCAGTTCAGTGCGACTGGGCGTTCGAGATTATGGCCCGGCTGTGCCGGCTGGTATGATTAAATCTATTGATAAAGATAAATTAATGCATTCACGTAACTTGGTCCAAGCGCGACCGCAAAGCAGTGGGTTAGGTATATTTATTGCTAGCCAATTCGCAAAGGCGATGAACGGCAAAATAGGCGTGACTAAACATCGTGATGGCGCGACTTTTTACATTGATTTACAAACCTCTCATCAATTAAGTCTTTTATGAAAACCGCTAATATTTTAATCGTCGAAGATGACGTGTGGCTGGCCGAACAATACGATAGATTGTTAACGAAATCTGGTTATAAGGTCTATACCGCGCTTCATCCATTGGCGGCCATCGAAATGATTGACATTATAGATGGTCCGATAGCCGTCATGATACTAGATGTCTTGCTAACTGGTAGTACGGCTTTTGCGTTGATGCACGAACTTAGATCATATAAGGATACGAGTGATATTCCGATTATTCTGTGTACTAATCTGGCCAAAGAGTTATCGATGGATAATTTAAAGCCGTATGGCGTCATGACCTTACTAGATAAAGTCGAGATTAAGCCGAGTGACCTTGTCAGATCAGTCCAGGAACTAATCCATGAAAACGATTAAGACTTCAGCAATCGTTCTCCGTCGAACTAATTATGGCGAGGCCGATAGGGTGTTGCAGCTACTAACTCCAGAAGGCAAGCTCAGCGTCATAGCACGTGGGGTCAGGCGCGAAAAAAGCAAACTAGCCGGCGGTATCGAGCTGTTCGCCTTGTGTGATGTTAATATCGCGAACGGCAAGGGCGAGATAGGCACTTTAATATCTTCGAGGTTGGCTCATTATTTTAGCCATATCGTCGAAGATTACGACAAAACCAAGTTCGCTTACGAGGTTATTCGATTAGTCTCTGCGATAGGTGATTCAGTTGACGGTCCAGAATGGTATGACACTTTGGCGGAGGTGTTGGCTGGGCTGGATTCTAAATCAATTAGTTTAAATATGGTCAAAATATGGTTTTATCTGCGCTATGAGGCACTGCTTGGATATGAGTTTAACTTATTGACCGATACTCGCGGTGATAAACTTGAATCCAATAAAAAATATCATTACGACATGAACGAAAAAACACTAGCACCGGACGAGGCGGGTTTGATTACCGGCGAACACATTAAACTATTGAGATTAATCGCTGCAAAACCGTTAAAAATTATTGCGCAGATTGGCGGAGCCGAAGCAATTTCGGGCGATTGCCTGACCGTAGTCTTGCAGCATAGCTCAATTTAAGATACGGATGTGGTATAATTCATAGCATTATGAGTAATAATTCCACCAAAAACGAAAAAATGGAGTCAATCGTCAGTCTGGCTAAACGCCGGGGGTTTATCTTTCAGGGATCTGACGTTTATGGTGGTTTGTCGGGGACTTGGGATTACGGCCCTTTGGGCTCGGCTCTTAAACGCAATATCATGAATTTGTGGTGGAAGATGTTCGTCGAAGATCGTGATGATATGTACGGCGTCGATGCGGCGATACTGATGAATCAGAAAGTTTGGCAGGCGAGCGGACACGTTGCGACTTTTGCTGATCCTTTGGTCGAAGATCTAAAGACTAATCAGCGCTTTCGGGCTGATCATTTAATCAAAGACGCTGGATTCTCAGCTGATGGTTTGACTTTTGAGGCGATAGATAATCTGATTAAAGAAAAGGGCATCAAAAGCCCTAGCGGCAATGACCTGTCACCGGTACGTTCATTTAATATGATGTTCAGGACTAATGTTGGTCCGGTCGAAGACGAATCTAGCATTAGCTATTTGCGTCCCGAGACGGCTCAGGGTATATTTACGAATTTCAAGAACGTCGTCGATACTTTTTATCCTGATTTACCGTTCGGTATCGGCCAGCAGGGCAAGGCTTTTCGTAATGAAATTTCACCACGCGATTTTATATTCCGTTCACGCGAATTTGAACAGATGGAAATCGAGTATTTTGTTCATCCTGAGAAGTGGGAAGAATCATTCGAAATGTGGCGTCAGTTGGTTTGGAAATGGTGCGAGGCGATTGGACTACCATCTAGTAGTGTTCACGAGTTAGAGGTACCGGCAGAAGACAGAGCGCATTATTCCAAGCGTACGATTGATTTTGAATTCGATTTTCCAATTGGTCGGGAAGAACTTTTGGGCCTAGCTTACCGAACTGATTTCGACCTCGGTAACATTCAGCGCGTTAGCGGCAAAAGCATGGAGTATAGCGTCAAAGGTACGAATGAAAAATTAGTGCCACATGTCATCGAACCAAGCTTTGGCGTCGAGCGAGCGGTCATGGCGGTATTGTCAACGGCCTATACTGAGGATGAGGTCAATGGCGAAAAACGCGTTTATTTGAAATTGCCAGCACATTTGGCGCCGGTTAAATACGCCGTTTCGCCTTTGCTCAAGAACAAACCGGAATTAGTCGAAAAGGCCAAGACTGTCTATTTGATGCTCAAAAAACAGGTTGGGGCAGTGATGTGGGACGACAATGGCAACATTGGCAAACGCTATCGCCGTCAAGATGAAATTGGTACTCCATATTGCATTGTCATCGATTTTGAAACGCTTGAAGACGATACGGTTACGATTCGCGATCGCGATACGACTAATCAGACACGCGTCAAGATTAGCGACATCCTACCCCCTGCTAGGGCCTAGTGTTAGCTAGGCCTTAATTACGAACCACTATATTAAGTAGGTATTATTTGAGGTAGATAATGAAAAAAGATATATTAGTCGTTAAATATGGTTCAAGCAGTTTAGCGGGCGATCAAGGCATCGATTATACGAAAATAAAAAAATATGTCGCCAAACTAGTTGATTTGTCAAAAGATTATCATTTAGTTTTAGTCAGCTCGGGTGCCGTGGCGGCAGGTCGGTCGCT
>JAAXXM010000023.1:0-2315 GCA_013334475.1 Candidatus Saccharimonadota bacterium | reverse complement strand
GTTTAGCGGGCGATCAAGGCATCGATTATACGAAAATAAAAAAATATGTCGCCAAACTAGTTGATTTGTCAAAAGATTATCATTTAGTTTTAGTCAGCTCGGGTGCCGTGGCGGCAGGTCGGTCGCTGTCAAGCGGCAAAGTCTATAGCGATAATAGCTTACTCGCCATGTTGGGTTCGGCCGAGATAGTAACCGTTTGGCAAAAAGCTCTTGGATTCCATGGTCTAAGCGCTGGTCAGATACTAGTGACATATCGGGATATCGATGATCAGGTCGAGGGCGGTCGTCTTCGTAAAATCATAGAATTGGCAATCAGTAACGATGTCATACCGATTATCAATGAAAATGATGTTCTGAGCGATATCGAGCTAGCTCGACTTAGTTACGGTGGTGACAATGATGGCTTGGCGGCCAAAATTGCGGTTACTATCCAAGCCAAGCATTTGTTGCTGCTAACTAACGTTGACGGTTTATTAGATGGTAACAATCAGGTCATTAAACGACTTGATGAAAAATATTACGATGAAGCTCGCAAGATATCGACTGGCAAGTCCGAACTGGGACGTGGTGGGATGGTAACAAAGTTAGATGGGGCAATCTTGGCTCGCAATAATAGAATAGATGCCATCATAGGCAATTCCTCGGCTAATTATCATGATTTAATCGATGGCAAATGCGGTACACATTTCGTGTAGCATAATCGACTACGAACTAAATTTAGTTTTTATAGTAGAATATAACTAATGATTACTTATTATACAGATGGTAGCTGTAGTCCTAATCCGGGGCCAGGTGGATTCGCAGTCATCAAAGAAACCGAAATGGCCATACTTGGTAGTGAAGAGATGTCAACCAATATTAGGATGGAGGGTGAGGCAATTAAAGAGGCTCTTAAGGATTCCGAGGGTGAAGAGTGCGTAATTTTTACTGATAGCGAGTTCTGGGTTAATATTCTGACTAAATGGGCTGACGGCTGGTCGGCTAATGGTTGGCGCAAAAAAGGTGGCGAAATTCGCAATCTAGATCTTGTCAAGGAAGTTCACAGTTTATATAAACAATCACAGGCCCAAGTGGTTTGGGTTCGTGGACACGCCGGTAACGGCGATAACGATTTGGCTGACAAATGGGCCAATCGCGCGCGCGAAGAAAAATTATTCGGCAAAGTATTACTATAGGGGTAAATTATGGAAAAGACTGATCAGACAGATATTTTTTTATGGGCTAATAACATCGATGGGGTCAAGAAAGATTTGAATGTTGAATTATTTTTGTTCAACAAGCACTACACGCCGTATTCGACCAATTTTGCTAGTGATTTGAATGCCCAAATCAAGCCGTTATTTCTTTTCGATTTGATTAATTTCGTGAATCTTGGGGCGGGTACTGGACTGTCGGTGCGTGATTTCGAGTTGTCGGATAATGAAGAAAATGTTATTTTACGCACCGATCTCGAGAATGTTGGTCGGGCCGAAACCCTGATTCATTTGATTGAAAATCAACGCAGCGATATCTCGGAATTTAGCGAGCAAGACCACGAGTTCAAACGTATCAAAGGTATTTTGGCGCGTTTTACTTTGCCAGGGCAGCCAGACAAGACATTTTATGTCGCTAAATTAATATCCCAAGGTCAAGTGCTAGACGGTGCGGCTGCGTGGGAATTCAGGGAAGGCAAATTCGGAATATTTCAGGCCGATGTCGGTCTCAAGATGCCAGCCGATAATCAGGTGCTAATCGTCGGCAAGGATATATTTGTCTATAACCAAAGCAAATTCGAGCGTCTGTTCAACTATGATTATAAAAAGCAAATGTTAGCCGATAAAAAAGTCGAAGAAATCAGCCAGAAATATAAGCTCAGTTTTCCTGAAGGTATGGATCTGCAAAGCCTGGTTCGCGACCGCAAAAAGACTATCAACAAGTTGCAAAAACTTGAAGTTGGTCTAATTACCCAAGAGCAGGCGATAGAATACGCCGAACAGATGCAACTCGAGCTAATGACCGATGATACGGACGCGATTATCATCATGGATGGCAATGACCTGGATGTCTTTGTTAATCTAATTAACGAGGACTATATCACCAGTGAAATTACTGGCAAGCGTTACGAAATCAAATCCAAGCGCCTCCTAGACGACCCAGAGGGCGAACCGCCACGGGGCTAAAAACTTAATGATTATGATAGTATATATCTATGACTAATCACAAAAAATTCTTGTTAATATTTGGGTTGGTGGCGTTTACGTCATCAATCATCGGGTGGATAAATTATTTTAGTGGCACCGCGGTTTTCTCAGTGATTACTTGGCCAATTATTTGGA
>JAAXXM010000022.1 GCA_013334475.1 Candidatus Saccharimonadota bacterium | reverse complement strand
AGTGTTCAGTATCAAGTCGGCTCAGACACAGTCTGTATGATGAATTCAAGTGGAACATTCCAGGTATATTAAAAGGAGCGATCATGCCAAAGAAAACCATCAAAAAGCCTAAAAAGACGACCATAAAACCGACAATAAAGGCCAAAATCAAAAAGCTAAGTAAAAAAAGGCGCTACCTTATTGCCGTCGCAATTATCGGCGTAGTGTCATTAATTGGTTCAGTTTTAATCATTCAACAAATTGGCTTTGATTTTAATTGGTCAAAGCAAGATAGTTCTAATAGCGCCGACAGCCTAAAACTGCAGGCCATAAAAATAATGCACAGTAACGAGCAATCAGCCCGTGATCTATTAGTAAAGGCCCTGGCGAAATATCAAACGGCAGGCGATACTAATAACATTGTCGATGTCCAATCAGTCATTTATCTCATCGATCATAACCAATAACTAATAACTAGCTGGTCTTGATCCGTCGATAAGCAAACTTGGTAGCCAGGCGCCAACTAGTATGGCTATCGCTGTCAAATTGATAAATTTCACCGTTTTTGACTTCACTAATTAATATCAGTGCTGGATTATACGAAACTAATGTTCGGTAGAATATCAGATCTTCATCGCTGACATTTTTGCGTCCCGGAAATACTTCGAGGAACTTACTTAATGCAGCTTCCTCGAAATATCGCGGCTGACCTTTTGGTGGAAAATAAATATCCGCCACTAGGCCCATACGACTGACAGTTTTTTTGATATCACCAAGCAGTAGCTTGGACTGACCACTGATATATAAATATAACTGTTTTTTATTATTCAAAAATAAGGTCGCTTCGGCCGAGCGGCTAATCGGCACACGATAGACTATCGGCTGCAATATTTCCATATCTACCCCAAATCCAGCATTTATTTCTCGCTCCAAAGCCAGCTCATCGTACATCTTGATACTCATCTTAACAACTATTGTAACACTTTTAGATTTTTGCAAACCTCGACTATGAGGCGATATTAAACTAAAATGGATGTTAATGGATTTTGAAAAACGCTATCAAAAGTTGAACGCTGCCCAAAAAGAAGCGGTCGATAAAATCGACGGCCCCTTGATGGTCATTGCCGGACCCGGTACTGGCAAGACCGAGCTACTAAGCATGCGGGTTGCGAATATCTTGAAAAAGACCGACACTCTACCGGAAAACATTTTATGTCTGACCTTTACTGACAGCGGCGCTCAATCAATGCGCGATCGATTAACTGATATCATAGGAAAAGAGGCCTATAAAGTCGCAGTTCATACGTTTCATAGTTTTGGCAGTGAAATAATCAATCAAAACAACGAGGTTTTTTATAACGATTCGAACTTTCGACCCGTTGATGAGTTGTCACGTCACGAAATTTTGACTAATATCTTTAACAAACTTGATCACCTCAGTCCGATTTCCGCCAAAAACTTTCATGGCGCATACGCTTATCAGGGCAAGGTCATGCGCGCGATATCCGAGCTTAAAAAAAGCGGCCTGACAAAGGCCGAACTTGACGCCATCCTCGACGAAAATGATATCGTCTTTGGTCATTTCGAAAAATATCTGTCAAATCTATTCCTTCCAAGCGTCAACAAGACAATTATTCCAAAACTGATTTCTGTCCTGCCGGATCTAAAAACCTGTGACGACAAGATAATAATTCCAACTTTTGCAAAATTGTCTGAAGTAATCATCAATTCGCTTGAGTCCGCCTTGATCCAAGCCGACCAGACTGGCAAAACCAGTCCGATTACCGCCTGGAAGAATTTATGGCTCGAAAAAAACAAATCCGGTAATTGGGTTTTTAAAAGCCGAAAGAGGCAAGCTACTCTGAGGGCCGTCAGTTTAGTTTATGATGAATACCTAAATGATATGAACCGAGCCGGTTTTTACGATTTCGACGACATGATCTTGAACGTCGCTCATGCCATGGAAGTCAACGACGAACTTCGCTTTAACCTGCAAGAAAAATATCAATTCATCATGGTTGACGAGTTCCAGGATACCAATATGGCTCAAATGCGCATTATTTATAGCCTGACAGATAATGACGCCAACTACGATCAGCCGAATATAATGGTCGTCGGCGATGACGATCAGGCCATTTATGGTTTTCAAGGCGCTGAAATCGGCAACATTATCAGTTTTTACAAGCACTATCCGCGCGCCCATCAAGTGACGCTAATCGAAAATTACCGATCATCTGCCCAGATTCTAAACGGTTCACGCGACATCATAATTCAAGCCACCAATCGGCTAGAAGACGCCTACGATAATATAGACAAGAATCTCAAAGCCAATCAGAACTATTCCCATGATCATGTTAGTATCTCTGAGTCTGGAGATATAGCCACCGAGAGACACTGGCTAGTCAGTCGAATCCAGCAGCAAATCAATGCCGGCCTAAAGCCATGCGATATTGCCATATTGACACGCAAGCACGACGAAATCCAAGCACTCTTGCCTTATTTCAGTCGAGCCGGAATATCGGTCAACTATGAAAAACGCGACAACGTTCTGGATCTAGAGCCAATCGTGGCGTTAGAAAAACTAGCTCGTCTGCTAGTTAATATAGCGAGCGGCAATCATCAGTCAGCAAACTCGTTGATACCAGAAGTCTTAGCCTATGAAGCCTGGAACTATGAGCCAATCGACATCTGGAAATTAAGTCTTAAATCTTACAATGACCGCATGACCTGGCTAGAGGTAATGTCAACAATACCGACTTTTTCAAAGCTTCACGGCTGGTTAATTGCTCAAGCCATGGCGTCGATTCATCAACCGCTAGAACGTATGTTGGATATATTGATCGGTCGATCGGACGAAGCATCCGATTACGAAAGCCCTTTGTTTGATTATTATTTCTCGACCAATAAAATGAACGAAGACGCCGAAACATATCTTGAATATCTCGAAGCCCTTAGAGTTATTCGAACCAAACTCCGCGAATATCAGCCAAACAAACAGCTCAAACTGGCCGACTTTGTGCGCTATGTCGATTTATGTCGCGAGACTGGTAGCGTTATCCAATCTAATCGATTGTCGTCGCTTAGCGAGTCGTCTATTAATATCATGACCGTTCATAAATCAAAGGGCCAGGAATTTGACAGCGTCTTCATCGTCAATGCCGTCGATAACGTCTGGGGCGAAAAAGCCAGAGCTAACACCGAAAAAATATATTATCCCGAAAATTTACCCCTATCTCCGGCCGGTGATACCATCGACGAGCGACTTCGTTTGTTTTATGTCGCAGCCACCAGGGCTAAACGCCAGCTTTTCATCAGCTATAGCCTCAAAAACGATAATCAAAAAGACACCCGCCAAGCTTCATTCCTGGTTGATAGCCAATGGCCTCGGCAGACCATCGACACGCCTGACAATCAGTCCGAACTAATCGAAGCGGTCGAAAACGCCTGGTATCAAAAATATGTTAGTCCGACAACCAGAGACATGGCAGATTTATTGCGACCGACGCTCGATAAATACAAGCTTAGCGTCACGCATTTACACAGTTTCTTGGATATAACGCGTGGCGGACCATCAGCCTTCTTGCTCAATAATTTACTAAAATTTCCGCAAAGCAAGTCAGCCAGCTCGGCTTATGGCACGGCCATTCATAGTACCTTACAAAAAATTCATAATCATTTCGCGGCTACCGGTCATCATCAGCCGATCGAAGACATCGTCGCTGATTTCGAACAATTACTACGACTGGAACGACTAGACGATACCGATATAGATCATTATGTCAAAAAGGGCGGCGATAGTTTGCGGGCATTCTTGAACGTCAAGTACGATAGCTTTACGACCAGCCAAAAGGCCGAACTGAATTTTGCCGGTCAGAATTCATTGATTAATCAAGCCCATCTTACCGGCAAACTCGATCTCGTCGAAATTAATCGCGATAATCATCAAATTGTCGTGACCGACTACAAAACCGGGCGGGCACTGGACAATTGGAAAACTTCGCTCGATTACGACAAATTGAAATCGCATAAATATCGTCAGCAGTTGATGTTTTATAAATTACTGATTGAAAACTCGCGTGACTGGCACGATTATAGCGTCGAAAAAGGCATAATCCAATTCGTCGAGCCGACCAAAGACGGCGATATACTTTGCCTAGAGAACCAAATATCACTTGAGGACTTAGATAATTTTAGCCGATTAATCACGGCCGTTTGGGATCATATCGTCAATCTGAATTTACCGGATACTTCACATTACGAACTGTCCATCGAGGGCGTGATTGAATTTGAAAATGATCTAATAAGCGGTAACGTTTGATATTTTACTAAATTTGTGATATAATATAATGATGAGCAATTTTTGGCAAGACCTACCAAAACCTTTCTTTATCCTAGCGCCGATGGAGTCTGTCACCGACGTAGTTTTTCGTCATGTCGTCAGCGCCGCCGCTCGTCCGGACGTCTATTTTACCGAATTCGTCAACGCCAGCAGTTATTGCAGTGCCAAGGGAGTTCATAGCACTCGGGGTCGGTTAACGTTCATGCCCGACGAACAGCCGATTGTCGCTCAGATTTGGGGTACCAAACCAGAGCAATTCGCCCAAATGAGCCAGGGCTTAGCCGAACTAGGTTTTGCTGGTATTGATATTAACATGGGCTGCCCGGATAAAAATGTGGTCCGAGGCGGTGGTGGTAGTGGCCTAATCAAAACCCCGGAGCTTGCCGCCGAGCTGATCCAGTCCGCCAAAACCGGCGGTCTGCCGGTCAGTGTCAAAACCCGCCTTGGTTATTCAAGAATCGATGAATGGCGCGATTGGCTGACCCATATCTTAAAACAAGACATATTCAATTTAACAGTCCATCTGCGTACCAAAAAAGAAATGAGCAAGGTAGGCGCTCATTTCGAATTAATCGATGAAATCGTCGCTCTGCGCGACCAAATCGCGCCGCACACTCTAATAACGATTAACGGCGACATTGTTGACCGTCAACAAGGGGAAAAACTAGCGCGTAAACACCGCATTGATGGTATTATGATTGGTCGCGGCATTTTTGCTAATCCGTTTTGTTTTGAAACGGTGCCAAAAAATCACAGTCGCCAAGAATTAATTGATCTGCTGAATTTGCAACTCGATTTACACGACAAATATTCATTAGAACTTGAGCCACGCAAATTTGACCCGCTGAAACGGTTCTTCAAGATTTATATCCGCGATTTTAGCGGCGCTTCGCAAATTCGCGACCAACTGATGCACGTAACCTCGACCATTGAGGCCAGGGAAGTCTTAAATGCGGCGATGATGACGTCTGAGTTCAGCGACCTTGAGTCTGACCGCGTGTCGATCGATTAACTCGTGCGCACGATCAAGTTCGACTTGGTCTTTGGCTTCTGATTTATCCTTGAGCGCTCGTTCAAGCGCCGCTTTCGCTTCGGATTCGACAATCTCGTCGCCATGATCGGCTTCATCAGCTAACACCTTGACTTTGTTCGCGCCGATTTCGACTACACCGCCCGATACGGCGAAGTGTTCAAGTTTTTCATCTGGGTCGGTCTTGTCGTAACGGACCGATAGCACGCCAGGTACCAGTAGCGAGATCAACGCCTCGTGATCAGGAAAAATCGCAATTATTCCATCGGGTGTCGGTACCATGACTTCATAGACTTCACGGTCGAATTTGACACCCATCAGTGATACCAGACGAAGATTCATGCCTTAGCCCTTCCTGCCAGACAAAGTACCCTGGACCATATAGAACCATTCTTCTGGCTTGTCGTCATATTTGCCAGCCAGAATGTCGGCAAAATCCTTGATAGTATCGTCCAATTTGACATAGACGCCTGGGTTGCCGGTGAACTTTTCGGCAACATGGAAAGGTTGCGACAAATATCGTTGAATACGGCGCGCCCTGGCGACGATTTGCTTTTGATCATCGGATAATTCTTCCATACCCATAATCGCGATGATGTCCTGCAGTTCCTTGTATTGTTGGAGAACCCGTTGGACTTCACGGGCCACCCGATAATGTTCGTCGCCAACGATTTCAGGGTCCAAGCTATTCGAGCTGCTGTCGAGCACGTCAACCGCCGGATAAATACCGATTTCGGTCAATGCTCGGCTCATAACAATCGTCGCATCGAGGTGGGCGAAAGTCGTAGCCGGAGCTGGATCGGTCAAGTCGTCCGCCGGCACATAGACTGCCTGGACTGAGGTAATCGAACCTTTTTTGGTACTGGTAATTCGCTCTTGGAGGGCGCCCATTTCTTGTTGTAAGTTCGGCTGATAACCGACGGCTGACGGCAAGCGACCTAAGAGGGCAGAAACCTCAGCACCGGCTTGAGTAAAGCGGAAAATATTATCGATGAATAACAAGACGTCCTTGCCCTGATCGCGGAAAGTCTCGGCAATCGCTAGACCTGACAAGGCCACGCGCAAACGAGCTCCTGGTGGTTCATTCATCTGACCAAAGACTAGACTGGTCTTGTCTAAGACGCCAGCCGACTGCATTTCGTAATACAAATCGTTACCTTCGCGTGTTCGTTCGCCAACACCGGCAAAAACCGAGTTACCGCTGTGAAACTTTGCAATGTTATTAATCAATTCGGTAATCAAAACTGTTTTGCCGACGCCGGCTCCAGCAAACAAACCAACCTTGCCACCTTTGGCAATCGGCGCGATGAGATCGATGACTTTGATACCGGTCTCTAATACCTCGGACTTGCTGGATTGTTCAGTTAGTGTAGGTGGGTCGCGATGAATCGGCGCCCTTGTGCCTTTGAGGGCAGGCTTGCCATCAATCGGATCACCGACAACATTAAACATACGGCCTTGAGTCTCGTCACCGACTGGTACGCTGATTGGCGCTCCGGTAGCCTCGACCTTATCGCCGCGCTTCAAACCGTCAGTCGTTGATAGGGCAATCGCCCTGACACTATTTTTATTAAGATGCTGAGCAACTTCCAAAGTAACAATCTCATCACCTCGTTTTACTAACATAGCATCATAGATTGCTGGCAGTTTACCATCAAATTCAACGTCAACCACCACACCGACGACTTGGATGATGCGACCGTCCTTTACTTTATTCACCATATTTTTCTCCTTTATCATAAGTTTATCGCCTCTACGCCACCGGAAATTTCGGCAAGCTCTTGCGTAATCGCGCCTTGGCGAGATTTATTCATGACCAGCGTCAAATCACTGATTAAATCCGCGGCATTATCGGTCGCGTTTTTCATTGCTACCATTCGCATACTGTGTTCACTGGCTCTTGATTCAAGCAATGTCTGAAAAATCCGCGCCTCGACTAGTCGATAAGCGATAGCGTCAAGTAATTCTTGCGCGCTTGGTTCGTAATCGGCTTCGTCCATGTCATCGGTTTTGTCAGTAAATTTCAGTCCGGCAGGCAACACCCTGACGACATCGACTTGCTGTTTTGCCATGCTGATAAACTCGGTAAAAATCACGTCAACAGCGTCAACTTCACGGCTGACAAATTTATCAACGGCGCTATTAAGTATTGCTTTGAACATCGGACTGTCGGCATTATCAGGTAATTCTTCATAAGCACCGACGACACGCGAATCCTTTAACCTGGCGGCAAATTGCGCCGCTTTGCGACCAATCGTGATTGTTTGCGTATCAATTCCATTTCGCCTGTCGTCAATTAGTTGCTCGGCATAAAGTTTCATAATATTGGCGTTATATGCACCAGCCAAGCCCTTATCGCTAGCAATCACGATAATCAGACGATTTTTAATCGTCCGCTTCATAAATAGCGGGTGATGCTTTGCCGACTGATGACGACCAATAGACGCCAGCAGTTCCCGAGCAGATGATGAATAAGGTGCCGATGCCTTGGTCGTTTCCTGAGCCCGACGCATCTTGCTAGCGGCCACTAACTGCATCGCTTTTGTAATCTGCTTGGTGTTTTTGACCGAGCGGATTCTTTGCCGTAAAACCTGAACTGACGCCACGCCTTAAGCCTCCTCGAAGCCTTTGGCGATTTGAGCAGCGACTTTTTTAATCGCTTTAATCTGATCGTCGGTTAATTTATCGCCTTTGTCTAATGACTTCATATCAGCTTTGTGTTCAGTCCATAATTTTTCAAGTAGTGACGCCTGTGCCTGTTTAACTTTTTCTGGTTTAACATCATCGAATAGCCCATTAGTCACCGTATAGACGCTGGCGATCTGCTGCCAGATGCTATATGGCTGATATTGTGGCTGCTTGAGCAGCTCAGTTAGGCGACGTCCTCGATTGATTTGGGCTTTGGTTGCATCGTCTAGATCACTACCAAATTGGGCAAAGCTGGCAAGTTCTCGGAATTGAGCGAGACCTAATTTCAAATTGCCGCTGACACTCTTGATGCCCTTGGTTTGCGCATCACCACCGACACGCGAAACCGACAATCCGGCCGAAATTGCTGGTCGGATACCTTGATAAAACAAATCTGTTTCAAGGAAAATCTGCCCGTCGGTAATCGAAATCACGTTAGTTGGAATATAGGCGCTAATATCGCCAGCCTGAGTCTCGATAATTGGTAGGGCAGTGAGTGAGCCGCCACCTAGGGCATCGCTCAGTTTAGCCGAACGCTCTAATAACCTGGAGTGCAAATAGAAAACATCGCCTGGATATGCCTCGCGTCCTGGTGGGCGGCGCAAAAGTAGCGACATCTGCCTGTAGGCTACGGCATGCTTGGTTAAATCGTCATAAATCATCAAGGCATGACCACTGTTATCACGGAAATATTCACCCATAGCCGTCGCGGCGTATGGAGCGATATAAAGTAGGGAAGCCGGATCATACGGACTGGTTGCAACGACAATTGTCTGTTCCATGACGCCTTCTTTTTTGAGCCGTTCAACTAATCGGGCGACTTTCGATGATTTTTGACCGATTGCGACATAGATATTAACCACGCCGGTCTTTTGCTTGGCCTGATTGATCATCGTGTCGATCGCGATAGCAGTCTTGCCGGTTTGACGATCGCCGATAATCAGCTCGCGTTGGCCACGACCAATCGGGAACATTGTATCGATCGCCATAATACCGGTCATGAGTGGTTCATGAACCGATTTGCGGCCCATAACACCGATGGCATTTCGCTCTACCTGACCAAAAGTTTTCGTCTTGATCGGCAAGCCACCATCAAGTGGCCGACCAAGCGGATCAACAACTCGACCGAGTAATTCTGGTCCGACCGGTACTGACAGAATCGTACCCTTTAACCTGACCTTATCGCCGGCCGAGACGCGTTGATCGGCACCAAGCAAAACGGCACCGATTTCGTCTTCCATTAAATTGAGGGCGAAAGCCTCAACGACGCCCGATGCGGTCTCGATCTGAAGCATTTCATTATAACTGGCTTCATATAGCCCTTGGATCCACGCCACGCCGTCACCAACGCGAACGACCACGCCGACCTTTTCCAACCCTTCGGTCGATTCTAGTCCGGCAATCGCATCACGAAGATCCTTTGAAAGCTCTTCAACTGATATTGCTGTCATTATTTCTTTCCTTACTTCTTATAATTCGTCTTTAATTTGCTAAGTTGTCTAGATATGGTCATGTCCAGTTCGTTACCGATAAATTCGATTTTTAGGCCACCGAGCAGATTTTCGTCAATCGACTCTTTGATATTGATGTCACTAGCACCGGTTTTATGGCGCAATAAATCAATAACTGATCGTCTTGAGGCCTCGTTAAGCGCGTGCGCCGACGTCAGTCGAGCCGATAGACTACCTCTACAGGCAAGTTGGTGTTCGATATCGTCGATTATCAAAGGCAATTCCTTGGTTCTTTTAGCCTCAATTAGGTAGGCCGCCAGTTCGCGAGCTAAATTCTTGCTGCTCGTACCATTTACTAACGCCTCGGCGTAATAACTGGCCAGATTGCGACGTGATAATCTAACTGCCATAACTAATTCCGTTTCGCCTCCTTGACAGCTTTTTCAACCAAATCGTTATTAACCTTGTCGGTCACGATTCTAGACGTGACTTTTTCGGTTGCCGTTATTACCAAATCAACCATTTCATTGTGAAGGGCATTTTTGGCAATCAAGATATCGTTATCGATTTGTTCTCGTGCGGTTTTAGTAATCTTGTCAGCAAGTTGACGCGATTTTTCTTCGGTCGCTAGAAGCGTTTCGGACGCCTCGGCTTTGGCAGCGGCGATTATTTCACCGGCCTCTTTATTGGCGCTCGCTAACAATTTAGCAATCCGCTTTTCGGCATTAGCCGCCTCAGCTTGAGCTTTTTCGGACGATTTCAGACCATCCTCGATTCTTTTTTGACGATCATCAACCGATTTTATCAACCATGGATAAACAAACTTAGCAAGTAAGCCAAGCATCACTAAAAAGGCCACGATTTGAAACAGCAGCATTTGCCAATCAATACCCAGCATCTCTACTAGACCGCCATTTTGTGAACCGCTTTCGGCAAACTGTCTAAATATTTCCATTTATTTTTTCCTGATTACTATAATACTTTGCCGATAATCGCGACGATCATACCGATGATGGCGAGCGAGTCACAGAAGACGATTGCCGTAATCATAAGAGCGCGGATATCATTGACTTTTTCTGGATTGCGTCCGAGCGCTTTCATGGCACTGGTACCGATCGCACCGATCGATATCGCGGCGGCAAGGGCAGGCAAGGCATAAGCGAGCGTAAATGATAGTTGTTCCATTATTATTTTCTCCTTTCGCTAAAAGCGAATTATTTTGTTTAACTGATTATTTCATTACCTCTGTTATTGCATTTGTTGAAATAACGGGGGAATGGTCGGATTGTGGATGGTTATGTTCTTCGCCGTGGCTGACAGCCAGCGAGGTAAAAATCAACGTCAGTACGAAAAAGACATAAGCCTGAATAAAACCAATCATCATCTCAAAGACGATGAATATCGGTAACGTGACAACGGCAAAATAGCTGGTCAAAATCGTAATTACTAGAAGTAGAATTTCACCAGCAAAAGCATTACCAAATAAACGTAGGGCCAGCGACCCGCCGCGCGAGAATTCACCGACAATCTCTAACGTGCCCTCGAACCAACCAACCGGATCCTTTAACGGATTCCGCACGTAACGGCCGATATTGCCAAAAATACCTAGGTACTTAGTGGCATACATTTGAATCGCGACGACAGTCACGGCAGCCAGCGCCAGAACGAAATTCAAATCCGCCGTCGGACTGCGCAGTATCGGCACTCCATTGATTTTTATCGTATCGAGGCCAGGCAAAACGCTCAGCCAATAATTAATCATAACTAGGAAAAAAATCGTCGAGGCCAGTGGCGTTATCTTTCGCGCTAATTTGCGGTCGGGAATAATCTCATCAATCTGTTTTAATAGTCCTTCGAAAACCCATTGGACCAAACCGACAAATCGATTATATTTTTTGTGCCTGACCATATTACCGACATATAGCAATGCACCGAGAACCAATCCGCCACCGACCAATCCAGTCAGCATGGCATTGGTCACGCCGAAATTACCAAGCCAAAATATCGGCTTGGCCGCGATATCAATTTCGAGATGAATTTCTGCCAAATATTCCACGTATTCCCCTTATTTCCTTAGGCTCTTAAATTGTAAAAACATCAGTAGGGCAGACAACATTACACCCAGTACGACCATAATTGCCGTCCAGACAGGCACCGTTTTAAAAAAGTGATCCATCGAGACCCCGACGATAGTCCCTCCAAGAGTCGGTACAAACATCCTCCAGGTAGTGTCGGCGGCCGTTAAAAGCAACAGAATCGCCGCCGATTTGCGCGGTTTTCCTGTCGCCAATTCGGTTGACATAGGCGACTGTGTCATAATATCTATAATTGTAAACGAATTTAAACAGATTGTCGAGTTATGCCAAGAAGAAATCACCAACAAAAGCATGTAAAATTTACACCTAGCTATAATTGCAGT
>JAAXXM010000050.1 GCA_013334475.1 Candidatus Saccharimonadota bacterium | reverse complement strand
ACTCTAGCCAAAGATACGCGAACTAAATACGAGGAACATGACGTTCAGGCTGTCTTGGATGGCAATATCGATGGTTTTATTGAATCGTATTTAGAATCGACGACCGTGTAGTACTTATGCTATAATTTTTCTAGAAATGATACTAATCGATAGGGTAACCAAGACGTATGCCAAGGACGCCAAGCCAGCCGTTGATCGGGTGAGCTTATTCATCGAACCGCGTGAATTTGTGATTCTAGTCGGTACGAGCGGCGCTGGTAAAACTACTCTACTAAAACTCCTGACTCGTGAAGAAAAGCCAACCAGCGGCAAAATTGTCGTGGGCGGTATCGACTATGACACCCTAAAAGATAGCCAAATTCCGATGTTGCGTCGAAAAATCGGTGTCGTTTACCAGGACTTCAAATTATTACCACAACGGACTGTATTTGAGAACATCGCTTTCGCGCTCGAAATCGCCGGTATGACTCGCCGCGAAATAAAAAATACCGTGCCTAAAGTAATCGAGTTGGTTGGTTTGACTGGAAAAGAAAAAAACTTCCCTCATCAATTATCCGGCGGTGAACGCCAGCGGGTCGCGATTGCTAGGGCGGTAGTCCGTCAGCCAAAGATTTTGATTGCTGACGAACCGACTGGTAACCTAGACCCAAAACATAGCTGGGATATTATCAGGTTGCTGGAAAAGATTAATAAATATGGCACGACCGTGCTACTAACGACGCATAATGCCGAGATAGTTAATAAGTTAAAACGACGAGTGATTACTTTGGAGCATGGCAAGATTTCTGGCGATCAGGCAGAGGGAAGTTATCGACAATGATGGCAAAAAAGAAGAAAAATACCAAAGATAACGCCATCAAGCAGCGATCGAGGCATCGCTTACTGACGTTTATGCGTGTCAGCCGTTATGGGGTTGATAGTTTTGTACGCAATTCTTGGTTGACGGTTGCAGCTACGGCGGTTATGACTATTACCTTGATGATTATTCTGACGACTTTTATGGCCCAGAAAATATTGAATGATACTGTCAGTGAACTCAAGAACAAAGTCGATATGTCAATATATCTTAAAACTGATACGACCGATGAAGTTGGCGCCAAGCTTGTCGTCGAGTTAAAGAAATTATCGTCAGTCAAATCGGCAAGCTTTATCAGTTCGGCCACAGCCAGGCAGCAAGTCATTGATACTAACAAGAACGACCCAGACATAATCGAAGCAATGACCGTAGCGACTAACAAAATTCCATCGGCACTACGGGTAGTCGTTGTCGATATCAACGACACGACTCAACTGCAAAAATTTGTCGATAGTAACTCACTTTTAAAGCCGTATATTAATGCCGATTACAAGCCCTCATTCGCCGGTGACAAGCGTAGTGCGATTGAATCCATCGGTCGAGCGGTCAGTTTTGCCCAGAAATTAGGAATTGCTGCTGGGGCGTTGTTCGTGATTATTTCATCACTTATTATCTTTAATACCATTCGCATGGCGATATTTAACCGTAAAGAAGAAATACAGATGATGAAATTGATTGGTGCTGACAAGTTCTTTATTCGTGGTCCATTCGTTATCGAGTCGGTCATCTATGGCTTCGTGGCTGCGCTGATTGCGGGTGGCTTGGGCATTTGGGCCATTCATGCGGTTTCAAAAACACTCGATAGCTATAAGATTTCAGTAATGCCGACAGTTGATTTGGTAACGATTTACGCTTTGCCGATGTTTGGCGGCATGATTTTGGTCGGCGCGATCATCGGCATTATTTCGTCGCTTTTAGCAACGCATAAATATTTGAGGGTATAAAAGATATGAAATCGAAAACCAAGTTTTCTACCAAAATAACCCTCATCACTATAGCTGTGGTTATGGCATTTGCCGCACCAATCCAGCTGGTACAGACCGCGGCGGCAGATTCTTATGATGATCAGATGAGTAGCCTTCAGCAGACGATTAATGCTTATAACGCTAGGGCAGCCGAACTGTCCCAGCAAGCCGACACTTTACAAAATGCGGTTAATATCTTGCAACAACAGGCTAATGCCTTGCAGGCCGAAATCAACCTCAGCCAAGCTCAGTACGATAAATTATCGGCCCAGATTGTCGAAACCGAAAAGCAAATTCAAGACAATCAAGATGCTTTGGGCAAAATTATTGCCGATATGTACGTCGATGGTAGCGTGACGCCGGTCGAAATGCTAGCCAGCAGCAAAAGTATCGGTGATTATCTCGATAAACAAGAGGCTCAGGCATCGGTCAGGAGTCAGCTTAATTCAACGATCGATACGGTCAAGAAATTAAAGGCTGATCTTGAAAAACAGCAAAGTGATGTAAAAATAGTTCTAGATAAACAAAACGCCCAAAAAGCTAATCTGGCTGCCAACCAAGAACAGCAACAGTCATTATTAGATCAAACCAGGGGTCAAGAGGCGGCTTATCAACAATTAGTATCTGATACTAGGACCAGGCTCGAATCAATCGCTGCCCAGCAGAGGGCATACTATGCCAGCTTGAATGGCAATGTCAATTCGGGCGTAGTTGGTAGCTTTCAATACAAGAACTGGAGTGGCAATTTTGATTGTGGTAGCGATGGCTACCCTTATTGCGGTTATCAGGACAGTTATTCTGATCCGTGGGGATTGTATAATCGCGAATGTGTCAGCTATGCGGCTTGGGCATTAGTGCATCGTTTTGGCAAGTACGTCGGGCACTTCAGGGGTAGTGGTAATGCTTATGAATGGCCTTCGAGTGCGCCAAGATACAGCGGCGCTTGGAGGGTTTATGATCCACAGCCAGGTGACGCGGTTGTTTTACCGCAAATGGGCAATTTTTCACCGATAGGGCATCTTATGATAGTTGAGTCGGTGTCTGGTGGCTGGGTTCATATTAGCCAATACAATTTCTATGGCACGGGTGAATATAGCACGATGGATATTAGAAATTCGGGAGTTATTTTCTTAAGGTTTCCATCAGCCTAGTGGTGTAAATTTGTGATAAACTCAAGCGTTTTTGAATCAAATACGATACAATATTAAGTAAGAAAAAGTCGAACGATAAATAGGGGATGTAATGACAAGTTTTACGTTTAAGAGTAAGTTTAAATCGACCGAACATGATATCGAGAAAAAATTCAAAAAATTAAGG
>JAAXXM010000049.1 GCA_013334475.1 Candidatus Saccharimonadota bacterium | reverse complement strand
AAGATCAAGAAATTGAAATAGGTAAAAAAACTAATTTTAAAATATCTGGACATAGGCTGGAGTTCTTTGGACTCTGTAGTGCTTGCCAACAGGAGGTAAAATGAACAAAAAATATCTAATTGGATTGGTGATTGGAGTTGTGGCTGTCGGATTAATTGCGCTTGGCGTAAACAGCGGTTATTTTGATAAGACATCATCGACAAACAATAAATTGACTGTTACTACCTCGTTTTACCCGCTTTACTTTTTCACCTCCCAAATTGCCGGTGACAAGGCAGACGTAACCAACATTACGCCTTCTGGTTCCGAGCCGCACGATTACGAGCCAACCACCGCCGATATGATTAGCATCGAGAAAAGCAAACTTCTAGTATTAAACGGTGGGCACCTGGAAGCTTGGGGCGATAAATTCAAAGACCAGCTGAAAGGCACGGGCACGACAGTCGTGACAGCGGGCGAAAATTTAACCACGGGAATATATACTGACGAAGAAGGAGAAAACGCGATCGATTCGCATGTTTGGCTTGATCCAAGGCTCGCCAAAGTTGAAGCGACCAAGATCGAGGGTGCCCTAGAGAAAGCGGACCCGGAAAATAAAAGTTATTATCAAAATAACCTAAATACTTTAATTGCAAAACTCGATCAGCTAGACCAGGAATACAAGACCGGCTTGGATTCCTGTCAACTAAAGGAGATTATTACCTCTCATGCCGCTTTCGGTTATCTGGCAAAAAGATACGGCTTAACTCAAGTTGCTATCGCAGGGCTAAGCCCTGATGCTGAACCTTCACCTAGTCAACTTGCCGATACTGCTAAATTCGCGAAGGAAAATAACGTAAAATATATCTTCTTTGAAAGTTTGGTTAGTCCTAAATTGTCTCAAACTATCGCCTCAGAAGTCGGTGCCCAGACAATGGTACTAAACCCGATTGAGGGACTAACCCCAGACGAGCAAAAAGCCGGCAACGACTATCTGTCGATTATGAAAGACAACCTTGCGAACTTGAGAGCAGCACTTCAATGCAAATAGATCATTCAAAAAACATCATCGAGATCGATAATGTTAGCTTTGGTTATGGCGGGAACGAGAAAGTTATAGAGAACGTTTCGTTCAACATTCACCTCGGAGACTACGTCGGCTTAATTGGACCAAATGGTGGTGGCAAATCGACTATACTGAAGATTATCCTGGGGCTCTTAAGACCACAGAAGGGCGAGGTAAGGTTATTCGGAAAGAAGCTCAACGAATTTAACGATTGGTCAAAAATTGGTTATGTCCCTCAAAAAGCCACCAACTTTGATGCCAAATTTCCGGTTACTGTGGCCGAAGTTGTCGCTATGGGCCGCCCAAAGCTGTTCCGGCCATTCGGGATTGAGTCAAAAGAAGACAAGACAATCATCAAAAAAGCACTAGATGATGTTGAGATGTGGGCATACCGTGATCGTCTTCTAGGCGATCTCTCCGGCGGCCAGCAGCAGCGTGTTTTTATCGCCCGAGCCCTTGCGGGAGAGCCTGAGGTCATTTTTCTTGATGAGCCAACTACCGGTGTCGATGCGAAAACTCAAGAAAAATTTTACCTTTTTCTCCGCAAACTGAACCGAGAAAATGACCTTACCCTGATACTGGTTTCTCATGACATCAATGTCGTGGCAAGCGAAGCCACGGAGGTTATTTTCTTAAATAAACACTTAACCTATTTTGACGATCCAAAGAAATTTGCAAGCGATAAAAACCTAAAAAAACTCTTTGGTGAAAATCTCAAATTTTTCCATCCCGGAGGACATAATCATGCTTGACTTTTTGCAATATACTTTCATCCAGAGAGCCTTTGAAGCTGGCATTATCGTTGGCGTCATCGCTCCACTCATCGGCACGTTTTTAGTGACCAAAAGATATTCTCTTCTTGCCGACAGCCTTTCGCACGTGGCTCTTGCTGGTGTGGCTATCGGATTGCTATTTGGAATTTCACCCCTAATTACTGCGATAATCTTTTCGATAGCCGCAGGCTTTATCATCGAAAGAATCAGATCGAAAAAGCTAGCCTCGGGTGATACGGCCCTTGCGATGTTTATCTCCGGAGGCCTAGGACTGGCAGTTATCTTGGTAAGCTTGGGGCATGGATTCAATGTAGATCTATTTTCTTATCTATTTGGCAGCATTACGACCGTAACTCAGGCTGACATTTCGGTCATTGCCATTGTCGGTATTATCGTTATCATTGGCATCTTAATCCTTTACAAACAACTGCTTTACCTTAGCTTTGACGAAGAAGCGGCAACGGTTAGTGGCCTTAAGGTGAGCATATTAAATTACAGCTTAATGATTGCCACGGCGATAACGGTTGTTCTCGCTATGAGGATTGTCGGCGTACTGTTGATCGGTGCACTTATGGTAATACCGGTTGTGACAGCCACTCAATTCAAGAAAAGTTTTGCTAAAACAATGATCCTAGGCCTCGTGATTAGTCAGGTTGCGGTGCTTGGAGGCCTACTGTCAGCATATTATTTTAATTTAGCTGCTGGTGGCGCAATCGTGGTCCTGTCTTTGATCTTTTTTGCCTTAAGTCGTTTGTATAATCACAAGAGCTAATGGTCTATCTGCTATTTTTTGTACATTATCTAGTTAATGCTATAACAAGAAGCTTGCGGATTATTATAGTATCTTGCGTGGACCGCCGCCCCCTATTAAAAACGTTTTACTTCTAGTACCTATATCTATTGGTAATATTTACTAACAAAGCGACTTTTTGCTATCTAGTTAAGGGAGTGCCAATTACCTTACATGTTAGATGTAGTGCAAGCCGAGCAATGACAAATGTGATATTACGAAAATATCTGACATAAATGTCGGAGTATTGACTAACACGAGTTAGCGAATAGTCGATATCAACGTTGTTACGAAAAACGACTACTTTATCGTCATAAACTATCTCGTCTGAACCGTCACTGCTAGCTAAATTTTCATACACAATTTCTACGTTTCGTCTGGCAAGTTCACATCTCTGCGAATATTCCAGTATATCTTCTTCAGTAACTGCATCAACATTTTCCACTGAGACTAACATACTTTCGACGCCGTCATTTAGAATATATGGATTGCCAATATTTTCTTTCTCCAATTCGCCTGACGTCTTGCACATTTGAGCGGGGGCTGCCGT
>JAAXXM010000048.1 GCA_013334475.1 Candidatus Saccharimonadota bacterium | reverse complement strand
TAAGTTATGCTACTTATCCAAATCGCTCCGCCAAGAATGTTATAAATCATAAATTGTCGACTGTCCATTTTGGCAATGCCGGCAATAAGCGGTACGAATGTCCTAACTATCGGGACGAATCTAGCTAGAATGATTGTTTTGCCGCCGAATCGGTTGTAAAATTCTTGTGCTCTCTGAATATTTTCCTGTTTAAACAAAAGAGAATTCTGTCGAGTGAACAATCGCGGTCCGATTTTTTTACCGAATATATAGCCGACATAAGAACCAGCTATGGCAGCAGCTATCAGAACTAGAACTGCCAGATTAATATCTAGCTGACTATGTTGTTTGTTAAGATCCTGAATCAATAGGCCGAGGGTTATTAGCATACTGTCGCCAGGAAAAAAGAAACCAATTAATAAACCATTCTCGGCAAAAATAATCGCTGCAACAATCATCAATGCGGCAATCGGGCCGGCGCTTTGTGTAAGCTGAACTAAATCAAAACCTGGAATCATACCTAATTATTTTAGCACGAAGGCCGGTTAAATGTTATAATGATTCCATACAGTATTGATAAAGGACTGGGAGATAGGAAAAAACTGTGAACGATATTAAATTAAAACTAACTAAACGAACCGTTGAAGGTAAAAAGGTTGCTAAATTGCGCGATCAGGGATATGTACCTAGCGTCGTCTATGGCGGCCATGATGAGGCCTCATTAACTCAATCTAGCCTAGTAGAAACCACGAAGGTTATTCGCGAAGCTGGCAAACATTCACCAGTACATCTAACGATTGACGGCGCAAAGAAACTCGCGATTGTTAAGGCGGTTGATCTTGATCCGGTCAAGCACGTGATTCGTCATATCGCTTTTCATACCATCAAGCAATCTGATGTCATTACGACCGAAGTACCAATTGTCCTAGTCGGACAAGGTGAAAGTCCAGCCGAGAGAGCAGGACTGGTGATCTTGCAGGCAATTGATTCGATTGAAATCAAGGCAAAGCCGGCTCATTTGCCAGAGTCTTTGCAATTATCAATTGCTGAAATTGCGACTGAGGATGACACTTTGACCATAGCCGATCTCGAATTACCTGAGGGAGTAGCTTTTGCAGATGTCGATCAAGATATGGATTTGGTCATTGCTAACGTTTATGAACCAAGCGCCTTAGCTGCCGAAAACGAAGCAGCTGGCGGTGCGGCAAGTGCCGACGACGCCTCGGCGGTCGCATCAGAGGAAGGTTCAGCTGAAGCTTCGGATACCGAAGTGACGAAGACCGAAGCTGAGAATAAATAGTTATTTAATAACTAATAAAAGAACTCCGCTGATATGGCGGAGTTCTTGGTTATAATATATATAATGAATCACGAATTAAAGAAAAAAATAGCTAACCTACCTCATAAGCCTGGTGTTTATTTTCATAAAGACGTCAATGGCGAGGTGATTTATGTTGGTAAAGCGGCGATTTTGAAAAATCGTGTGCGACATTATTTTCAATTCAATAGTCGTATGGACCCTAAGACCAAAGCGCTGGTAGCTGAAATTTATGATACAGATTGGGTAGAAACCGACAGTGAAGTCGATGCCTTATTTTTAGAGGCAGAGATGGTCAAGCGATATATGCCTAGATATAACATTCTACTGAGGGATGATAAATCGTTGATGTATATCCGAATTGACATGAAAAGCGATTATCCTACCGTCAGTTTCACGCGCCATCCATTAGACGATGGGGCGGATTATTTTGGGCCGTTTTATAACGGCTTTGCCGTCAAAAAAGCTCTGCGATATTTACGGCGAATTTTTCCGTATTATCAGGTTATTTCAAAGGATAGACGGCCTGATTTATATGCACACTTAGGCTTGACACCAGATGGCATGTCGAGCGCTGATTACAAGGCTAATCTTAGAAAGTTAATTGAATATATCAAAGGAAATCGCGTCGCGCTAGTCAAAGAAATTGAGCGTGATATGAAAAATGCGGCGATAAATCAGCGCTTCGAGCAAGCAGCTGCCTTGCGCAATAAACTACGAAGTTTGTTAGAGCTACAAAATAGGGTAATGTTTGGCGATAAAGAATTCCTTGACATTAGTAAAGACCAGGCTTTATCGGATTTAGTCGATCTATTCAATCTAAGAACCGTACCGATACGTATTGAGGGCTACGATATATCTCATATCAGCGGCAGTAATGTCGTGGCTAGTATGGTAGTATTCAAAAACGGCGCCAGCAATAGGGCTGACTATCGTAAATTCAAGATTATCCAAGATAAAAATGATGATTTTGCGAACATGAGCGAAACGATAACTCGTCGCTTTTCGGCAAAGAATATTAAAAGTTGGGGCCGGCCAGACCTAGTATTGATTGATGGCGGCAAAGGACAATTGTCGGCGGCAATCGAGGCACGTAACCTAAGTGGCTTTCGTGACGTGCCATTTATTGGGCTGGCAAAAAAAGACGAACAGATTATTACTAAAGATTTATTGGCTGATATCGACAAAATAAAATCGATTAATGGAGTTATGAACTTTGAGGGCGACTTTAGGGTAATTAACTTACCTAAGAACAGTCACGTCATTATGTTGCTTCAGCGCATTCGGGACGAGTCGCATCGTTTTGCAGTTAGCTACCATTCGAGCTTGCGAATTAAAAAACAAACTCTTGGTCAACTTGATGAAATTATTGGCATAGGTCCCAAAACTAAATCCAAATTATTACGTAAATTCGGCAGCCTATCTAGCATTAAGAAAGCAAGTTTTGAAGACTTAGCGTCACTAGTCGGCGAGACAAAAGCCAATATTATAATTAAGGCTTTACTAACTCCATAATACTTATGCTATAATCACATTAAAATGAAATATATTGCGAATATGAAATCTCACAACATCAAAGCAAAGGGTTTTACACTAGTAGAAATAATGGTTACGTTGGTTGTCACCGGAATACTAGTGGCTATTTCGGTCGTGGCTTACGGCGATTATAAGCACAAATTACTTGTTTCGGGACTCAAGAGCGATCTAACGACTATGGCTGGCGCTATGGAGAACTTTCGAACTTTTAATAATGGTTATTCGACTTCTTCGTTACCTACGAACGTTTCAACTTACCAGGCAACTAATGGTAATGGCAGCGTTACCTTGACAGATGGCGTGACGATTGCCGGTGGTAGTTCGGATGGCAAAACTTTCTGTATCGATGCTGTAAACTCAAGCGACCCTTCGACATACTACTACATTGATAGCTATACCTTATCTCAAGGTGCCCAATCCGGTTCTTGTGTTGATAGTCGTCCAGTGCCACAGAACCTATTAGCTGCCATGGTCTCTAATTCGTCTATTAGAATTACTTGGGATGC
>JAAXXM010000021.1:7363-13341 GCA_013334475.1 Candidatus Saccharimonadota bacterium | reverse complement strand
GAAAACTGACTTGGTAAATTATCTATCTTGCCATAAGTCGCACTCCGCGACGGAATGAGAGTCGAGGCTATTACGAGAACGCCAATAAGTAATATCGAGATGACTAATGCCCTATGTTTATCAAAGAATGATTCTTTTTCCATAACTTGATTATAGTTTAATGTAAATTATTTACAATAACCTAAAGCATATTATTTATTATTTTTTTGATTGGAATGATCATAAATATCGCTATGGCGCCAATCAAGGTTCCGGTGGCATATTCTAGGATTGATAATGGCCCAAACTTGAATAATTCTCTCAAGAACGGAACGGTAAACAATAATATCAAGGCCAAACTAGTAATTAGTAGGATCACAAACATTGGAATATTCCGATCTTTGATGAGTTCTTTGATTGATTTCTCACCAGAAATAACCAAGGTCAAGAAAATATTGGCTGTGATCAATATCAAAAATGTCATGCCGCGCGACTTTTCCTCACTCCAACCGGCATCTAGTAAAAAGCGATAAGACATAGTCACAAAAATGGCAATTAGCATGCCCTGGATTATACTTCGCCATACTAAACGCTTGCTAAAAATCGGCGCGCGCAATTTTCGCGACGGTCGATTCATGATGTTTTTATCTTCGCGTTCGTTTTCAAAGATAATTGTACAACTTGGGTCAATAATGAATTCCAAAAATACGATATGAGCCGGAATCAAGATAATCGGCCAGTTAAAAAATACTGGGACCAGAGACAATATTGCTATCGGGATATGAATCGCCAGAACATACGACATTGATTTCTGGAGATTATCATAAATACGACGACCTAATCTTATGCCTCTTACGATAGACGTAAAATTATCGTCGAGCAAAACAATCGTTGCCGCTTCTCGCGCTACATCAGTGCCACGCTTGCCCATAGCTATACCTATATGAGCGGCTTTCAGGGCCGGCGCATCATTGACTCCATCACCAGTCATCGCTACGACTTCACCGCTTTTTTTTAGAGCTTCGACTATCATCAGCTTGTTGCTTGGACTGACTCGACAAAACACTGCCGTGTCTTTGACGATTTTAGATCTATCATCGGCAGATAGCGCCTCAAATTCCGCGCCTGATACGACCCGACTGTCATCAAGACCGACTTGGCGGGCAATATTAGCCGCCGTCTCTGGATAGTCACCCGTAATCATAACAACCCTGATTCCGGCACTATGACAAGTCTTGACTGCGGCTGGAACTCTTTGTCGAATCGGATCAGCCAGGCCGACAATTCCTAAATACTCGAATTTGATCTCACTTCGATTATCTGGCACATGGCGGTTATCCTTGCCCTTGGCTACGGCAATAACCCTTAGTCCATCCTGAGCTAATTTTTTGACATCGTTCAATCTTTGCTCGATTTCGGATTTATTTAACTTACAAAGACGAAAGATTTCTTCGGGCGCACCTTTGGCGGCTATGATATCCGGTCCGTCCCATACATAAATTACCGCCAACGAATCATCTTCGATAGGGTACTCTCTAACAACCTTGCGATCCCCATATATATCATCTATGCTCTTAAAGACCTGATGACCCAAATCGATAAAGGCCTCTTCCATCGGATCGAATGGATTACGCTGTGAGGCTAGCACGCCATATTTGACAAGCTCGCTAGTATCCGTAAAGTCTCGATTAATGAACGTGCCGTCAGCAAGAACGACCTCTTGTATCTTCATTCTGTTTTCGGTCAAAGTACCGGTCTTGTCAACGCAAAGTACCGTCGCGCTACCCAGGGTTTCAATCGTATGCGCTCTTCGGGTCAAAACTTTCTTTCGAGCCAAACGCCATGCGCCCAGCGTCAAAAATATCGTGAGAACTATCGGAAATTCTTCTGGCAAGATTGCGATAGCCAAGGTCAGGCCAGCGAGAATTCCATGGACCAGGCTTCCGCGCAAAATCCAAAACAATATCATCAATATCAGTGACATCGATACCGCAATGGTCGCGATTACCTTAACGACTTTCGTGACTTCTTTTTGCAAAAGAGTCTTTTCGGTACCAATACTACTTAGCGAATTACCGATTTTTCCGATTTCACTGCCGCTGCCTATACCAGTAACGATCGCTATTCCATGGCCCTTGACCACTAATGTACCGGAATATACCAGGCCAGTTTTATCCGACTCATCCTCGTCAACTTTTTTATTGACCGAAACAGACTCGCCGGTCAGTAACGACTCATCCACCAACAGGTTTTGGGCCAAGATTAATTTGGCATCAGCCGGTACGCGACTGCCCTCGGACAGATAAATCGTATCGCCCATCACGGTCTCACGACCGGGAATTGTCCGCCTTTTACCATCCCGCACTACGACACATATCGGACTCGACAAATTTCTAAGAGCCTCAAGCGACTTTTCGGTTTTCCCTTCCTGATAAATTTCTACACCCATAATTACGAAAACCGATGACAACAGTAAAAACGCCTCACTGCTATCACCCAAAAAGAAATAAATAATTACCGTGATTATTAACAAAAGAATCATCGGTTCCGACACTAATCCTACAAAAATTTTTATAAAGTTTTTCTTTTCACGACTCGGTAGTTCGTTATAGCCATATTGCTTGCGCCTCTTTGCTACCTCTACTTCACTAAGCCCTTGTAATTCTTGAATATCCATTCATCTATTTAACCAAATATCATACGAAAAAACGACTAGTTTAAGAATGGCTGGGAGTATTATTTTTTGATATTTGGCTAAGAAAATCGGAGTGACAATGAACTATTCTAGTTCCCACTGGCAACTGCAATAAACTTAGATTACTTGGTCGATAATTATACTGACTTGGCAGTAAAGTTATGCCATAGCCACGACTAAATACGATTTCTCGAAAAGGAGGTTCATCCTTTACCTTAGGATTAGCTTCTAATAATTGGGCCATCCTGAATTTCCATTCACTCAAGATGGCTCTAGTTTCTGCGTCTAGTCGATAGCCAATTATGCCAGCATTATAGAACGGGAAGTTTTCTGGAATAAGGAGGTTATCGGTGCTAGTGAGATTAGATAGCGACAAGCACATGTTGCCACTATCTAAATAGCCAAAGATGTCATCCGCGTTGTCAATAAATAATGTGTCGCTGTCAATATAAAACGTCTCGTCATACGGCGTATCGAGCATTGACTGAATACGCGTGATTTTGCTGTATTCATTAGGTACGCTAACCGTATCAACACCATAAAGTCTAAAACTTGCTGGACGATTCGTAAAAACAGTAACAGCGATGTCATGACTAAAGTATCTCAACGATTCTATTGACCTTTTTGCTTCTTCGATACTATCATCACCAACAGAATAATATATGTAGCCTCTTATCATACTAAAATAGTTATACAATATATTTTTTTATAAATCAAATTATTTGAACGGCACGCATTAACTAAACTGGCAGCATAGGAGGGGCATATCGCCCCTCCCATAAACCGTCAATCACTTAAACTTCTCAAATACCAACCCCTTTTTCTTAATTGAATCAAGCGGGTTATTCTTTACGAAGTTGTTCAGTTCAGGCCAATATTGATCTGTGTAGCACGCGTGAATATTGGGAACTTCATCCCAATCTCTACATGCGCCACCGTTATGACCTTTGTGGTTCTTGCCGCTCTTACCGGGATGATCTTTTTTGCCATCCGCAATAACGTGGCACACGCCACTATGGCCTTTGTAGTCGGCGCCATCCGGCAAAGGATCTCGGCTCAAATACGGTCGCAGATATGCCGGAAAGACATAACAGAAACCTCTCTGAACCAATGGACCACTACTACTAACAGCTACGGCCTTGGGTTTACTAACAGCCTCGGCCACAGGTTGAACTGGCGCAGGGTCGTCAGCCACCACCTGGACATTCGACGCTGAATTGCCAATCGCCGTATCGACAGTTGGCTGCTGCGTTTCGGACTGGTCGGTCTTATCTTCCGACACCGCCAAATCACCTTCGCTCAACTTATCGACTGACAGAATATCCGGTTCCTGAATAGGCAAAATGCCTAACGGCTCAGGAATATCCGCCCTGCTAATGTCACCCATAACGATTACCAACGACGACCGCTTTTCGTGTCCCAGCATCCCAACGACAATCACCGCCACTATCAAGAGGGTTGATGCCAAAATGACAAGCATTCCTCTCTTATCCGACCGATATGAAAATACTTCTTTCATACGACGAACAATTACTGATTACTTTAATTAATCCGTGCTCAAATAATCTGATTTTTAATGTTCAATTTATCCATACAATATTTACATTAAATTGACTTTGTGTCAATAGTATTTAATTTTTGCATATTATTTGATAAATTGATATAATACATAAAGTACATTTAGCGGAGGCTACAAGAAATGTTTCGCAAAAATATTATCAATATGAAAAAATCATCAACAATATTCTTAGCAATTATCGTCAGTTTGACGAATTTATTTATCATGCCGGGTGAAATAACTTTAGCCACCGCCGTAAACTTAGTCACCAACCCATCGGTCGAATCAGTTTCACCGACCAATGCTAGCGTTCCTGATAGTTGGCTGACTGGCAAATGGGGCACCAACAGCGCCATTTTTACCTATGATTCATCTGGTTATACCGGTTCAAAAAGCTTAAAAGTTGACATGACCAACTATTCAAGTGGTGATGCCAAATGGTATTTTAACCCGATTTCAGTAACTCCCGGTGGTACATATACCTTTTCTGATTACTACAAATCAAATGTAATAACTAGCATAGTTGCACAGTTCGATAACGGTAGCGGCAGTTACCAATACCTTAACCTAAATTCTAACATTCCTACTAGTAGCACTTGGCAATCAACAACCTCAACGTTCACTGTACCTTCTGGTTACAATAACTTAACTATATTTCACCTTATAGATAAGGTTGGAAGTTTGAATATCGATGACATGTCGCTGTCAGAGGTAGTATCATCGACACCATCAGTCAGCATAACCAGCCCTATTAATAATTCATCGATTAGCGGTACGATTATCTTATCCGCTAGTGCAACCGATACTAACGGTATTTCTAGTGTTCAGTTTCAGATTGACGGTGTAAACACCGGAACACCAATCAATACATCGCCCTACTCATTAAATTGGGACAGCTCGATGGCTGCAAATGGTAGTCATAAGATATCGGCCATAGCAACAAATTCATTAGGCGTCCAAGCAACTTCAAGCCAAATTAGCTTAAATGTCAATAACACTACATCTGGAAATTTTATTTCAAATCCGTCTTTTGAAACAGCTAAGCCGACAAACTCAAAATCACCTCTTAACTGGCAATCGAGTAAATGGGGCACCAATACCACTACTTTTAATTACTTAGCTAGTGGCGGATATACAGGCAACCGCGCCGTACAGGTTGTTACGTCAAGATATACTAACGGTGACGCGAAATGGTTCTTTGATCCAATCGCCGTAATGCCTAACACTCAATATAGTTTTAGCGATTATTACAAATCAAATATAAATACAGAGGTAGATGCCGTCTTTACTATGCCTAATGGTTCAACAATTTATCAGCTAATTGGCTTACCGAGCGCAAGTACTGTATGGACAAAGTTTTCAACCACCTTTACCGTGCCACTAGGCGCTACTAGCATGACAATCTATCACTTAATTCATGGAGTTGGTTCGTTGACGATTGATAACGTAAATTTACAAAGATACACACCAATAGGCTTTAATCGTCCACTAGCGACTATAACGTTCGACGATGGCTTTGCAAACTCATACACCCAAGCACTGCCACTACTTAATAAATATGGATTCGGCTCGACTCAATTCATCACTACAGGTCTGGTTAATACGGATGGGTACCTGAGTACCAGTCAACTTCAGTCGTTGGCCACAGCAGGCAGCGAAATAGCGTCACATTCCGTAACGCACTCAAATTTATCGATAGCAACGGCAACTAGCTACACTAATGAGCTATCAGCTTCTCAGTCTCAA
>JAAXXM010000021.1:0-7263 GCA_013334475.1 Candidatus Saccharimonadota bacterium | reverse complement strand
TACCAGTCAACTTCAGTCGTTGGCCACAGCAGGCAGCGAAATAGCGTCACATTCCGTAACGCACTCAAATTTATCGATAGCAACGGCAACTAGCTACACTAATGAGCTATCAGCTTCTCAGTCTCAATTAAAAGCATGGACAGGACAATCAATCTCATCATTTGCCTTCCCTTACGGTCTATATAATAAAAACGTCGCTAATCAAGCAAAAAAATACTACGCTGCATGTCGAGGCGTAGAAAGTGGCTTGAATAGTAAAGACAACCTGAACGTTTATGACATAAAAGTCGAGAATATTACTAGCTCTACGACTGACGCGCAAATTGCCGATTGGCTTGCACAAGCCAAAGCAACTAATACCTGGTTAGTATTAGTATATCACTCAGTTGATGTCACAGACTCAATGGGAGTCGGCGAATATAATATCACTCCCGCTCAATTCGACAGCCAGTTGTCGGCTATCAAATCTAGTGGAATCACAGTCTTAACGATGCAACAAGCCTTGACTGAGATAAAATCACAACTTTAGAATTACCAGCCGGCGTTCTTTGCCAACTGAATCGCATAAGACCAATAACCAACCCCAGGCTCTGGGCTTCCGTTACATGGTCCATCGGATTCCCATGGTATTTTTATCCATAAAAAAGCATCGTTGCGTGAATTACCGGTATTGGCGGTTGGCAAACTACCAAGCGATGCGAATGATGGATTACAGAGCATGCCACCAACCGCATGGTCGCCACCATTTCGAGACGTATCAACCACATAGTGTTTATTATCAACTAGACTAGACAGGCTGTCGCCGTAAATCTGGTTGGACGCATTCGATGCAAAATATGACACATTCAAGCTAAAACCGTCTGCCATATTAATGCCAGCTTGTTTTAATCGCTGAGACATCGTCGAGACACTCTGCCACACTGGAGTGCCAGCATCGATATAGACGTATGTGTTAGCGTTGGACTTCAGTAAACTCACAGCCTGAGACAAACTTTGATATCTTTCATTCTGTAGAGCCGAAGTAGCCAGACAATCTATTGCACCTAGAGCATCAGGCTCCAATATAACAACTGCTGTACTATTACCGATCGCGGCGGCGACCTGAGCTACCCATTGTGTATATGACGAAACGCTAGACGAACCACCCGTTGAATAACCTCCACAATCTCGAATTGGAATATTATATAACACCAAAACTGGCACCTGATTAACAGCGCTTGCTCCCGAGACGTAATTATTGACATCACTGCTAATATTTAGATTCCAATTGCCGAACCATTGAGCTACTGGTATCTGACCCATACGGTAGATGTAATTTATGTCAGTCATTGATGGGTTTTGACTGGCGTATTGAGTAGCGCTGTTATACGGATCGACAAATAAAGGCATATTTGTCCAAATTGGCTTCGAACCGATAACCGACGAGTGTCCACTCGATATGGAAGTATTTGTCCCGAGTACCGCCGCTGAGCTAGTTTTCTTGTCTTTCGTAATAAATTTCGTGCTATACGGACCCGAGACACCCCGAGAAGTAGTGACTAACTTTACAGCAACCTGATTATCTGGCGCGTGAACGTTCGGCGCACCACGCACGACTGGCGATAATATAGCCAAAAATAGCGATGCAGCCACAAAGAACAAAGATGCCAAAAAATTGCCTGGTCTAAATACTCTACCAATTCTATAACGCCATCCACAGTGACGCACGCGATAGGCCGGAAGCTTCTTCCTGGCATATTTCATAGCTCTACCCTCAACATTAATGATATTTAATATTATACTTTACTTTTTTGCAATAACAAAACGCTATATAATTGACATGAGCAGTCTAATATATTATAATATAAGTAGTATGCCCCGAGCTCATAGGTCAGCATCACGACGACCGCAGAATAAGGCGGCCAAAACACGCACAAGAGGTAGAAAAAGAAATAATAAGCATAGGGACAATATTCAACTTTCCCTATTACTTTTAGCGATTAGCCTGTGCGGTTTTTTTATCGTGCGCGCTTATTTATTGTCAATTGGGATTACTGACAGTGTGTATTCAAGTTATCTGTCTAGTAGCCTATTACTAAATGACGATACTATGACTCAGTCTAATGACCTATTTAGCCACAGGCCAACATTTTCACAAAATTTTGCTAATAAAAAGTCGTCTGGCTATCTTGACCCAAGTATCTGGTCAATTATAGTTGGACCGGCTCAAAATAGTAACAACGAGGCTCAGTATTACACCGATGGAATATCTAACCTACGTATTGAAAATGGTGCTCTCCGCCTAATAGCGACCCATGAAGCCCAGGCTGGCGGTTATCAGTACAGTTCGGCTCGTATTGAGACCAAGGATAAAAAGTCGTTTTTATATGGCAGGATTGACGTAACAGCAAAATTACCAAAAGGCGTCGGTACTTGGCCGGCCATCTGGCTATTACCGGCTAATGACAAATACGCCGATCTAAGTTCGCCAGACGACTTGATGCGGTATAAAAACGGTGGCGAAATCGATATCGTAGAGGCGGTCGGTTTTGAGCCGAATGTCGTTTATGGTGTCGCACACACCCTATCAGATACAACAGACCACCCTGACGGCACCGGGTCTTATAACGCAGTAAAAGTGCCGGGGAATGATTCTGAGTTCAAGACCTATAGCTTACTATGGACACCTGACAATATGACTTTCCTTGTTGATGGACAATCATTCTTTACGTATTCGAAAAAGACTGGCGCTGACTACAAAACTTGGCCGTTCGATCAGCCGTTCTATATGATTATCAACCTAGCCATCGGTGGAACTTGGGGCGGTATGGATATTTCTCATTTTCCAAACGGGATCGATGACCAATCACTACCTGCATCACTAGATATTCAATCAATATATTATTATCCATACATCGGTTCAAGCACAAAAAAATAACAGCCAAAAGCACTGCCGCCAAGGTATTTCTACCGGCTCTAACTTTTAACTGCTATTTTTCGCTTGAAGTTTGAGATTTCAGATATCGCTGACCACGAACCAATCGAACTTGGCTATAGATCATTAATGCTATTCCGAACACTGTATATGGCAATAATATTTCCCAGCTAACGTTCAAAAACGTATGCAAAGAAATGTCAACGCCTGGTACTAAAGTTCCGATTACTGCTAGATTTGTTTGAGCGTACATTATAGTCTCTCCTTTCTTTTTAAAATTTATTACCACGCCCTATTCGGCTTACGATAGCTAACCCAGATTGAATACAAATACACGAATTCTCGGAATATGGCATAGGCCTCGTTCGGTAATAAGGTTATAGTCATCAAACCCTGCCAAAAATCACGCTGGTCGGTATATTTTATCCATCTATAGTACTGGACCAAAGACGCGGCTAACGGTATAGCCAAAAAGAACGAAATCCATTCAACACTATGACCAGACAACAAAATCGTCGCATAAGCAGCAACTAGCAAAAATCTCATCAACAAATTTATCGCCAAAAGAATAATCGTAAATAGTTCGTATCTAGAATGTTTTTTCAAACCACGACGCCTCAGTTCGTCAACCGTACCGCTATACCACCTCTGACGTTGGTCGAATAGTCCGCCCTTGCCAGATACCTTGAGCGGCACATCGGACCATGAAACCATTTCCAGTGAAGATTTCGTTTGCCAGCCCAGATCTTTTAGTTCGAGAGTTAATCGATAATCCTCGACCAAGCTGTCAGTTGCCCAAATCGTTCCTTTATGTAGTTTGTTTACATCACGCAGGGCCTTCGTGCGAAACATAACCGAAACACCCGGCAAAACGCGGGCACTTTTGTAATTTTCAACTCGCCAGGCGTTAGCTAGTCCAAATTCGATATTTTGCAAACGCCATAAAAACTTCTCCCAACTCGTCGCGTCTTTTTTCAGTGGTAAGGTACGATAAGAAGAGCAAATACCGCCAGTTTTTGGTTCGCGTTTGAATTGCTTGATGCCTTCTTCGATAATTTTAGAGTCCAGAATGGTGTCGGCATCCATCCCGAAAATATAATCTGGACGGCTTGACTTGACTGCTTCGAATCCTTGATTTAAAGCGCCGGCTTTTTTATGGGCGTTGTCAACCGTTTTCATTAATCGGAGTTTCTTGGTGCCGTATTTCAGCTGAAGCCGCTTGACTATCCTAGTAGTCGAATCAGTACAATTATCGGTAATAATCAAAACAAAAGCCAAAGGATAAGTCTGACTCATTAATGATTTGATTGTCGAGCTGATGATTGCCGCTTCATTATGAGCTGGCACTAAAGCTACGACGCGAGGACGCGCCGCAGTTTTATTGCGCGTTGACCCAAAGCGTGACTTCATCGTCTGCTTAATTGTCATAAAAAACTCTCACCTAATTCAATATCTTTCGAAATAGCAACATAGTACCGCTCTCTAGAGGGTACCCTACACCACTGAAGTCGTTATTCAATTAGATTATAATATAATAGTGATTTTATGTAAAGTATATTTTATTTAATAACTATAAGCTATTTGTTATATATCGCTAGGATACGAAAAGACAATAGCATCGCTACAAAGAAAGCTAGTAAGATTATCGCCGTGAACTGCTCGCGCGTTCTGGGCCTAGATTTCGAAAATGATATCAAATACACCCCTGCCCACATCGCCATGAATATATAAAAGAATGGACCAAAACCAGTTCGAATCAGTGAGAAACCCGTCGTAATTGTCGCTAGTATTATAAAAACGGCTAATTTATTCGACTTTAGATTTACATCATTTGGCATATATGCTTATTATACCCGCTCGTTACAAATGTTTGCTATTTATTAATAAGTGATTGATAATCGAAATAGAAGAGGTTCAATCGAAGGTATATGCAAAAGTCTAATCTGATCAAAGATACTCGAGTCGGTCTAGGTATTTTTTTATTATTCCTTGTAGTCTGCCTCATTACACGACCGTCCGGACTATACGTTAATAGCGGCATTAGTTATTACAGCAACTTTCCCGAGACTCTACTGCCCTATATTTTGGCTTTTTCGGCCGCCAGCTATTACGTTTGGCAGTTCAGCAATATCATTACCCATGACAAACGGATTGGCTATTTTTTGCGAATTGGTTTTAGGATCGTATCAGTTTTTATTATTTTAGTTTTACTTACATCTGGTTCGTTCAGGTTTTTTGACCCGTTTCATAGAACTGCCGCAACCGTACTATTTGCTATTCAATTTGCCATGAGCATAGCTATAACGATTTATTATGGCGACAAATTAAGCTATGTATTACTCGCGCTAGCCATGATTGGCGGTTATGGCGGATTGATATATCTAATGCAGCCGACCGGATATATGATCGAGTCTCAAATTATTTTTCAGACCTCAGTCTGGGCGCTGTATATTCGCTATGCTAAAAGCATTGGATCATATTAGCACAATAAGTTAGACGATTACGATATTTATATTATAAAGCCGGTCCAAATGATGTTGAGTTATTTGACGCACCGTTCCATGCCCAACCTGACGAAGACCCATCGGCATAATTAGGTATGCTTGACCCTGCAGTGAGCATAATTCCATCAAACCAAACATTGCCATAAGACATGGTACCAAAAGAACCTTGACCGATAAAAATATTTACAGCTGTTTGATCCAAGCCATAAAGCGTCACTGAATACCGCCCGTTGGCGTTAGCGCCCTGGTTATTCGATGCGGTTTTATTACCTGATAATCCATGCTGAGAAGTAGTTAGTACTAACGAGGCATTCGATACCGTGGAACTGCTTTTTATATATGCCGAAAGAGTTATGTTTCCTCCGAGTGTCAATCCGGTAATCTGAGTCCATATGCCACCATCCATGCTTGCAGTTTCGCTGACCTTAAACGATTTGCTGCCATAAACAGAAAAATCATTCGCCACTCCGCCATACACATTGCCTGTACTGCCGTATTGATTCCAGTTGGTTGGATATATGTGGTTACCGACAGAATCATCCTCAAAACTCGGGTTAGTAGAGAGATTGGTCAAAATTGGTGCATAAGAAAAGTTGCTATATCTAGCATGAATCAAATTGTAATTTTGTTGGACTTCTGACGATGTCAGTGCCTTGTCATATATCGAAGCTTGCGAAATGAGTCCGGCAAAACTCGAACTTCCATCTGCATCAGCACCTATGCCAATATCATCAGTTGACTGTGGAAGTCCTCCTGCATAACTAAAAGTTTTATCTAAAGTCCCATTAATATATAAGCTTTCAGTCGATCCGTCATAAACAGTGACTATGTTATACCAATTATTTACAGACAAGGTCGCATTGCTTGCACCACCATTAGATACAATTTTGCCGGGTTGGCTACCGTCAAATTCGATATACCAGTTCTGGCTAGGATAAGAACCTCTAGAAATAAACCTTCTGTATGCCCCATCAATAATCGTTGGATACACCCAAACCGATGCACTCATGGTATTAGAAAAGCCATTAAGAGTCGAAGAAGAGTGGACCGATACATAATTACCATTTCCATCAATACTGATTGTGCCTGAATTATAAGTCGCACCGTTCGCAATCGTTCCAGAGTTACCATTGCCACTGATATCATTAAGGCTAGTATTGCCATGATAAGACGAGGAAGAACCGGCGTCGAGATTCATTAACGGACATGGTCCGATAGCCGGTATCGCGTCTTGGGTTACGTTATATCTCTGGCCACTGTTCGTAGCGGTAATGCAAAATACTTGTGGATTAGTGCTATTGGTCACCGAATAACTTAAGTTTGTATTGGGACTAGGCTGAGCACCGCTGCCATTATTGAGCTGACTAAGAGAATTGGGATAGGTGCCGTTAGTAATCTGATACAAATTCAGCTGCTTGGCAGTATCGGATAAATTAGAGATAAGCGAAGCTGCAATAGCCCTTTGACTAATGCCTGCATACGAAACTATCGAAATAGTCGCCAGAATCCCGATAATGACTATAACCACCAATAGTTCAACTATAGTGAAGCCTGATTCATAATCAGAAGATTCCGTATTCATTATGTCTAAATTATACCATTAGCATTTTCACTTTGCTGCGCTACACCGAACCACTTTTCGCTTTGTTTTGTAAAACTTTCAGGGATTAGACCCTAATCATAGATCAAAATAAAATAACGACCACGAAGGTCGTTGCTTTATTTTGGCTGGGACGAAGGGATTCGAACCCCTGAATGCCGGGACCAAAACCCGGTGCCTTACCACTTGGCGACGTCCCAATATGATTGGAAGTTTTATTACTAACTAAAGGATCTTTCGTACGT
>JAAXXM010000047.1:1318-3401 GCA_013334475.1 Candidatus Saccharimonadota bacterium | reverse complement strand
ATATTAAAAAACCGAGAGAATAAAATCAACTGATTCTTGACTATGCGAGTATGTTTGAAGCGTAGCAAGTTACGCAGCATACAATGAATCAGTGATTTTATGAACGTCGTGTTTTTTTAATCGACCCCGAGAGTTTTTGACTACTTTTTGATCGCAAAAAGTAGTGATCTCCTGGCATCCCTCTCTTGGTCACGGCGCTTAATCGTTTCGCGTTTGTCGTAGGTCTTTTTTCCCTTGCCTAGGGCGATGATGATTTTTATGTAGCGGCCGCCGGTTAGCATTTTTTTCGGAACTATGGTCATGCCGTCTTTTTTGCCAATTGCTAGGGCGTTTATTTGCTTGCGGCTAGCGAGTAATTTACGCGGCGAGGTGTCAATCGTTCGGGCGCCGGGCTTGCCCTTTTCGTTCAGTTTGAGACTAAAGCTGGCGTTATTCAACCACAGTTCGTTATCCCTGATAGTGACATAAGAGCCTTTTAGTTGAACATGGCCATCACGAGCCGCCCTGGTTTCTGGTCCAGTCAGGACGATTCCGGCCGAGATTTCTTCTTCAAGGGCATAATCAAAAGTCGCCCGACGATTCGAGATGACTCTTGGTTTCGTTACTTTTGCTTTTTTTGCCATTTGTACTATTGTACCAAAGGTTTCGAGTTGACGTAAGACCGCTAGTATTTTAATATATGTTAATTATACGTTTAAGGATATAAATATATTTCCGTTTATGGAGTCTAATAACTATTTTCATAATATTCTTCCGATGGAATTATCATCGGACGATATTTCTGAAGCACAGAAGTTTCTAGATAATTTACATCCTGACGATTTGCTGAATCGAGGCAAAGATAATATCAAGGAATTCGACTATAACGGAAGCAAATATCGCATGCTGGTCGATAAGCCAGAATCCGGCGATCCGAATAAGGCAATCCTTGTTTCATTAGGCTATGCGACCGGTATTACTGCTCGATCTTTGGCACAGGCTTATTTTATTCGAGATTTTGTTGATCCAGAGGCGACGCTCGTATTTCATCCTAATTCGACTGGTAATGATATGAATATGAACTACTCGGAAATCGAACGAAAACAACTGCGTCGTGGCAATTTAAGACCGGTAGTTGGGCGAATCGCAGTCGCTATGGCTAGCATTGGAAATCCGAAAGATTTGACTATATTTGGCCTCTCCCAAGGGGCGACGGTAGCGTTAGCTTATGCGAGTGACGAGGCTACGCCTGAATCTGCGGTTGCATTTTTTGGAAATCCAGGAGTAATAGACAGATCAATTATCGGTTTGGCGTATGATTTCGCCAGGTCGGCCTACGACTTTGATAAGGTCATAGAAACAAATTTTACAAATAATGAATCACCTTTGGCTGTCGAGGCCAAATTAAAAGCTAATCCCATAGGCGCTTTTAAGCACCTTGTTTCGATATTGCACTCAGACAACTTAGCAATGGCCGGTGCTATATGTCACGAGACTACATCGCCCGCAATAAAGAAAATTATTGATAAGGGCGGAAATATAGTCCACTCATGGGGCGAAAAAGATTCTGTATCACCGAACTCGGCAAATTACGCCATATCTGATAAGTTTGATTATAGTTTGCGATATTCTGGTCGAAGACTACTCGATGCGGGTCATACTGCTGGACATTTTTACGCATTAATGGGCGTATTAACAAGATTAGCGCGAATTCAAAAGAAACGTGTTGACTCGATTGATCATTCTCTTATGCAAAAACCTGACTGGCCAGCCTGGCATTAAGGCTATGCTATAATCATCCTATTATGAAGATTTTAATCGCATCTGATTTACATTGGCCGACGATTAACGGCGTCGCAACATTTAGTCGAAATTTAGCTCAAGGTATGGCCAAATTAGGTCATGAAGTGATAGTCATTGCACCTAGTCAGACAGGTCGAAAATCAAAAGAGGTTGACGAAAATCACGTCGTTTATCGTGTCGCGGCCGTGCCCTTTCCTTTTTACCAGAATTATATGATTGCGCTTAACCCTAATCTTGAAATTCGCAAGATTATCCGAGATTTCCAGCCGGATGTAATCCATATCCAGATGCCACTGATGAT
>JAAXXM010000047.1:0-1218 GCA_013334475.1 Candidatus Saccharimonadota bacterium | reverse complement strand
GATTATATGCAGATATCGGAGGCTATCAAGAAAATAATTTCCGACCCAGAATTGCGGGCCAAAATGAGCCAAGAAAGTCTGGCGATCGCTGCGACTCACGACCTAAAAAATACCCTTAAACGATTTGAAGAAATCTATACCGGTTTGCAGAAAAATAACAAGTCAAAGCGAGCTGGCCGTAAACTGTTTAATCGCATCCGCCACTGATTTAGGTGTCTCGTAGTGCGTTAAATGCCCAACTTTTTCGATGATGTGAAGTTGGGTATTTTTGATTAATTTGGCTAGTTCTTTTTGTTTATTAAGTGGTGTGATGTCATCCTGGTCACCAACGATTAGTAACGTTGGTAAATCAATATCCCGCGCGACTTCCCTAACGGTATGATTAACTGATGCCTTAAAGGCTTCGGCAACCACCTCGCGATTAGCGAACGTGCTAAAGTGCGCCAAATGTTGGTCGTGAACATAGCGACGGGTTTTGCGGTCATGTGTCTTGGCCATTGATATGCTCATAATCATGACGATTGGCTTGGCAGATAGTAGTTTGAAAGCAACTTTTTCTGGCAATTTCCGACCCAGCCAATAATATACCAGTGCGGCTTGAGTCATGACGGCCTTTGGCCCCTTGAGGGCTGGCGCGCCAATCGGGTTAACTAGTATTAATTCGGAAATCGTTTGTGGGTAGCGACTAGCGTAGTGGCTAGTGATGATACTGCCAAAAGAATGACCGAGCAAAATCGGCGGTTTTGTCAGATGCAAATTGCCGATAAAGCCGCCTAGCCAATGAACGTAGTTGTCAACCGAATGTTCGACTTTTAGCGGCTGAGATTCACCAAAGCCTGGCAAATCTGGCACAATTATCCGATAACCATCGAGGTTACGAGCGATCAGGTCAAGCCCATGATGGGTGCCACGAAAACCGTGAATCATAACGATTGTCGGTAGTTTTTTGTCGTCATTATAAACGTAATAAATAGTGCCGTTTTGTTCGTGTCGTTCAATCATGTAGATTTATTATAGTATATTTTGGTATTTCCTTTGAAGCCAAAGCTTATCACTACTTTTTGCGATCAAAAAGTAGTCAAAAACTCTCGGGGTCGATTAAAAAAACACGACGTTCATAAAATCACTGATTCATTGTATGCTGCGTAACTTGCTACGCTTCAAACATACTCGCATAGTCAAGAATCAGTTGATTTTATTCTCTCGGTTTTTTAATAT
>JAAXXM010000020.1 GCA_013334475.1 Candidatus Saccharimonadota bacterium | reverse complement strand
ATCTAGCGGCGAAGAATTGGATATCAAAAGCGCCAGCGATTTACCTGACGCGAGCAAGATAAAAGAAATTCGTGAACCTTGGATCAAGGGCGAAATAGTCGTACCCAAAGAGTATATTGGTGGTGTTCTGCAACTGATTGTTTCGAAAAGAGGTTTACAAAAAAATCTGAGTTACATCGACGAGCGGGCACTCATCAGCTTCGAAGCACCACTGGCTAATTTATTAACGGACTTTTATGATCAACTGAAATCGATTACCAGCGGCTATGGATCGTTTAACTATGAGCTGGATGAATATCGTACCGAGGATTTAGTTCGAATCGATTTTTATGTTTCAGGCAATATGGTTGATGCCCTCAGTATTGTGGCGCACCGCAATGAAGCGCAAGGTCTCGGACGGGTAGTGGTAGAAAAATTAAAAGATGCCATACCACGTCAAAATTTTCAGGTAGCATTACAGGCGGCAATCGGTGGAAAGTTTATTGCCAGGGCCGATATTTCAGCCTATAGGAAAGACGTTACCGGATATTTGTATGGCGGCGACGTGTCACGCAAGAAAAAACTTCTAGCCAAGCAAGCAAAAGGCAAAAAACGTATGAAACGTTTTGGTAAAGTCGATATTCCATCCGAGGCCTTTACTGTGATGTTAAAACGTGGCTAGGAGCTGTCGGTCTTATCATTCGCGGTCGAATATCAGAGAATACTATAACTTTCTGATTGAACGCTTGACGCTTTTTTTCTCGTTCGATAACCCATGCTGGTTTTTCGGCTACCAGATGAGAAGGCTTTGGTATTGGGTGTCCTACTCTTCTAGGACTATAAACTGGCATGGGTTTTGGCTTTTCAAGTGTTAGTAGTTCATCACCAAAGCTGTCGATTAAATTCTCGTTCAGTTCAAGTATGTTTATGAAGGTGGACTTGTGAATGATAATAGCCTGGTGTCCGTTGGATAGCCTTCTGTGTTGAATCAGAATGATGACAATCGATAGGTTATAAAGGACGATAATCGGCACCGATATCAGGATGCTGGTGGCTAGATCATAAGTGAACGGTACTAATAAGCCGAAAACCAGGCTGCCACCAATGACCCATTTATCCCATTTTATTAGTTTGTCGGGCTTGATTGGTTTTATCTTGTCAATAAATAAGATAACTAGTGGAATTTGAAAGACAATAATAAACGTAGCGATAATATTAGTCACAAAATTAAGATAATCGTCGGCCGATATTAGGGCGTTTAGACCGCCGACTTGAAAGTCCGAGAAGAACCGTAGCGTACCTGGCAATATTATCGAGTAGGCAAACAAAGCTCCAAGTAGCGCCAGGACGGTTGAATACATCGAGACTTTTAGGACACTTCGTCGAGTTAACTTGTCGCCGAATATCGGCCTGATAAACATCACAGCGTTATAGATGATTACCGGTACGGTCACTATCAATCCACCGACCAGGCAGATGCGCATAATAAAATTAAAGCCGCCAGCCGGATTACTGTAATACAGCGGTGCATTAAGTGGTGCGCTGAGGATATGAAGAATCGGCTGATAGAAAAAATACGTCAAAACGCCTGAAGAGACTAAGATTAGGGAGATGGTAACTAATCTCAGCTGCAGCTCTTTGATGTGGTCGTGTAGGGTTTTGGCGCCGTGACCGATATTTTTTATTTTCCCCACTTCTTTACCTCTAATCGTAAAGATTACTTCTTTTCTTCTTTGTCTTTTTTATCATCTTTGTCGTCTTTGAAACCTTTTTTCAACTCTTTAGCAGCTTCACCGACGCCGCGGGCTAGTTCTGGTAACTTTTTTCCACCAACAAAAAGCACTACGATAACCAAGGCTACTAGTACGTAAATCTCGTATTTGTTCATTGCACTCCCTTTTTTATATCTTTTATTTTATTAGAGGTGAAAGGATAATGCAAGTGGTTTGATTTATTAACCCTTATAGCTTATGATTATTGTAGGAAAAACTATAATTTTTTATGGGGCAAGTAGTTTTGGATAAGGGAATCGTAAAATCCATTAAAACCATGGAAATGGATCGCAAGGAGTTCTTAAAGTACAGCGGTATAATATTAGTTGGCGTACTGGGTTTAGGTGGTATCCTAAAGTTGGTGACCAATTCAAATAATCAAAATATTATCCCTATATCCAAGTCTAGTGGTGATGGTGGGCGCGGTTTTGGTAATGGAAGGTACGGGGCGTAACTTATGGCAGAGCAAAGGTTACCAATAGTTGACGGTGACGATGGGCAATGGGGGACAATCCTTAACCAGTTCATTGAGAAAGAGCATCACAACACCGGCTCTAATAACGCCGCCAACGGCGGACACAAGACAATTACGTTGCAAGCTGGAACATCTTCGGCTGGAACAGCACCATTGAAATTCGCGTCTGGTACATTACTATCTAGCCCCGAGCCAGGTGCGGTTGAGTTCAATAATGATAAACTGTATTTTACGCAGACCACTTCATCGACTAGAAGAGTAATTGCGACTGGCGATACGAATATTACTGTTAGTGATACGGCACCTTCTTCACCCAATGTCGGTGATTTATGGGTAGATACGAATTAATGTAGAAGGGTAAAGAACGAATGGCAACACGATTGAAGACTATAGAATATTGCGTTCCAGCAACGGCCTCAATATCGAATAATTCACTGACCGCACTCACGCAGATAACAGTATATCTACCGGAAGCTCCGTCTGGCACTGCTTTTAAGTCAGTCATCGCTCAGATAACCGGTGTAAATGTAGCTACTAGCGCTGGAAACGTAACGTCACGTCGATTCGATTTTTCGGTTGGCGGTGCGACCGCCGGAACTCATACTAACTCTAATCTTTATACCGGCTCTGGCGAGGATATTTCGATTATGTTTGCTGCTGATATGACTTCGCATTTTCAATCAAACTGGACTTCTGGTACGAGTAAGACTTTTGATTGTTCGGTCAATTTTAACGGTACGGTAGCCACGGCATGGAATAATATAAGCGTAACGATTTACATAACTTATGAATATGACGACACGTCATCGACGCAATTAAAGACCGTTAGGATACCATTAAGCGGCGGTACGGCAATGCTAGGAACGACAAAACCGGGTTCGGCACTGGCAACTATTCCAGACTTATCAACCGAATTACCTGAAGCGTCAAAGACATACAGGAGTAGCTATATCACACTACAGGGTACTAGGAGCGGAACAGCCACTACTGATATTACTTTTTCGATGCAGCTTAACTCTACTACTGCTGTGACCACCGCTGCCTATGAGGGCGGTCAGGCCACAAATTACTTTTTTCGTTATATTTGGGATGTGGCATCGGTACTTAATACCTCTTTATCGATGGGTTTCTATGCTTGGGGTAGTACCGCTTCTACTCTAGATCACCCGCAGTTTTGGCTTACGCTAACCTACGAGTTTAACGCTACGGCAAATAATGACATATTTGTTTCTTTAATGTTACCAATGGAAATAGCATCTCCAATGGGTGGAACGACTTCATCAGATTATCAGCGAGGTGCTAGAGAGTTTTGGATTGAGGAGCCGGGGACGGTTACCACTAAAAATATAGCCTTTTACTCTTTTTGGGATCAAGCGGCGCCATTGGCTGGTCTATACCAAAGGATTGGCACTGGCTCATTCGTAGCATATACGAATGATAACGTCACAACGGTGGCAGGCTCTAATACTGCAATGCAGGTTAACAATTCAGCATTTACGTTTGCTCGCGGAAGAAATTCCGTCAACTGGGATGTGTACAGGACTGACACTGTCGACCTTGGTTTTAACATTTGCGGCTATTGGATTATCAACTATACTGCTGGAAAGCCGACTGATGGCTACGGCACGGCTAACCATACAGTATTCTGGAATCTTGGTGCCTACTTCGATGGTGCAGCAAATTCTTTAAGAACTATATCATCGATCGCACCTGCTTTACCTGAAACAAATAGATTTTATTCGGCCGTTGGCACTAGATACCTATATATAACTAACGCAGGTGGAAACGCAGCAGGCGTAAGTGTTTTGGTTGAGAGGTTAAGTGCGGAGGGTGGCATCCAATGGGAGCTAGCATATGTCGACATTGGATATACCGATGCCGAAACTGGAGTAAGGCACGCCTATTCACAAGTTAGGACACTGTTTAAACGTTGGCCAAACGACCAAGACCCCGAAAGAATGAGTCTGCAGACTTCCAGGAGGTGGCGAACTGTCCTCAATAACAACGCAGCAAGCTTTGACTATCTGGATTTAATTTTTACTTATCACTCGATTACTAAGACGGTATCCGGGATGATTAGCGGTTCTAATGGCGGTACGGTAACGATAGACCTACATCGTGCTTCAACTGGAGAAATTATAGATACGACGACACGTTCTGGCGACGGTGCTTATTCATTCACTTGGTATGACGACACGGAAGATGTTTTTGTTGCGGCTAATGAGGACTCGTCTCATTTAGGTCTGAGCGAGTCTAGTACGGCGGAATAATGGCTTTTGATGTTCAACTGAGGGATAACGGTAGTTCGGCTTTTGATATTAGTCTTAGTTCTACTTCACTGCCCGTGGTCGTACTTGATTCGCCGACTGATGGTGATTATGTATCCGGGTCGAGTGTAGGGTTGAGTTTTACTGGCACTGATTCTGAATCTGATGATTTAGAGTATCAAATTCAACTTGATATCGACAATGATTTTTCGTCCTGGTTAGACGTCAATTTAATTGAAAACTTTAGTTTCGAGTCGGACCCGGTTGGTTATGATCCACCTAGCAGCTACGGTAGATTGAATAATGTTGCGGGTTGTACCAGAGAGGTAGTAAGCGATTATGTATATTTAGGAGGCAAGTCATTAAAAATATCTGCGGCTAGCGCAGTCGATGAAGGTATATATCAGTCGGAGGGCTCTCGTTCTGGTGGAGCAATGGTTATAGTACCGGGGGCGACCTACCGTTTTTCCGGTTATCTAAAAACCGCCCTGACAACCGGCCAAGCTCATTTTCATCTTAAAACCTGGGACGACTCTTACTCTAATGGTTATGAATTTGATACTACTTTATACTACGGAACTAATGATTGGACGTATTGTGAATATATATTTAAGGCCGCAACTAATCAAACCATAGCTGAGGTTGTATGCTGTTTTGGCTCTTGGGGTGACGCGGCGGCTGGATCGGCTTGGTTCGATAACTTAAATCTCGAGCGCATTGCGACTATAAATGCATATTCAGCTAGTGATTCTGGTTTTAGTTTAGGTCACCCATTCGCATCGGGTGACCCAGTAACATATTCATTAACATCTATTATATCAGCCGGTACATACTATTGGCGCGTTCGTGCCATCGATCCCTTAGGGGAAAATGCCTGGGGTAATTGGGCTAACCCTATTTCGTTTATTGTTAATTCAAAAGCTGAGACTCTGCTTGACAATTTTGACGATAATTCTATCGACGCAAATATATGGGAGACTGATTCTGATTCGGGTGGTTCGGTCTTTGAGTCCAGCCAGCGCATTAATATAACTCCTGGTGTCAGCTCAGTCGGCTATACGGTTTTAAGTAGTTTGGCCAACTATGATCTTGCCGAATCATATGTTCAGGTCAATGTTTTGCAAATAGCTGACCCGACATCAACCGATACGCATATGATAGTATGCGACTCGACGTACACTGAAGCTTATTTAATCGTAGCCTCTGGCGGCAATTTATACGCCGCAACTTGGGATGCTGGCAATTTAGCTTCAGTGACATACGATTCGGATTTGATGGCATATTGGCGGATCAGAGAAACCAGCGGTGTTATATATTTCGAATATTCATCACTAGGTATCGATGGATATTGGACGTTGCTTCACTCAATGTCAGTAGACTCGTGGAATATTGCTCATTGTTATGTTCAACTAGGAACATATGAATGGTCATCAACTCCAACTCCTGGTACGGCAATCTTTGAAGATTGTAATATTATTTATGAATATTCACCAACCGTTCAGCTCAACTCACCATCCGATACATCATCTACGATAGATACAACACCTACGCTTGAGTTTACTGGTATTGACTACAATGACGATGACATCAGATATCAGATACAAGTTGACTCATCACCGGTATTTCAAAGTCAGGTAGGTACTGCTGTTACGAATCTTATACCCAATCCTTCTTTTGAGAACATTACTGGAGGTTGGGCCGATAATTGGTCGAGAACAGATTCAACTTTTACTATCGATACCAGCGGAGAGGGTCAGGCGCCTAATGCGACAAATTGCTTAAAGGTGGTATTTAGCGGTTCGTCATCCAAATATTGCAGATCGACTATATTTAATGTTGACTATACTAAAACATATTATTTCTCGTTTATACTAAAATTAACTTCAATAACCAGCGGTAGTATAGACTGGGCTTTTGACGAATACGATTCAGGCGATAGCTGGGTATCCTGGCAATATAAGTCATATAAAAACTCTGCCGGTGTATGGCAGATAACTGGAACATATACGCCAACTGGTTCATCGGTAGCTAAGGCTCAGCTATATTTCTTAGAGGTGACAAGCTCAACCCTGACTGCTTATATTGATAATGTTCAGGTTTATGAGATTAATACTGACGCCACCCAACCAAAAGTATCTATTTCATTTGATGACGGTGAGGACAATGTCTATAATAATAGCTCGATTTTTACATCAAGGGGCATTCCTATAACTCAATTTATAATTTCCGACTTAGTTGGTACAATGGGTTATCAAACATGGTCTCAGATTTCTAATACGGTCAATTTTGGCTGGCAAATCGGTAATCACACTAAATCACATGTCGATCTCACTTCATTGTCAGAATCGCAAATCGTAAGCGAGATCTCGACCTGTCAATCTGCAATAATATCCAATACGGGCGTAACTCCGGTTGATATTGCATGGCCCTTCGGTTTACAAAATGCCTTAACCAGGCAAGTGGCTTCAAGATATGTAATCGGCATGCGTGATTACAGTGGAATCTATGCGAACTATGCTCCTTATGAAACTACGTCTATTTACGGAAAGAGCGTCGAGAATACCGATAGCGTAGATGCCGTTAAGGGATGGATAGACGCCGCTGTGTCAAATGGCTATTGGGTATCTTTAGTATTCCATGGACTAGTCGCTTCAAACCCAAGCCAATATCAGTGGACGGTCTCTGATATGGAGGAATTGCTAGATTACATCAACAGTGTCGATATTAAGCCGGTTACGATTGAGCAAGGTCGAAATGCTTATTATACAAACTATGCTATAGCAGATGCGGTATCCGGTACTGATAGTGGTTTTTCGGGTTCTCCTGACAATTCTGATCCCTTTACTAGTGGCCAATCCGTATTATTCACTATGCAATCGGCGCTGTCGCTCGGCACCTACTACTGGCGAGTTAGAGGTATAGACCCAGGAGGTAGTGCGGCATACGGTAATTGGAGTTCGGCCTATAGTTTTTCTGTTATAAGCTCTAGCGGTATAAAGGTATGGAATGGTTCTGATTGGGTAATCAAGCCAGTGAAGGTATGGAATGGTTCTGATTGGGTAATCAAGCCAGTGAAGGTATGGAATGGTACGTCTTGGGAAATTAAGAGCTAAGACGATTCGCTACACTTTATTGTTGCTTAGTCTTGCTGCAATTGTCAGTTTAAATTTTGTTGCCGCCGAAATGGTTGATGAAAATATAGGAAAGATATCGATTACTCCACTCAGAAATGAAATTGCTATTCAGCCGGGCAGTACTTATCAGGACAAGATTAAGGTGACAAATGGCTCGGGTAGCAATATAAGAATCACCATGAGCGTCGAAGAGTTTGGTGTACTTAATGAACAATACGACTATATTTTTGAGGAGGATGCGGATTTAGCAAATTGGGTTAATTTCTCGGACTCAAACATAGAGCTTAAGCCAGGTCAGTTCAAGGAGATAGATTATCGTATTGGCGTACCAATATCAGCTGAACCGGGTGGGCGATACGTTAGTTTATTTGCAAGTAGTGATATTATCGAAAATGGTGCCATAACGACTCGCCAGCGAGTCGGTTCATTATTGTATATCACCGTACAAGGTGACGTTACGAGAGACGGAAGATTGTTGTCCCTATCATCACCTTGGCTGGTGCTAGATAATAGCGATTGGAGTGTAAATATTCAGAATACAGGTACGACACACTTTCGAAGTGAGTATAGTGTTAGCGTTAGAGATATTTTTGATAACCAAATAAATTATTCAAGTAATGATAAGTTGATTTTGCCATCAACTATAAGATTAGTTGCAGGTAAGTTTAGTTTACCGATATGGCCAGGTATATACAAAATAGTCTATGCGGTCAGTCTTGGTGATAAGCCTTCGTATAAGAATACGATATATTTTATATATTTGCCTTTTTGGTCGTGGGGTTTATCTGGATTGATCGTTGTTTACAGAGTGTTGATAAAGAAAAGAAAAATGATAAAAAAGCTCTAATCGGTTTGAGGAACGGCCGTATATAGTATGCTAGTGGTGTAATAGCCGGCCGGTTTTGCCATATCAACCTTAATACCATAAGTTACGGTAGTAATTTCTCCCTCGCCGACCGGACCGTCGGTTGATTTTATTAAGATGTCACTTAAACTTGAGCCTAGAAAATCGCTTGAACCGTTAGTGTTGTATCCCCAGGTATTGGTATCTAGAGGCGCTAAAGCTACGTTAGATGATGTAGGTAGATTATAGCCGAAATTATCCATATCAGTACTGTTTAGCGATCTTATGTATAATTTATAACCAACAACATCAGTCGAGGTGACTGTGACTTGGTTTTGTCCGGTCGCCAACGCACCGGATTCGGTTGGAGTAACCGATATTTGCACGTTGCCGTTAGTCGCAATCGATAAAGAAGTTTCACTACCGTAGGGGACGTCTTCGTTATATAATCCCGCTCCGTATGGCTGAGCGTGACATATCGGTATTTGGCTCTGTATTATAATTGCCGCTAACAATATATACAAAAATGCTATTGTTTTTTTCATGCTTATGTTATTATATCACTGATAAACTATAACCATAATCCTAGTAGGAATAATCAATTATAATGAAAAAAACAAAAATTAAATCATTTTTCAAGAAGTCGATTTATCTAGCTGTTAGTATTTCGACCTTGACGGTCTATTACCCGTCTTTGGCCGCAGCCTCTCAAATAACAGCCCGCAGCGTCGTTATAGGTAGCTCGGTAGCTAGTGCCAACACATCATATAACTTTACCTTTACGGCACCAACATCCACTACTATTAAATCAATATCGTTTCAGGCTTGTGATACGGCTAGTGGTACTTGCACACAAACTGGGGCTGCAAGTGGATTCTCTTCTGGATCGGCAACCCTTAATGGTCAGCCGACAAATTTAGGCTCTGGTGGCACTTGGACCATAAATACGACCGACACGACCGCTCTTAAAATTCTTAATAATAGTAACACTGGCTCTCCTTCAGCTGCTTCTACGGTGAACTTTTCGACGGTCCATAATCCAAGTGCGACAAATTCGACGTTCTTTCTTCGAATAACCACCTATTCGGATTCTACTTGGACGACATCTATTGATACTGGTAATGTTGCTACATCAACAGCCGGTCAAATTACAGTCACTGCGTCGGTTGATGAAACACTAACTTTCACTCTCACTAGTGATACGGTTGCATTAGGCACTCTCTCTACCAGCTCAACAAAGAGTGGAACTTCGACTTTCTCTGTCGCGACTAACGCTTCTAGTGGTTACTCAGTGGCGTATAGTGGCAACACCTTAACCTCTGGTGCTAATACGATTACGGCGCTATCATCACCGACGGCTTCGTCAACCGACACTAAACAATTTGGCATAAATCTGAAAGATAATTCGACCCCTAATGTCGGCTCGGAGGTTTCTGGTAGCGGTAGCGGTGCGGCTTACACTGGTTACGGAACGGCCAACTCCTTTAAGTTTAATACCTCTGGTGAAACTTTAGCTACTGCTTCGGCCGCCACAAACAGCAATACTTTTACGATTAGTTATATTGCAAATATTGATGGCTCAACTGCTGCCGGAGCTTACTCGACGGTCTTGACTTTCGTTGCTACGGCAAACTTTTAGTCTGCATATCCCATAAATAGCATGTTACCTATATAATATTGATTATGAGATTAGTTCGAAATCTATTCATTGTTTTATTATTTGTTAATGTTGTCCTGCCGATTAATATCATACGGGCTCAGTCGCCTATTTATTCGAATGCCGCTCAGGGTCTTGAAATTAGTCCAACTAGAGTAGAGCTAAATGCAGCTAAGGGAGAGAGTTACATTATTGATTATAAATTGACTAATGTAACAGCCTCGGATTTAACCTATTATAATTCCGTTCAAGACTTTAGTGCTCTAGATGAGACCGGTACACCAAAACTAACATTAGATAGCAATTCATCAGATAATATATCAATTCAATCCTGGGTAAGTGGTTTACCGCAATCGGTGATAGTCAAGGCCCAAACTACTCTAAGTGTAAACTTGACTATTAACGTACCAGATGATGCGGAGCCAGGCGGTCATTATGGCGCGATTGTTTTTTCTGGACTAGCCCCAGAGCTTGATAGCAGTGGTGTTGGTATGAATGCTAGCGCAGGGTTGTTATTACTAATTAGAGTCGACGGAGCAATTAATGAGCAGGCAATCTTAAAAGAATTCTTTACAGCAGTTGATAGAAGTCAAAATGATTTTTTTGAGAATGGGCCGATAAAGTTTGTCACAAGAATAGAGAACAAAGGTAATGTACATGTTAAGCCAAGTGGCAATATTGAGATTAAAGACATATTCGGTAGCTTGGTCGCGTCGCTTGATGTTAATAAAGATATGTCAAACGTTTTACCTAATAGTGTCAGGAGGTTTGAATCAAATTGGGATACTTATTGGCTATTTGGCTACTATACCGCGAATTTAACACTAGGCTACGGAACACAAGGTCAAGCTATCATCAGTTCGACTAACTTTTGGGTCATTCCATATAAGTTAATTATATCAGTTTTAGCCATTATCATTTTACTGTCTTTAATGCTAAGGAGATTAATAAGAGTGTATAATAAACGTATAATTGAAAAAGCAAAAAAGTATGAAGATCAAAATAAAAAACATCAATTCAAAAACAAAGAAGAGTAGCAGGAAAGCTATCGTCAAACCGATCCATAGCAGTCGCTCAAAATTACGTTTTTTTCGCATAATTGAGCACAAGAATACTGGTAAGTTAGTCCATCATAGTCACACCTCCCATCTATCTCTGATGATTATTTTGCTTCTGACTGGTCTATTCATGTCAGCCACTACTTTTTCAGTAAGCGCGGTTAACCAATCTAATTCGTTAACGGTTAGCGCGGTTGTGGATGGTCCAGCTCCGTCCATTGGAGCGACTATTACCGATCCGAAAGACGGTAGTCGATATCAGGATCGGAGCTCGCTTGTTATTAGTGGAAATTGTGAGCCTTATACATTCGTGTCTGTTACTGATAATGATATTCCAGCTGGATCTGCTACCTGTTCAAGTGAGGGAGTTTTTAGCCTAGCTATCCAAGTATACGTCGGTTCGAACGTTATAAAGGCTAGAAACTACGATAACTTGAACCAGGCCGGTCCGGATACTCCTTCAATCGTGGTTTATAATAATAAATCGACCATAGAGCCAGAAAAGCCATCAATTTCACCTGTTAATCCAGGCAATCCAGAGAATCCATCCATTATTGTCAATTATTATCTTGATAGTTGCGATGATCTGAGTAGTGGTAATCAATTTCCGGTTGGTGGCGAGGTACGTATCGCTATAGTCTGTCTGCCAAGACTATTCTTAGCAGATACAAGTCAAAAGTTGGGTTTGATGATATGGGGTGGCGAAGGTCCGTATGCTATTTCGATGGACTTAGGCGACGAAAAGGAGGGATCTCTATTTAGTAGATCGAGTACTGGTTATCTTACCCTACCAATTAGCTACGTGGCCCCTGGAATTTATAAAGTTTATGTAAGAGTTAGTGATAGGGATGGGCAAATAGCGTTTACCTATGCTTCAGTCCGGGTTAATGGTGTACGGGCGGCTAGCGGTTCGGCTCAGTCATCAAACGATGGGATATATTGGTTGATTGCTCCTGTGCCTTTGTACCTGCTGGCAGTCGGCATTACCGCAGGTTTTTGGATAGGAGATTTATTCGACAGGCGGTTCGGTGCAGGGAAGAAACGTTCTCGAAAGCCCGCCTAGTCTTGAGCCGATAAACGATAAAGAGCCTCAAGAATATTATCATGTACTTGCTCGCGACTTTTTCTACCATCAATTTCGATTAATATTCCGATTTGTTCATAGTAATCAAGTACGGGTTCGGTCTTATCTCTGTATTCTTCTAACCGAATTCTTAGTATATCTAATGTGTCATCATGGCGATTATGGCGATCATTATTTTGGTTGCGCATTTGCCAGCGATCGATAGAATCTTGGTTATTGATACTTAGGTGAATTACGGCCTTTATTTGATGGCCAGATTGTGAAAGGGCATCACAAACGGTAATTTCCTCGCCTTTCCATCGGCCTACTGAACTGAGAACAAGGGGTTTTCCGATAAAGATTTCGTTACTTAAGAAAGGTAAAACTATGTCAGCGTATTCGTCCGAGGGGATGAGCGTGCCATGCAAGATAGCTTCACGTGATCGGCTGGGTAACTCTTGACTTCTTAGTATATCGCCGCCGCCGATTACGTTACCATCGATAACCGCATTGATCAGTTTTGCTTGAGTATCCTTACCCGAAAACGGCTTGCCGAAAATATTTATCGAACCAGTGCCAAGCCATGTTTTTATGCTGGCAACTTTTGCTTGATAGTCCATAGATAGATTATATCCTATGCACTAAATAAATATCAATCTGGCACTCGTTGACACCGAGTGCCAGATGAGTTTATAATTAGCCTATGACAGAGCGTCAAATTCAGATTCTAGCTGCTATTATCGAGCAGCATGCCGAAATTGCGGCACCGATAGGTAGTGTTATGCTAGCAAAATTATTTGGGGTTTCTAGTGCGACGATTCGCAGTGAAATGGCGAAACTTGAAGAAATGGGTTTGATTGCACAGCCACATACTAGTGCTGGACGAATTCCAACTGATCTTGGATACAGGTTTTACGTTAATATGATTAATGAGGGCTACGACAAACAACTACTGACTGCGCCTGATCGTAGTTTTCGCGCTCTTGAGGCGAGAGTATCGAATCAGAGCGAGCATGCCAGCCGAGCGATTCGCAGTGCGGTCGATAGTCTAGTGGAGCTAACTCATAATTTAGGCATTGCCACTATCGGTGACGAACTATATATGAGCGGAATTGGAAATTTGTTTGCTCAACCTGAATTTTCTGAGGTTGGTCATGTCCAGTCGGTTG
>JAAXXM010000046.1 GCA_013334475.1 Candidatus Saccharimonadota bacterium | reverse complement strand
AGTTACACGCTACATATGGTGTATGCCGTATGAGCAGCGTCGGTAAGTATCGGAATTCAGACTCCGACATCGTACAGGGAAAAAGTGGTGAGATTCCACGCTGTGCCGCAACTGTGAAGCTATGAAAATAGATAAGTCAGACTGCCTGTTACTTATTTTTCTCGAGCAAGGATATAGACGTTACTTGTAACAATATACCCGCCTCGACGAGGTCAAAAATATAAATTAAAAACTGGTTGCAATCAGGTTTTTTATCGATGCAACAAAACGGAGGGTATATGGAAATAAAAGTAACAAAACGTGATGGTCGAAAAGTCAGATTCGATGTGACAAAAATCGAAGACGCGATAACAAAAGCTGGTAACGCTACCGAAGAGTTTACCTCCAGGGAGGCCAATATAATTACCAAACGTGTCGTAAAACTGCTTGAATCGATCCAGTCAAATGTGTTGAGCGTAGAACAAATTCAAGACGCGGTCGAGAGTACTTTGTTAAGCTCGAAATACAAAAGAACCGCAAAGGCCTACATTATTTATCGCGACCAACATCAAAAAATGCGAGAAATCGCTCTGTCTTCACACGTTGATCTAGTCGATAAATACTTAGCCAAGCTGGATTGGCAAGTTAAAGAAAACAGCAATATGTCGTATTCGCTGCAGGGTTTGAATAATTATATATCAAGTGAGATCAGCAAGACTTATTGGATGAATAAGATATACCCTGCCAATATTCGTGACGCACACTTATCTGGTGATCTGCATATCCATGACCTAAACATTATTTCAGTTTATTGCGTGGGTTGGGACTTGCTTGACTTGCTGCGCCAAGGCTTTACTGGCGTTGTCGGAAAAACTGCCAGCAAACCTGCCAAGCATTTTCGCTCGGCTTTGGGGCAAGTAGTAAATTTCTTTTATACACTGCAGGGCGAAGCAGCGGGAGCGCAGGCTTTTAGCAACTTTGACACGCTACTGGCTCCTTTTATTCGCTACGACAACTTGAACTATAAGGAAGTAAAACAGGCTCTTCAGGAATTTGTATTCAATGTGAACGTTCCAACCCGTGTTGGTTTCCAAACTCCATTCACGAACGTCACTATGGATTTAACGGTACCCTCATACTACAAAGACAGCCCTATCATTATTGGAGGCGAATACATGGATACGACATATAGTGAATACCAGAAAGAAATGGATATATTAAACAAGGCTTTCTTGGAGGTTATGACCGACGGAGATGCTAGTGGACGGGTTTTCACCTTCCCTATACCGACTTATAACATTACCAAAGACTTTGATTGGGACAATCCGGTTGTAGATAGCCTTTGGGAGGCTTCGGCGAAATATGGCATTCCGTATTTTTCAAACTTTATCAATTCAGACATGGATCCTAGTGATGCGCGTTCGATGTGTTGCCGGTTGCGAATCGATAACCGTCAGTTAGCTCATCGTGGTGGAGGATTATTTGGTGCCAACCCGCTGACTGGATCTATTGGTGTAGTTACTCTGAACTTGCCGCGAATAGGTATTGAAGCCAAGGACGAGGCATCCTTTATGATCCGTGTTCGTGAACTTATGGATATTGCCAGGGATAGCTTAGAGATTAAACGCAAGCTACTTGAGCGTTTAACCGAGAGTAACCTTTATCCTTACACCAAGCACTACCTAGCGGATGTAAAATCAGGCAAAGGCACCTATTGGGTCAACCATTTCTCTACTATCGGTATGGTTGGTATGAATGAGGCTGTTGAAAATCTACTTGGTGTTGATATCGGTTCGGATATTGGTAAGGAATTTGCCGAAAGAGTCTTGGATTATATGCGCGATACTTTAATCGAGTACCAGCAAAACACTGGCAACAACTATAATTTAGAGGCCACTCCGGCTGAAGGCACGTCATACAGATTGGCGTTATTAGATCAGCAAAAGTATGATGACGCTTTTTTTGCAAATGGACGTGGAAAATCAGTAAAATCACCTTTTTATACAAACTCTACTCACCTGCCCGTAAATTACACTGATGATTTATTTGAACTGCTGGATTTACAGGATAATTTGCAGACAAAATACACTGGCGGAACAGTTATACACCTTTTCTTGGGCGAAAGAGCTTCGGACAGCCAGGCTTTGAAAGGTATGGTTAGGACTATTTGTGAAAAATACCATTTACCATATTTTACGTTTTCTCCAAGTTTCAGTATATGCAAAAATCACGGCTATATTAAAGGCGAACAACATACTTGTGAAATCTGTGGCGAGCAGTGTGAGGTATATTCGCGAATTGTCGGTTACCTGCGACCGATTAGCCAGTGGAACGATGGCAAACGGGCAGAATTTGACATGCGCAAACACTACAATGTTAATTCCAAGCCAAAAAAGCTTGCCATAAAGCGATGATCATTGGTGGTATCCAAAAACTATCGTTAATCGATTATCCCGGGCATAGTGCGGCAGTTATATTTACCGTGGGCTGTAATTTCAGGTGCGGCTACTGTCACGACGCCGAGCTGGTTCTGCCAGAGCGTCATCCGACAGCAATGCCGATTGAGGATGTGTTTAATTTTTTGCAAAAACGCCAAGGAAAACTTGATGCCGTTGTCGTGTGTGGTGGCGAACCCACCATACACGATGATCTACCGGAATTTATACATAGCATTAAGCAATTGGGATTTTTAGTAAAGCTTGATAGCAACGGTACTAGGCCTGATATGTTGTCAAAGATTATTGCCAACAATGATGTTGACTTTATTGCTATGGATATCAAGGGTCCATTATGGAAGTATTCTACGATTGCATCGCGTCCAGTTGATGGCGATGCCATAAAAAATAGTATTAGTTTAATTATTAAATCGGGCGTAGATCACGAATTCAGGACAACAGTCGTTAAGGAATTATTAGATGTTAAAGATTTTGATGAAATCGGAAAGATGGTGAATGGCGCCGAACGATTCGCTTTGCAAAAGTTTATGCCCGCTAAAACGTTAAATCCACAATTCACGCGGAAGTTCGCATATTCGGATGCCGAAATGGAAACTATTAGGAAAAAAATGAGCAAATACGTAAAGATGTGCGTTGTTCGCTAAGGTTGTTATGGAAAAGTATCGGGTAATAAAAACTATCAGAGAAACTAATGACACTACGACAATCCAGTTCGTCGCTCTTGATAATAAGGCCAATTATGACTTTAATCCAGGTCAGTATATTACCGTTTACTTTCCCGAACTTGGCGTCCCAGAAGGAAAGGCCTATAGCCTGTCCAGTTTACCAACTGATGATTTTATATCAATAACAGTCAAATCTATTGGCGACTATTCAAAACGGATATGCGAACTAAGTGTTGATGACGTATTCATGGCCAGTAGTCCCTACGGATTTCTATTCGAAGACACTGGCGGGCCATTGGTCTGTATCACCGCGGGCGTAGGTATAAGTCCGGTTTGGAGTATTATACGTAGCGTTCTAA